>NZ_AYMF01000028.1:0-149118 GCF_000633435.1 Achromobacter sp. DH1f | reverse complement strand
TGACCCTAACCCCGAATTAGTCCGGATCAGAAGTAGAGATTTCCGGCTCATTGAGGTTGGTACTTTGGCCGCTGGCCAAGTGCTGGCGCGCGTATTCAGCAGGTGCCTGCCACTTCAGCGCGGAGTGGGGACGAACCTCGTTATAGTACGTCCGCCAGGCGTCGATTTTCTCCTTGGCATCAGCAAATGACAAGAACCAATGGCTGTTCAGGCATTCCTGACGGAAGCGGCCATTGAAGGATTCGCACTGCGCATTGTCCGTCGGCTTACCGGGCCGGCTGAAGTCGATTTCCACGCCATTTTCGTATGCCCATTTGTCCATGGCTTTGGAGATGAACTCGCTGCCGTTATCGGTTTTGATGACGCGCGGCAAGCCGCGCAATGCGCATACGCGCGTGAGCGTTGCCACCACATCGTCACCCCGCAGGTTTTGCCCAATGTCGATGGCCAGACACTCTCTGGTGTAATTGTCGACCAGAGTCAACGCACGCAGGCGGCGACCATCGAACAATTGGTCCATGACGAAGTCCATGCTCCAGATGTCATTGATGGCTTGCGCGACCGCTTTGGGTTGGCGACGTTGCGCCGACTTATTGCGCTTGGGGCGCGTGTGCCGCAACGACAAGCCTTGTTCTCGATACAAACGGTAGACCCGTTTGTGATTGTCTCGATAGCCTTCGCGGCGCAGCATCACGTGTACACGGCGGTATCCGTAATGAACCCGTGTATGCGCTATCTCGTGGATTCGCATGACCAGCGCGCCACTGTCGCGTCGGCACGATTCGTAGCGATACAACGACCGGGAAATCATGACTACGGCGCATGCCTTGGTTACGCCGACGCCGTAGCGCTTCATCAGATCATCCACGAGTACGCGGCGCCGCGAAGGCTTCAGAGCTTTTTTGCCAGAACGTCCTGCAACATTGCCTTGTCCAGCGACAGGTCCGCGACCAGGCGCTTAAGGCGATTGCATTCCTCTTCAAGCTGCCGCAGCCGTCGCAACTCCGAGGGGCCAAGCCCGCCGAATTTCTTCTTCCAGTTGTAGAAGGTCGCTTCGCTCACGCCCATCTTGCGGCAGACCTCGGGTACGGCCGTTCCCAGTTCGGCCTGCTTCAGCGCAAAGGCGATTTGCTCTTCGGTGTATTTCGATCTCTTCACGGCATGGCTCCTATTCCATATGGTGAAATCATGCCGGATTTCTCTAATTTAGATCGGTACTAAAAACTGGGTTAGGGTCACATTGATGTTGGTACTTTGGCCGCTGTGCAAGTGCTGGCGCACGTAGTCAGCAGGTGTCTGCCAATTCAGCGCGGAGTTGGGACGTACCTAGTTATAGTACGTCCGCTTGGCGTCGATTTTCTCCTTGGCATCGGCAAATGACAAGAACCAATGGCTGTTCCGGCATTCCCGACTGAACAGCCATTGAAGAATTCGTACTGAGCATTGTCCGTCGGGCTTGCCGGGGCGGCCGAAGTCACGCGCCGGAGCGTAGCCGCCACATCTTCACCCCCAAGGTTTTACCCAATGTCGATAGCCAGACACTCTCTGGTGTAATTGTCGACCAGGGGCAATGCACCCAGGCGGCGACCTTCGAACAATTGGACCATGACGAACTCCGTGCTCCAGATGTCATTGATGATTTGCGCGACCGCGTTGGGTTGGTGACGTTGCGCCGACGTATTGAGTTTGGGGTGCTTGAGCCGCAAGGACAAGCCTTGTTCGCGATACAAGCGGTAGAACTCCTCAACGAGAAAATTCTAATTCTGACCTCATCGCTTTTGCGGGGGGATTACCCCGGTATCCGTAGTGAATCCGCGTAGGCGCGATCTCGCGGATTCGCATGGCTAGGGCACCACTATCGCGTCGGCACGATTCGTAGGCGATACAACGACCGGGAAAGCATGACTACGGCGCATGCCTAGGTCTCGCCAACGCCGTATCGCTTCATCAGATCATCCAGGAGTACGTGGCGCCGCGAAGGCTTCAGAGCCTTTTTGCAAGAACGTCCTGCAACATCGCCTTGTCCTGCGACAGGTCTGCGACTAGGCGCTTGAGTCGATTGCATACATCTTCAAGCTGGCGAAGTCGTCGCAACTCCGAGGGATCAAGCCCGCAGCATTTCTTCTTCCAGTTGTATAAGTTGGCTTCGCTCACGCCCATCTTGCGGCAGACCTCGGTTACGGACTCTCCCAGTTCGGCTAGCTTCAGCGCAAAGGCGATTTGCTCTTTGGTGTATTTCTATCTCTTCACGGCATGGCTCCTATCCCATATGGTGAAACCATGCCGGATTTCTCTAATTTAGATCGGTACTAAAAAATGGATTAGGGTCAAAGCCAAGAAGAGGTGGATGTTCGCCTTCTGGCTGGAAGCGCGATGTTAGCCGGCAGAAAGCTCTACCGGCAGAATGAAACGCGCCACTTCGTTCTTTAACCGAAAAGCCTGTTGTTCCAGAGCCTGTGCCGCCGCTGCCGTCTCTTCCGCAAGGGCAGCGTTCTGCTGAGTCATGCGATCAAGATCGTTAACAGCTTGGCTTATATGCCGAACTCCGATGTCTTGTTCTCGTGCACCATTTGCAATTTCACTTAGCAGGGTTTTTATATTTTGAGACTTTAACTCCATTTTGCTGATTAGATCTCCTGCTTCGGTCACAACTGACACCCCCTCAATCACTTTCGAGACGCTATGATTTATCAAATTTCCGACCTCCTTAGCAGAGGCTGCTGTGCGCAACGCAAGGACTCTTACTTCAGATGCTACAACTGCGAAGCCCCGGCCTTGTTCTCCTGCACGGGCAGATTCGACGGCAGCATTCAAAGCTAATATGTTTGTTTGGAATGCAATCCCGTCAATGGTTCCAGCAATTCGGGCAATTTTTTGGGAGGATTCAGAAATTTCACCTATTGTTGTTGCGACGTTTCGCATAATATTGCCTCCGTCCATCGCTAACTTAACTCCTTCGACCGCCACTCGTTCCGCTTCCTGAGTATGCTGCGAATTTTGACTAATGGTGGCTGTCACCTCTTCCATCCCTGCCGCAGACTCCTCTAGATCACTTGCTGTATGTTCGGTTCTGTTAGATAAGTCGCTGGCTCCGTTGGCGATTTCTCTCGAAGAATGTAGCATTTCAATGCTTGAATGCCGAACGTGCTGTACCATAGTTCTCAAAGAGTTTTGCATGTTTAGTAAATCAAACATCAGATCCGCAGCTTCATCTTTACCCCAAGGTTTGGGGGATGTCGTTAGATCGCCAGTAGTCATTGCGCGTAGATGGCGGCGCGTTTCCTGAAGACCTCCATTCATGACGTGATAGAAGCTCAAAAATAAGTACAGCCCGATTGCTAGAGTTATTGAGATCATTAACGAAGTCCAGCCGATAAGAGACTGCAAGGATTCCCAAACATCACTTACGTAGATTCCCGATCCTATCACCCAGCCCCATGGTGCGAATCCGCGCACATAGGATATTTTATCCTCTGCGATCGCATGATTGGGCTTGGCCCACTGATAACGCAGAAAACCAGTTCCACCATCCTCTCCGAGAGCCGCAAACTCTCTGAACACGTGAATTCCGTTTGCATCGATATAGTTACTCATATCTTGGCCGTTCAGCTGCGGATTTATCGGATGCATGATCATGCGTCGCTGAACATCGTTAATCCAAAAATATTCGTCGTGGTCGTAGCGAAGCGGCTTTATTAACGAAATCGCTAGATCTTGAGCAGCATCACGCGTGAGGGTCCCTGCTACTTCAAGATTATGAGCGTACTGGAGCAATCCGAAGGCTATTTCGACATTTTGCCGGGTACTGTTCTCGCGTTCCTTCATAATGCTCTCGTATTGGTAGTGCAAAAGCCAGCTCACTAGCAATAACATCGGCAACAAGAAGACTGAAGAGATAATAATCGCTTTAGCTTGGAAATTGAGGTTCCGAAAGGCTCTAACTCCCAAAGCCCAAAAACCATGGTGCTTAAAAAAACCATCGTTGACATCCGCTGGACTCGTCGGATATTTATGTTCAATGCTGCTCATATTTTTTTAGAAAGTTAACGTGTTTATGTAAATATACTACCGATTGCAACTTTTATGTGTATTTTGCAAAATCATGTCTGGGTGACAAGGTTTTGTTCCAAAAAAACAACAAAATATAAGTTTGGTTGCGTGCTGCGTAACATTTTCCAGATTGTGCTACGCGGATGCCTGTAAATCAGACGAGTCGAGCTATTCACAAAGGCTTAAAACATACTGAAATTATTTCAAAATATATGTTTTTCCGTTAGTCGTTGTTTTTTTGTTGATCACCTATATAGGACCCTCGATCCACTTCCGCCGGCACGTTCACACGCTGATGCGGCGCATGTGCCTGCGTGCTGGACCATAAGCCCAAAACCAGCGCAAGCTCGCGCCAGTACGCTGTTCCCGTACCTGCGACCTGAGCGTCGAGCGGCTCATTTAGGCCTGGGCGCTGGACATGACCTACATCCGGATGGCTCGTGGCTGGGTGTATCTAGTGGCCGTGCAGAATTGACACAGCCGCCGGGTGCTGACGCATCGCGTGTCCATCGCGATGGAGTCCGACTTTTGCGTCGAGGTGCTGCGCGAGACTGCCGCCCGCTAAGGTGCGACAGAGATGGTCCACACCGACCAGGACAGCCAGTTCAGCAGCGCTTAGTTCGTCGCCGAGGTGGGGCCCCCGCATCGGCGCGCGCCTGAGCACCAATGGCAAAGGCTAATGGCGTGACAACGTCCTCTTCGATAGGCGGTGGCGAAGCGTGAAGCACGAGGAGGTGCTAAAGGCCTACCAGACCGCAAGCGCCGCGCGTTGTGTGCCTGTAAGGGTACCTGGAGCTTTGCAACGAACGCAGGTCGCACCAAGCGCACGGTGGGCGTACGCCGGAAATGGTCTGCTACGCTGCGCTGGCGCCTAAGTAGATCGCGGCTGGAGGGGGTAGGCCTTGAGTAAATGGATTACCGAGGTGCTCCTGCAGTGCCGCGTGCCATGACCCGAGTCAATTTCTACACCGCAGCTCATCCACTTGTACCCGGTTCCACCAACTTGAATGGCGACTGCGTCTAGCGGCAGAAGAAGCCGTTTGAGCAAGGCAAGTCCGGATCGCAACG
The DNA here is from genome assembly GCF_000633435.1 of Achromobacter sp. DH1f. Taxonomy (NCBI): domain Bacteria; kingdom Pseudomonadati; phylum Pseudomonadota; class Betaproteobacteria; order Burkholderiales; family Alcaligenaceae; genus Achromobacter; species Achromobacter sp. DH1f. The sequence goes on along the minus strand of NZ_AYMF01000028.1, from coordinate 144,000 downwards.
AATGCCAGGCGAGGTTTCGAGTAAAAGACTGCCTTCTTTTTGTAGCTAACCTCAAAACCAGACGAGTCGATGATGTTGGCGATTAACTATATCGCGCTAACAAAAATAACGGGCTGCATGAATGCGTAGTGCGATGTCTGAAATGCCCTGTATTCTACCCACCATGTCGAGACCACTCTTTGAGAAGCTTCCTGTCAAGTATAACGAATAGTCGGTGAGACCGTGTACTGGGGGTTCGACAGACTTCAAGATTTGCCGCAGGCGTAATTTACCAAAAACATCCTTCCCCTGTAGTCTCAATGTACCGGTAAAAATGAATCCGTTATCGCCGCCCAAAATTTCTCCATCCTTGATGACTAGAACGCCGCCAAACACTTTTCCCGCAACTGTATACCTAATATGCCAAAGGCCATCCAACACGACGCTCCCCTAGAGCACGACTGTACGTCGGCGATAAGTGTCGCACTTCCCAAAATTTGAAAGCTAAGATGTAGCAGCTCAAAGCAAGCGTATCCAGGCAATCAACGCTGTTGTCAGAAAATATATAGTACCGAAATTTTATGACGACGTATTTGTGATTCCACTCGAGCTTAGCCGACCACCAACAGTTATCTAAAATATCGAAATATATATCTGTTTTAGTAACTTGCCCTCCAAGAAATATGCGATAAATCAAGTAGCTATTTATGGATAATATAAATAAACTAGCGGGGACGTGCCATAGTTTCGATATAGGTTTGTAGATGCTTTTTAATTTTAGCGTGAAAAAATGGCAGCAACCTGAATGCGTGTTTCGAAATAGGGTAAAGCGAGGGTACGGATATGCGCTGTCATGAGTACGCTGCGAGGTTTCGCTGATTGGGCGCCCGACTGGCGTGGGATCCGACATTTCTGAGACGTTTGGGCGATCAAGGGGGGCTATGTCCTGAGTGCGCACGAATGCCGTCAGGGGGGGCATTCGTGGCCTTAGCAAATTTGCGCGCGCGAGGCACTGGCTGCGATACCGCTGAGGGTTGCGTCCGCAACGTGCGCTGATCTGAGGCGGCGTCGCCTAAAGGCATCACTGATTAAAATTAATGAGGCTGGGTATATACCTCAGGCTAGCAACGCAGCAATTTGGTTAGAAAGCGGCATCGAATCGCTCGGCCGCACGTTGACTTGCGCATAGCGCATGCGATTTGTACGCTGAAATTGGCTCGCCAGCTGCTATAGCCAATGTAAAACGCCCGATCTGCTGGAACTTCGGCTTGCCACCCGCTACCAGATCAGTATTTAGGAAAGGTAAATGGGATTATACGTCTAAAAACGGCACTGCATTAATTTATCATTTCGCAGACAGTGAAGATGCCGTATCACGTTTTAAGGATTTCTTCCCATTCCGCCGTTGATACTCTCGATACAATTGATTCCATGCACTCAGGTTGGGATAGATTAATTATGTCAGGATTTAATTTTTTGCCATATTTTGTGCAATAAATTAATTTTACTATTGGAGTTTTTAACGAACGTGGGACCTGTTCACATACAACGCAAATGCTGCCGGAAGTTAAGCGGACAAGCGAGCCAATCGGGTAGATACCAATACTCTTAACAAAAGCATGGAAAATTTCCATGTCGAAATGACCTGGTCCCCAACAAGCCATCCTATGCAAAGCTTCGGATGGGTCCCACCCCTTTTTGTACGGCCTGTCTGAGGTAATGGCATCGTATACATCACATATGGCAGTCATTTTTGAAATCTGAGTAATTTCGTTGCCAATTAGTCTGTATGGATACCCAGATCCATCAATCTTTTCGTGGTGATGTAAGCATGCATCAAGAACCTTTTGAGGCATGTTCTTCCATTCCTTTAATATATTAAATCCGGCTATAGGGTGGCCGCGGATAATATCGAATTCTTCAGCAGATAATTTTCCAGATTTGTTGAGGATAGACAAAGGGACGGACACTTTTCCTATGTCGTGCAGCAGCCCGGCCAGTCCAGCGATTTGAACATCTTCATGATTAAAGTTTAACTCTCGTGCGAGAGAAATCATTAATGCGCATACTGCGACAGAATGCATGTAGGTATATTCGTCAGTCGATTTTATGCGAGCGAGGCTAATCAGGGCGCCTGGATTTCTTTTAATTGATTCTGATATTTCAAATACCAGTCCTTCGGCCTCAAATATTTTGGCCGATTTCCCTAGTCTCGACTCATCAAACATGGCCATGATTTTTTCTTTGGAGTCACTGCAAATGGAAGCCGCCCTAGCCAGCTCGGACTGGATATCAATAATCTCAAGATAGTCGACGCGGTTCTCTTCAGCACAGCTATTTTTTTCTATCTCAGCCCGGGGTGGATATAATTTCTCGAAAAGATCTTGTGCCTCTACCAAAGCTTGTTCGTCGGAAATTGAAACTGCTGCCTCCTGTATGTCGAGCCCTCTCGAGTTATCGATCCAGCACTGCTGCACTGAGCTCTTTAATATTTGAGTAAGATCTTCTTGGCTTTCAAGCAGGAAATCCGATTTCCAGAACGGATGTTCTAACCATGTACCGCACAACTCATGGATATGCATGCCAAGCACGAGGTGTTTTTTGTTAATTCTTTTTAGCATTTTTAATTGCGTTCAGATTTATGTTGGTGTTGAAAAATTAACTTGAAATTAATTTTTTCTGTATATATAATTCGGAGGAAATTGTAAGTTATTTCTAGCTAAATTTCCCAGTTATTGAAATATAAGCGTGAATCGTATTGTTTATGTACTTCTCTGGATCTGGTGATTCTGCTGATGGAGTAAACCGTAAGTCAGTCGAATTCTATCGCGGATTAGTCGAATTTAAAATCTGGGTGCGATAAATAAATATCTTTTCCAATAAAAGCATCCGCGCCAGCGTGCCATACATAATGTCGCATCGGTCTTGAACCTAACTATTGCTGATCCCCATTAGCGGTCGTAGCCTATTACCCTCAAGAGCCAGGTTTGGCTAGCGTCCACACACGAATATAAATTTCTAAAACTGTATGGGTGTACTAAGTGGTGGTTGCGCTCGTCAAGGTTATTCTTTAATAGAGTCAGCATTAGGCAAAAGCGGTATCTACGAGTCGGGTCTTTCGGGTCGCCTCTAGCACAATATACGCGCTTGTTACCGCATTTGTGTATAAGGGAATGCCCCATTTCGTCACCAGGCCCTGTTCGCTAAAATATTATGTCGAGCGGCATTCAGCTATTAATTTATATCTAGTTGAGCGCGCCAGCACAATTCCACGCTTGAATCGTGGTTCACTCCGTGCGTTGTCTGTCCTGCTTCTATTTTCATTGTTTTTTTATACATCAGTTTTGGCTCAAGCATTTAGTATAGTCTGGGGACCTATTTTGTAGTTGAGCTGCTATTTCAATAGCTTGCCGTAGGTCCCATCTGTCTGAGTGTAGTGTTTTTTACGTGTCTTCTTAATGTTCTCCCTAATGCTTTTCTCTAGTTTGATATTTGTGTGCGCTGCTCGATATTTTTCTGCAAGTGCTAGGGGGTGTAAATTTTATTGTTGAATACTGGGTAAAAACGTACTTAATAATGAATTTCAGGTTAAATAAAAGGCTATTTTGGATTTTTTTATCATTTTTGGTTTAAGGCTCGCGTATGTATAGTTATTTACAAGCGGCACCTATGACCAAATTGCATCAATTCTATGATGAAGAAATCCATTTATGCAATCAATGCCAAAACCAATCAGTTGAAAGCGAAACTGGCTCGACTTATAGCCTTAAGACGTATAGAGGTTGTGAAGGAAATCGTGAAAACCATGCGTTCCTATGCGATTTTCGTTGATGATTTGCGTGTCGGCTTTACAGGTGTAAGTGAATATTGGGGGCAGCCGAAAGAACCGGGGCGAAGAAAGCTTCCCCCTGTCATTTCCAAATACAAGTATCCTGCTAATGAGCAAACTTGGACCGGTCGTGCCCGCGTTCACCGCTGGCTTGCAGCTGAGTAGGCGGGCGGGCTCGAGCGTAGTTCTTTCCTGAATTGTTGAGGGTTTTTATTACTTGGCGATAGTGGCAGTCCTGCTTGGGTGTACTACTGGTAGCCCCAAGATCCCAATACATCTAAGGCGGTCGTTGTTAAAAAAGTATATTCCCCCCTTTTAGCCAACCTAGTTATTTTCCAGCGCGCGCTGTTCTTCGGCATTGCGTGTGTCATTCTTGAACCGGACGGCGGTTCGGCGTGGAAAGTTAGAGCCAATCATCGAATAAAATAACGTAATTCTCGTCTCGAGTGTTGTTCATCTAGGCCTATGTGCGCGCGGCAAGCTCGTTAACATACGAGCCTGGTCAGTTGATGAATAATTGTATTTCGAGGCGCTTATGGATCGACTGCGTGATGATGACTTGATCTTCCGAAATTAATTTCGCGGAAATTCAGCTGTTATTTATATTATTTGGAGGAGTTCAACCATCATAGTTCGCACTGTTCATTGAATCATCGGGCCCACGCCCTCAAACCAGTTAACTTCGTGAAAGTTGCACTATGATATTCTAGGGGTAAGATCATGCCAAGCATCCAGGCACCGCTGGGTTAGCCTTATAAAATTTGGTACGCCGCGCTTAGGGTGACTGGCCGGCTTAGACTCTATCGTATTGCGGGTGCTTACCATGAGTTATGTATTCGGTAATGTCGTTCTAGCTTTATCACCACACTCCGCTCTAGGGGCTCTTTTGATAGGGGCACTTATTCTGAGTGTAGTTATATTCGTAGTCTTGCTTATTCGCAGAAGCGCAAAACATGTAGCCTTGCATCTTTCCGATACAACTGCCTTGCAGTTTATTAGTGAGTTTGCTCAGTTATTGGTCTTCGTGCTGGGGTTTATTCTATATGCACATTTAATTCCCGAATTGCGATCGCTAGGGACAGCCCTTTTGACAGGAGTGAGCGTTGTCTCTGTAGTTGTTGGTATGGCTGCGCAAACCACGCTCGGCAACATAATCGCAGGATTTTCGTTGGTGCTGTACAGACAAGTGCGCGTCGGTGATACAATTCAATTAAACTCCCCTTTGGGAGTTGTTACTGCCAAGGTGGAGATAATTTCCCTTGGCTTTACGCAGCTGATTAATAGTGATGGGCACGATTTGGTTGTGCCAAATAGTGTGATGATGGCTAACACTATTATTAGAATTAACAGAGGTCAGTGAAGAAACGCTGCTTGTACTAAGCACCCGCTATTGCTGCGCGGCTGGGCACTGGTTTCTTGAAATATATAGTAACCTAACATCGGAGTGCTTCGAGCTTTACAGGGCTGAAATAATTCAGTGTTTAGTGCTGCCGTTTATGGCGAAAGAACCTTTCTAGTGCAGTGTTCCATTTTGTTTGGAGCTTGAGCGGTGATTGGCGCTATTTAATTTACTTTTTGCAAGATATCGCTAGCGCTCTTGGCCCAAATGACGTGCTTGGGGTGAGTTTTCTGATGCGCGACGTACTCATCAATGGCAGCCGAAAGTTCAGGCACGCCGCAGCGCAGCCTATCGGCGGTAATATCGCGCAAGAACCGCTCGACCATGTTCGGCCACGATGCCGAGGTGGGCGTAAAGTGCATATTGAAGTGCGGAAGCTTGGCCACCCAGTCTTGTACTGCTGGATGCTTGTGCGTGGCGTAATTGTCGGCGAACAGATGCAGCGCCTTGTCTTTGGGCGTCTGAAGATCGATTTGGCGCAGGAATTTCAGCCACTCGAGGTGGGTGTGGGGCTGCTGGCACTGACCGATGATCTTGCCGTCCAACACGTTGGGCGCAGCAAACATCGTGGTCGTGCCGTGGCGCTTGTAGTCGTCGGTCATGGTGGCTGTTCGCCCCTTCTTGAGCAGCAGCCCCGGCTGCGTGCGGTCCAACGCCTGCGCCTGGCTCTTCTCGTCCCAGCACAGTACCAGCGCATGTTCGGGTGGCGACATTTACAGCCCCACGATGTCTTTGAGCTTCTGGACGAACTGTGGGTCACGGGATAGCGTGATCCTGCGCACAATGTGCGGCTTCAGACCGTGGGTGTGCCAATGGCGCATCACGGTGCTGGCGCTCATACCCAACTCGGCGGCCATCTTTCGGGTACTCCAGTGTGTAGCGGATGCAGGCTTGGTCTGTGTGGTCAGCGCTACCAATCGCGCTGCGTCTACCGTCATCGGCGGCGCGCCGCAAGTCGCGTTCAATACAAGCCAGCCTCGATTGTGCGCATGGCGCTCTCGCCAACGCGACACCTGCACGCGTCCGACTCCCAACCTTGGCGATGACCTTGTTCTGTACCCAGCCAGCGGCCTGCAGCACAATGCGTGCACGCTGCGCCAGCTTCACTTGCTTTTACGACAATTGCGAGTGTTCATTTTCTTTAACTGTGGCCCAAGCAGGGCTGTTGGTCGGGCTTCCCGTCGGATGGGGAGGCTGTATCTTTATATAACAAATGTTTGTCCTCCGATGCTTCGTTCCGCGTCGTTCTGAACAACGCATGTTGACGTTGGCTATACCCCGGAAAACTATTATTTCATGTTGCCCGAAGAGTAAGATAGCCGCTCGTGCGTCTCGTTATGCTGTTTTTAAATATATTCATATAATTCAGTAATTGACTATTTATGTCAAAAAAATCGGTTTTATGTATCTATGTGATTCAGTAATTAACGATTTATATCAAATAAATGGCTTTTATTTGCATCGTAATAAGTTAAAATAATACAAATTATCGCCAAAATAAGTCGCTGTTTTTGATGTTCTCCTTCGATTTAACTGTATATTTTTTAGTCTCTATATCCGCGGTTAGAGTTGGTTTATTTGCCGATATTATGGGTAGCTTTCTTTTCTAGGGTTATTACTATGAAGCTCGGAACTTGGTCCGTCCGCGCGCGGTTGAGTGTTGCCTTCGGGGTATTGGCAGCTATGGTAGTTGGTGTGTCAGCTTTGTCGCTCTACGCTTTACACGCGGCTAACGGTCATTTTATTGTTTTTATAAACGGAGTGTATGCGCAAGCCTCGACTGCGGCAAAAATCGGCGAGGCAGTCGGCGCACGCGCTATAGCTGCGCGTAATATGGTGTTGTTGACACGAGCAGATGATCTCGAAAATGAGAAGAGTCGCGTCATGGATGCGGACCGCGCTGTGCGTACTTACCTAGCTGAGCTAACGGAGCTTACTGCTGAGGCAATAGACATTAGCGATGAGTCTCGCGAATTGATTGCCAAGATCAGTAGTGTGGAGTCGCGATACGGTCCTGTGGCACAACGCATTGTTGCCCTGGCCTTGAGGGGGCAGCGCGAGGAGGCGATTAAGATTATGAACGAGGAATGCCGACCGCTTTTGGCGGAGTTAGCCTCGGCAACACAGGATTATGCTCGCCTTGTGGAGAGGGAGGCTTTAAGGCTAACCGAAAATACGACGATAAATTACACAGAGCAACGCCAAATACTAATTGGATTTTGTGTATTTTCGATTTTGGTTGCGTGTGGTTCAGGGTTAATAATCACTCGATCGCTTTTACGGGCGCTCGGCGCAGAGCCCATCGTACTGAGTCAAGCAGCTAAACGAGTAGCTCAAGGTGATTTGAGGCCTTTAGCTGGAGCAAAGGACGCAACTGATAATAGTGTTTTCTCTTCGCTAGCAATGATGCAGAGCAGTCTAGCAACGCTTGTTTCTCAGGTTCAAGAAGCTTCGGAGGCTATTGTAACAGGATCTGCCCAGATAGCCGCGGGCAATCGCGACCTAAGTGAGCGCACAGAACTCCAGGTGAGTGCGCTGCACCAAACCACATCCACTATGAACGACTTCGAGGTTACTGTACAAGCGAACGCGAACCACGCGCAGCAAGCGCATCATCTTGCCTGCGATGCTGCTAGCGTTGCCGAACAGGGGGAGCTGTCTGTTTCGGAAGTCGTTCATAAAATGCGCGGCATTGAAGGTAGCGCTAAACGAGTAACCGAAATTGTTGCTACCATCGATGCCATTGCATTTCAAACCAACATTCTTGCACTAAACGCTGCTATCGAGGCGGTTCGCGCGGGCGAACATGGCCGAGGTTTCGCAGTTGTGGCTACCGAGGTAAGGACTCTGTCGCAACGTAGCGCTCGGGCAGCCAACGAGATTAAACACTTAGTCGCAGCTAGCGCAGCGCAAGTTGAACAGGGAGGGGCGTTGGTCGATCAGGCCGGCAGGACGATGAAATGCATATTGGAGTCAGTGCATCGCTTGACACGTATTGTCGGAGAAATTAACGCAGCCTGCATGCATCAGAGCGCTGGCATAGTTCAAATCGGCGAAGCAATATACAAAATAGATAATTCAACACATCAAAATGCTGCGATGGTCGAACAAAGTGCGGCCGCAGCAATCAACCTGAGCCGCCAGGCGGAACATCTGGCAGAGGCTGTCTCGCTTTTCAAGCTCAATAATGTTCCTGCTTCGGCGGTGCAGTAAGCGGACCTTGCTGAATCTTTGCAGGCTGTACCGCGTCTAGACCGCTTCTTCAAATGTTATTGCCTGGAGTTTTTCGATGCTTGTAGGGCACTACGACCCCGCGCTGGTAGTGGTATCACTCGGTGTTGCTATTTTAGCGGCATATACCGCTTTAGGGATGGCTAATCGAGTTAAGTCAACAGCAGGCTTAAGTTCCGGTATCTGGTTGTTTGGCGGAGCATTTGCCATGGGGCTCGGGATCTGGTCCATGCACTTTGTCGGTATGCTTGCCTTCAGTCTTCCTATACCGTTGGGCTACGATGTGCCGCTGACAGTGCTGTCTTTAGTTCTCTCTGTAGTCTGTTCAGTTTTCGCGTTGTGGGTTGTTACCAGGCGTCATTTTACTTATAAGCTTCTCGTGTTCGCTGCCTTACTATTGGGTAGCGGCATTGCCGCTATGCATTACCTAGGGATGTCGGCAATGCGCATGCACCCAGCAATTGTATACTCACCTATACTTTTTTTTCTGTCTCTCGTCGTGGCTGTAATCGCTTCAGGTGCGGCGCTTTGGATCACGTATCGGCTACGGGTGAGCAGTCACGGCACTCAGCGGTATCGACTTGGTGCTGCCCTGGTCATGGGTTCTGCAATTGTCGGAATGCATTATACGGGAATGGCCGCCGCACAGTTTGCCGAAGGCAGTATCTGCTTGGCTGCTGTGGAAGGCATAGATGCTGTTTCGTTAGCTCTTAGTGTGACAGCTGTCACTCTAAGCGTTTTAGCGATCGCCTTAGTAGTCGCTATACTTGATGCACGATTGGAAGCACGTACCAGGGGATTGACTATCTCTTTGGAGCAGGCTAATCAGGAACTGCGTCATCTCGCTTTGCACGATGCGCTGACTGGCTTGGCCAACCGGACTCTTTTGGAGGAGCGGATAGGTCAATCTATATTGCGCGCTAAAGCATCGCAGGGTCGCTTTGCTCTCCTGTTCATTGATTTGAATGGATTTAAATCAGTGAACGATGCATACGGTCACAATATAGGTGATAGGTTGCTGTGCGAATTAGCTGACAGTGTCCGCCAGGAGATGACGCGCCCTTACGATACTGTTGCTCGCCTAGGTGGTGATGAATTCGTGGTTTTGGCCGACATAATTGATATTTCAGATGGGGCTACCATCGCCGAAAGACTCATTACTTTGCTTTCCAGCCAAACTCGCATACATGGCCAAGATGTAGGCGTTTCGGCTAGTGTGGGCATTGCGATTTTTCCTAACCATGGCCAAGATGGCCATACGCTTCTAATCAATGCCGATGCTGCTATGTATCACGCTAAACGTGTCGATCGCTCCAGGGGGTACAGCTACTTCGAGCCAGTAATGAACGACAACGTTAGTGGCCAACTACAGTTGCTACAGGACTTACGTTTTGCTCAGGTACGTGGCGAATTTGTATTGCACTATCAACCAAAACTCAAAGCCCCAGCGGGTCCTATTGTCGGTGCCGAAGCGTTGTTGCGTTGGGTTCACCCAAAGCGAGGCCTGGTAGGGCCGAGCGAATTTATTCCATTGGCGGAGCGCTCCGGGCTAATTTTCGCGATCGGGCAATGGGTGCTAGATGAGGCTTGCCGTCAGATGAGCGTGTGGCGTGAGCAGGGATATATCGAATGGACAGTTGCATTAAACTTATCAGCCATGCAATTGGACCAAGTTGATTTGGTGAGATCGGTAAGGTCCGCGCTCGAAAAATACCAATTGCCGGCGTCATGCTTGACCATTGAAATCACAGAAACTACTGCAATGCGTAATGCTGAGGCGAGTTTGGCAGTGCTGCATGAGCTTGCAGACTTGGGCATATCGATTTCTATCGATGATTTTGGAACTGGCTACTCCAGCTTGCTTTACCTTAAACGACTGCCCGCCAGTGAGTTGAAGATTGACCGTGGCTTTATTAATCAGCTGGAGCACGATCGGGAGGATGAAGCTATTGTGGCTACTATTATAGCACTTGGCCGCCAGTTGAATCTGAAAATCGTCGCTGAAGGCGTAGAAACCGCAGCTCAGCAGCGATTTCTTACCAATCTTGGCTGCGATTTGCTCCAGGGGTTTTTTTTGGGTAAACCCGTTCCGGCGGATGAGTTCTTTGAGAAGCATCTCCATATAGGGCCTGACCGTATATATGGGAGGGACTCAGCACGGCCCTAAGTTGATTTAGACACATTTTTACAATTTTATTATAGCTACGGATTCTTAGTGGGATAATACTTAAAGTATCAGACGCGAAGTATTTCTATAAAGTCGATTGTTCTCTGCATTGCTTAGACTTGGCTGTTTATGCCTCTAGTTCTGGCGTCAGTTATGTTTATTTCCTCAGTAACCCACTTTTATAGTACCCAAAAGCCTCGACGGTCTGATTTGACAAATGATGCGGGCGCAACCTTATATTCTTTGAAAGCCCGCTCGTCACATTGCGTCAGCCGTAGCGGCTTAAAGGCATTGGTTGTGGAGATCGCCCACGGTATGTCGGGTGAGTTGCGGCGATATTGATTAGTATTACCGCCATTGCCAGTGGGCTCATTCTCGCTCCAGGTGCGCGGCTGGCTCTGCCGCCGCTATCCAGAACGATTAAGACGGCTACTTGCCACCTCTTGCCGGATAGCACCGGGATCGAGCGCATCTTGATGGAGCATTTTGCGGCGGCTATCGGCCAGAACTTTTCTGAGGCGTCAGCCATCCCCAGAAGAATTGCAGGCCTTAGCTGACACACTTTCATAAACCGGAATTGACGCTGTTCGTGAAGGCGCTTGCCTGCAGCGATTCCAGGAGCGGTTCTGGTCGCTGCACCATGACCGAGAGGAAGCTCAGCAGGCAGATAAGCAGTACGTAGTTCGCGGCCTCGAGTAGCTACGTTTGGGGAAACTGCACTGTCCTTGTCTGTCGAGGGTTTGGGGCTCGATGTCGATCAGGTCCGCAACTGTCTGCACGTCCCTGTTTGTGGCTTGCGCGCTAGCCTGGTAAGTGTGCGGGCAGGGCAAAAGGGGGGGGCGTAGATCGCCGATGGGTTTCTGTTTTGCGCTTGCGCGCGTCTAGGGCCGTGTTATGCCGCAGGTCCAGCTCGGCCCTTCCGCGGAATCGCTCCGGGGCAATCCAATTGACTTAGCCAAGGCGTGTCTGGATGCTATGTGTCCTGGTTCGCGCAATTGTGTCGGTGCGCTGGCAGGCGCTACTTTAAGTAGGCGCGCAGTACGGCCGTAGCTGTACGTACATCAGGAAGATGGCCAGGATGCGGACCCACATGGCGCCAGTCAGAAAGGCCCGCACCCCGACGAGCCATTCGTTGCCTTCTCCTTCATATTGCAGCAAGGATAGCATTTACGAGACGGGTAGCAGCAGTAGATTCTCCGCCGTCCAAGGCAGGAGGCGTTGCAGCGCTTCGATGCGGACCTCCGGCTTTCCTGCTCTGTCCGTGCGTCACGAGCCCGCAGCGCGAGAGGGCGTTGTGATTTCCGCATGGTCTTCGGCATCGCTTTGTTCCGGCTCACGTCGCCGGACCCGTGCGCCCGTATTCCACCAGCGTCTTTACGAAAAAGACGTTAGTGCCCTGGCGGCGAACGGCCTCTGGCAGCCTGGCCCAGGTCTCTTCATCCACGGCCGCCGTGACGCCACAGGCTGATCCGCGAGTTCGAAGAAATGTGCGGAATGGAAGCGGCCGTCGTGGCCGATCCCCTCGCCGGCGCTGAACAGAGTCGCGCACCTCGTGCACGACTTCGATAGGAGAGAGCTGCACCCATGTCGCGCGAGAACCCTCAGTTGGCTCCGCAGCGCGTAATTCGGCCAGCGGGCCATGTCGATTGGCCTGAGGCCAGTCGACATGGCCGGCTGGCCCCTGGTCGCCGATCTCGATGCCGCCACTCGCCTAGTGCCACGCAGTCTGCGGCGTCATGCCGTAATGATCCTTGCCGCTATAGCGCGGCCAGCACCGCTCGTAGTTCTGGAAGGAAGGGATGGAGCGGCTACGCCTTGCCCATTCGATGCGATCAGATTACAACTGCGCGTTGCGGCAGCGCGTGCACTTCGCAAGGTGATCATTCTGTTTAATGGGAATACCTATTATTGAAAATGGGGATTCGATAAGTGGATGAATCCGGTTCTTGAGAAAGGGCCAACCCTGTTAATCTTGAAATCCCATTCAAAAGATGGCGTCAGCCTTTGAGGTTTCCCCACGAATTCATCGCCGCTCCCCAGTGGATTCAGTAGTTTGCAGCGGTGTTTGCAGGAGCCCAAGCACCGATGCTTCATTCAGGACCAGCACCCGTTCGGCATAGACCATGACCCCCCGCGTAAGCAGTGAGATATTCGGCCGGTCTGACCGATTGTTGGATTCATAGGCCGGCCTTAGTTTCTGGCTTTCGGCCAGCTTGCCCACAAGCCACAGCAGGAACGTCACCAACGCGTGGATCAACAGCAAGATCTGCAGGCGTGCAGCACTCGCGGTTTGGCTGTCTTCGAAGGAGAACCCGAACTGATGGGATTTCAAGTTTCGGAAGGTGCATTCGATGCTCATGCGCTTGCGGTAGACCTGAACAATCTCGCACGCATTCGCGTCAGTCAGCGACGGCGATGCGCACAGTAACCACGGTTCGCTTTCCCGCCTGGCGCAGACCTCGCTTTGGCTGCTGCGCTTGCGTTGTTTGAACTGCGTCAGGGTGGGGCGTTGTTGTGGCGGCTTTCGATACAGCACGAGCCGGGTTTGCACCGGGCAAGAACGGATCATTTCTTGCTCGCCCAGGTCTTTGGGGCGAGCGTTCGCATGAGCGTAATCGGCCGTACATCGCCGCCACGGCTCATTCCCTGAACGAAGAAACGTGCGTCCACGGATGCGACCTACCCAGTGCCAGCCCAGTTGATTGAGGTAGGCAAACCAAGGCCCACGGAACCCCGCATCGGTCACGACAATCGGCTGTTGACCTTCAGGCAATAAGGACTTGCGCTTGGTCAGAAACGACCGCTCAACGCTTGACGAGAGTTCTGATCGCGCAAGGGATGCACGCTCTCGTAGATGGGTACGGCAGCGCTGCCTATCCATAGTGCCGCACGCAACACGAGCCAGCTCCGATCCGCCTTCAAATCAGACCAATCCACAAGGATCAGCGGACGCTTATCCTTGGCCATGAACTGCTCGCAAAGCAGCTGATAGAACATGGGACGCTCATCATGCAGATGACGGTTGCCAAGAAGTCTGTCCACGCGCTTGACCCGATGCCATATCGCCTGCCCAGTCGGCAGGCCGCGCGCCAGTCTGCTGAGCGTCAACCGTCGCGTTGGCATCGCACTTCGCACCGTGCTTATTAGCGCGCGGAGTCGGGCTGGGGATCGAATCCTGGAGCAGTTTCTGCAATACTCCGACTGCGCGCATGGCCTGTCTTCCTTCAAACGGTTTGGTCGCCTGATGAAGGGTATAGGATTGGCGCCATGCACGTCCTGATCACCTACAAACCAACCGCTTGACTCTGTCGCGCACAACAAACCATTGATTCAGAATGAGTTTCCCTGGAAATCCGTGGGGAAACCTCAGGGTCAGCCTTGGAAGACGACCCGAATAGCCGTGAAAAACTATTGATAGACGTGCCACCTCTGACGCTTGAGGCAATCAACAATCGGTTGCTGTGGCTTGATCGATCGCGACCGCTGAACGGGATATTTGGGAAGCATATCGAATAATTTTCTTGGCGGTCATCGCACAGCTTGAGCTCTCAGATATCCAAGTGCCTCATGGTTGGCCACTATGGTTGAGGAATCCCTTTCTCGAATTGACGATCGCAGGAATGTTCAGATTGCCCTGAAGAGCATGATAGATGAGATTCTCAAGGCGATTTCTTGCCCGGTTGCGGCGCAACGCGCGCCGGGTCGTGCGCAATAGAGCCCAGGTATAGCGGGCCGCAAGGCCTGCTAAGACGCTCCTGCCGGTCCGCCTCGAGGGCGGGCCTGATCAGTTTCAAGAGCAGGCGCATATAGAGGCTCGAAAGTGCTGCTCTCATGGATAGAAGCTCCGTTTTTGAGGGTTGCGTTAGGCTATTGATCTTCACCTTCGGGCGAAGCGATTCCAGGAAGTTGGGGCTGGGTGCGGCGACGAGACTCGGCCAGCATGACGCGGTAGCGCTGATAGACATACATGTAGCGTACGCCCAAGTGCGCGGCTATCTCCGACGCGTTGCCGCCGCGAAGGTGCTGCCAGACGTAGGTGTCGTGCTCCAGCCGGACATAGCCGCAGTCCTTGGGGAAATACAGGCTCTGGCCGCTGTAATGGCGGTGCACCAGGTCGACCAAGTCATCGCCGAGTATGGCCGCGTCCTCGGCAGTAAGCTGAAGGCGCTCGATCAGGAATATGCCGAACAACTCGGCCATCTCCTGCAGGGACTTGTAGCGGCATCGTACGGACGGCTTATCGTCGGGGGGCATGGTCATTTCTGGCTCCTGGCGCTTACCGGAGCGCCCTACAAGGGCAAGGAGTTCAAGAAAGCGTGCACCTCGAAAAAAAATCTGGGGTCGATCTAAGCCCGCCTGGCCAGGTTGGGACGTTCTGCGTATATAGCCGTGCGCGGCCCCTTATCGCGTGATGTGGAGCGGCGGGGTCATACATCGATCGGGCCGATGCGGGTGAGCGAAAGCGGCGGCAGTTGCCTCGTCGGAGCGACCAGGTCGAATCCCGGCTGCGACGCGGCATCGTGGCGGGCACATGCTCTAGTGCTTGGTCAATGTGGGTGAACGGGTCGATCTGCCCGCCGAGGGCGACTGTGTCGGCCCTGCGCGCCGCTTTGGCTTCGGTCTCGGTGGAGGTGCCTGTCGCCATCAGCCCCAGGGCCTTCGCTTTGGTCTGCGCGGGCGTGTCGGCGTGACGGGCATAGCTCTCGCCGAGTACGGGCGCATCGGCGACCATTCCGAATTGGTCGTAGGTGACGCGTTGCACGACCTGGCAAGCTTCGTGGCCTGCGCCATCGCTCATGACCACCTGAACGGTGTCCCGCGCCCAGGGGTTTGCGCAGATCAGCAGCTTCTCGCCGACGCCTGGGACCGTCGAAACGTCGTAGTCCGAACCTCGATAGCTGACGCGCAAGTGCTTGGAAACCACACGCAATTCGGGTGCGCTGGGCCCGAGCGACCGCAGAAGCTCCTGTGCTGGCGGCGTCGCCAACTGTTCGGGCGTGATGTGCAGACTGGCCGAATCGCGTGCACGCCCCGCGCGTGTGTGAATTCGTGAGCCATTGAAGTAACGGCGCCAGCGCGCGACCAGCGCATTGATCTTCTCCAGGCTGTCGACCTTGTCCGACGGCAGCAGCCGCAGGGTGTACTCGAAATCGCGCTCGGTGATGGCCTGGCCTTTCTCGACCTAGCCCTTGACGCGCGGATTGTTGGGCTTGTTGATCTGGACGTGGAGGCGCAGCGCCCTGCACAGATTCTTGAAGATGGCGCTGGTGATGGCCGATCCTGGGTCGAGCATCACCATGAGGGGAACGCCGAACATGGCTTAACCTTCGCGGCGATGCATCGCTTCGATTAGGACGTGTCAACCAGGTTGGTGGCGTTCTCCCCGCTCGTGAAGTACGTGGAATAGGGCAGCCGCTGGTGTGATCGTTCACCATGTAGCGCCACAGCGCTCATTGATGACATTTATGATGTAGGCCGGCTTGTTCTGGTAGAAGTCGGTGTAGTCCATGATGCGTAGACCGTTGTCGCCCCTAGACGCGCGTGGCAGGTAGAAAAGGACGCAACGCGAGGCGTCTATCTGCCATATATGGTTCGGGTGCAGCAGGCTGCGCAGGCTCATCGCAGGCGCCGGGGCAAGCAGCTCCGGGTGCAGGCGATAATTCCACAGGGCCTCCGGTGATCTCGTGGCCCAGGACCAGCCCAACTTGCGCAGTAGTACGACCACGTACAATGCTCTGGTCTGAACCGCAGATATCGGTGGAAACTCCTTTCGGAATCACCCCGTGCTCGATTTTGCGGCCACGAGGATCCCGCATCTTTGGATAGTTGATGGCTTGGACTTCGACCTTGCCAAACCCAAGGTACACAACCCCGCAGTTTGTTGCGGACATAAATACGCCTTTCGCGCAGTGGTATAGGCACTACGGTTCGAATGACCGTCAAGGCGCGCCCCCGTTGTAGTCAAAAATTCTCATCGATAAGCCATTTCTGGGAAAACTCAGGTGAAGCGCGTTGGATGATTTATCCTCTGAAGGCTGGAGGAAGCGCAAATCTGAAGCAAATATAAAAGGGCTTTGCATGGTGAATCGTCCGCGAATGTGAACTTGGTTTCCATATTCGAAACAATGAGCGTGCCAAGCTCTTGGCACGAAGCCCGGAGACGTTGGTTGACGCCGAGGGCTAGGGAATCGGTCGAGCCACAAGAGACTCGACCAGGGCGCGAACACGTGCAGGAATGAAGCTTGGCGCCGTGATGATTTGCAGGCTCTTGGGGTGAAACTCCCCAATCGGGCAGGATGGGCACCACGGCGTTCGCAGTGATCAGGCATTGTGCGCACAGGCTGATCCGTTTTACGATACCGGCGTGTACTGCTAACAGCTGCCTGATGACCAACTGACTGTTCACCGTCATGAAAGGCTGCGGATTAACCTCGATCCGCTCTTCCCCCTTCAATAGAACCTTCCTTCCTTCCTTGCTTGGCTGGCCGGCAGCGTTGCCGAAATGCACTAGTGCGAGCGCACGTCATGAGGGCCTTTAGGATTCCCATGCCTAGCGACGTACTGCTTGGTCGCGTAGAGCTCATACCGAACGGTTCCCACCCAGCGGGCAATGAAGCGGCCCACCTCCGGGGAGACCCCACATCGATAGTCGCATCGTAAAGATCAGCGCTCAGGTCATGGCTGTTGCGATGAAAAGAACAATTCGAAGCTGATTGACGGAGACGCGTCAGAGGTGGCTCGACTGTCAATGGTCTTTTACGGCAATTTAGATCGTCTTCCAAGGCCCCCCCTTTTTTGTGCTTACTTCTCAAGATTAACAGACTTGGCCCTTTATCAATACACCGGAGTCGTTCACTCCTCGACTCCCAATTTTTAAGCATAGGTATTCCCATGAAACAGAATAACCGCGTGGCGAGTTGCACGCGCTGCCGCAATGTACATTTGGAGTCCGATCGTATCAAACGGGCCAAGCCCAGCCGCTCCATCCCTTCTATCCAGAGCTATAACCTGTGCTGCCCGCGGTGTGGCGGCAAGGATTATTACGACATGACGCCGCAGGTGGCTTGGTGCTGGGCCAGTGGTGTCATCGAGATCGGGGACCAGGAGACCGTTGACCAAGTTGATGACCTCGGGCCAATCGTTATTGCCCGCGGGCCGAAGCACGCGCTGCGATGCCGGCTGGAGGTCCTGGCGCGGCATGGGCGCTGCAAGGGCGTAGGTCTTCTGCTGGTGCCTGGCGTCCCGGAGGCCGAGACCCAGCGGGAAGCCGATGATGCGTTGGCCAAATGGCTGACTTGGTGCGCCGGCAGCCGCAGCGCCCGGCGCGATGGCGTCACGTTTACAGCGATTAAAGAAGGCTGATCCGCCATGGCGACGACATCTGCGCATGGTCAAAAACGCCAACGCCCAATTCGTCTTGTGCACGTGGCCCAGCGGGAACTGAAGCTGGAAAAGGAAACCTGTCCTGCAGCCTCGCTGGCGGTCACAGGCGGCAAGAAGGACTCCTGCTTATAGATTAGCGCCAAAGAGCTGCAGCTGGCCCTGG
Source organism: Achromobacter sp. DH1f (assembly GCF_000633435.1). NCBI lineage: Bacteria > Pseudomonadati > Pseudomonadota > Betaproteobacteria > Burkholderiales > Alcaligenaceae > Achromobacter > Achromobacter sp. DH1f. Next base: position 125,849 of record NZ_AYMF01000028.1, on the reverse strand, counting down.
ATCACTTCAAGCGATTCGGATTCAAGGTGCGTTTGAAGGCGCGTCCAGGGCGGCCGATCGGCCCCTCCCTAGGCCACAAGCGAGAACATCCGTGCCTTGTGGCTGCTCCTACGCGATCTAGGTGCGGTCTTGAACGTGGCCATGTTGGGTGCCATCGCCAGCGAATTCGTCGCCTCACACACCGGCCTGGGCCACGTGATTCTCGTGGCGCAGGGACAGTTCGACACGCCACGGGTCTTTGGCGCGCTGCTGCTGTCGGTTATCGGCGTCGAGCTGATCGGCTCCCTCGATTTTCTGGAACGGCGTGCCATGCCCTGGAGATTCATTTCGTACCGCAAGCCTCCCAAGTAGCCCCATCCGTGGCCCGATCCCTATCCAAGCCGCTTAAAAAGGAGTCACGCGATGCCAGCCAACAAAGTGAGACGTGTTCGGATCGGTGATCGTGCTCTCGGCCACGCCGCTTCCGCCGGGGGGGGGGAGAGCTCTACATGTACCTGGTTGAAGCCGTCGCCACGAACGATCTGACGCAGCAGGGGATGCTGGTTCTGATGCGTCCTTTGAGCGGCAAGCGGATCAAAATGGAACGAGACGCAAACGTCTAGGGGGGCTGTCGCAGGAGCTGCCGAGCGCGGCATGGGCACTGTTGGCGACGTGGTATCGGAGTGGATCCGCCACGGCGAACGGCGCAGGACAATTTTCTTCGACCTGACTATTGCGCACTGTTAAGAGCCTATGCCGCCGGTTTAACGAGACCGGGGTGATGGCGGCAACGTAAAGCGACAACACAGCTCCATCTAATCGGGAGAAGCGGCTGGCCGAGTACGAGGAGCCCGACTCGGTCATCCGCATGCTGATCTGCGATGAAGTGCTAGCTAAGCACTTCAATGTGAAGAATGTGGGCTACGAATTGATTGCCGTTCTTCTATACGCAACACGGTGTGAAAATGCTTATCGTCGCGGGTGGCCTGCGTGAAGCGCAAGGCAAGGGGGGCGAAAATGCAAGCGTTTAGCGTCTTCGGGTGGACCTCTGGCGTTCTGGTGGGAGATCTTTTCCCCAGCGAACGCGTCCGCGCGGTGCGCAACCATTGCGGACGATTGCAGCAAGAACAGAGCGTACCTAAGGACGGTATGCGCGGTTGGGTCATGGCCTGGGATGGGGGACGGCGAGGGGCAGTGTTACGGAGACGAGCTCAAGCCTTGGACTGCGTAAGAAAAACGCGCCTGGGCCAAGAAGCGCGCAGCAGAGTTGCCGCGTCAGAAGGCGCGCCAGCACCGGGCAACCCGGCAGACCGAGGTGGCCGCCTGCTTTCTCGGATTGCTTGGCTGTCTGCATCGTTAGGGGCTCCCCACCCTGAAGGGGCTGATCGCCGAAGGCGAGTGCCTGATGATCGCTATGTGGGACCGTTCGATAAACGCATCCTGGATGTGCAACACATTCGCTGGGATTAAGGCGGGCGTGCCTGGATCAATAAGATGTTGTGGCATGCGCACGGACGGAGGATGTGTTGCATCTTAGGCCACTTCAAGCCCCCAAAACTGTGTTGTGCAAGGGATATGCGACTGCCCCTTCCCTTATGCGGCTGTGACGCAGAGGCGGCGGCACGCGTGTATGCTGGCGAGTTGGCAACGCGAACCTGTGGCACGTCGCTGGCCAGGTAATTGGCCGCAAGGACGGCTTTGCAGGCAACGACGCGAACGGTTTGGGCGAGTGGGCAGTGCAAATGGCGGGCCACGCATATTGCATAAGCGGCGTCGTGCGCGCGGGCGCCGTCGGTCACCCTTCACTTGAGCGAGTCGAAGAATGCTGGCTCCCTGTTCGGGAACTACGCGCCCTGCCGATACTGACGGATCGGAGGTCCTGGACCGGTTGGTGGGTAAGCGCTTGGTCAGTCTGCTAGCCGACGCTGCAGCAGCATAGTTCCTAAGCCAATGGCGCAGCTGTGCCCGGGATGATGCCGATGCGCGTGCCCAGTTTCATGCCTGGCAACGGAATGCCCTTGGCGATCGGGAGCGGGAACCCGGATACCCGATCTACAAAATGTCGGAGGCCGCACGACCGATCAGCGCTCGACAGCGTTTCCCCGTATGGCTGTGGCGCTGGCGTATGCGGTTGGCGACGAGCGGCTACGGCTAGCTGGCCGCAGACCATCATGGCACGCGCCGCCGAGGTCGGCACAGCTCGCAAGCTGCTTGAAAAGGGGTTATGGCCGCTGCGTTTCACCATCCTACTCCGCGTCAAGTATAGTTAGCGCGGATCTTAATGCAAACACAGCGGCAGCGGGAGGGCCATCAGGAGTGGCAGGCGGCGCCGCGTATCCTGTTTTCGCATCCGGCCGATTTCCTGGCAATGCGCAGCCTTACGACGGACCTGCGACTCTACCTGGTGCGGAGCGACTACTATGCGAACTAGATTCCGAAGCTTGAGCAAATGGCACTTCGGGTTGACTACAGACCCTGAAGCGCCGGTCGGGCCAGGATCAGCATCGCGGACTTGCTTCGCGGCACTCGAAAGAAGAAGCCGGGCGAAGTGCCGGTTTATTTGGTGGAGCAGGCCGCGCACGCGGTCGAGGTTGCGTACGCACTTCCTACGCGACGGAGGATTCATGCCATAGGGCTTGACTTAGCCGAAAACGATCGCTACAGGTACGAATGGGCGACGTTATCAGAAGTCCGCCTAGCAAAACCCGCCACGCGAAAGTCGGCGGGTGTTTGCGTTGGGGATGTTAGAAAATTTTCAGATTCGTCTTATATGCAACGGATAGCTGCTAGGTAACTATTGCTCCAACAGTCCACCTACCTTTCATCTCGGCATGTTTAAAAGCATGACCGCATTTGAACGACTTCGTATTGTGAAGCTCGCTTTAAGCTAGCGTGGTGAAAGATACGATGCACGGATCCAGCAGCTTTCTCGTTGCTCACCGGGCGATCCGCGGCTTATCGCGATGAGGATCCGCAGAGTGAGTACCGGCGGACAGAATATGCCGTGCAGCTAGGATGTGTTCTACAAGGCTCTTTACGCCGTTTGATCCAGTAGCGCCGCTATTGGGGTTTTTCGGGGCCTGGCCGAGCGGCAAAGACTACTTCAATGCTACGCTAATCACTTGGGAGAATAACCTTCATGAGGATGGTGGTCGCATAGCGGCACCATTGAGGACTTGGATATGACGCAAGATGAGCTAAACGAAATTCTTGATCAAATTCGGCAGCTCGAAGCACTTAATCGGCGGATCAAGAATCTGCGTCGAGTCGGAAGAATAGAGGCTCTAGAGATTGTTGCGGAACTGCTGCACAAGCACCGGTTAACGCCACGTGAGCTGCGTTCGCTATTTAGCACGTCACGAACGGTACTGAAGCCGCTGAATCGAACTCGAACGGGCCCTAAAACGAAAGTGGCACCAAAATATCGCCACCCGGGCACGGGTGAATCATGGGCGGGAAGAGGCCGTCCGCCTCGCTGGCTTGTGGCAGCCGTGGCCGAGGGTGCTGATCGCGACAGTTTTCTAATTGCTAACCAAGAGAAATGTGCCGCAGACCTTGCCAACGAGGACGGCTATTACACCTCCCAAGTTGCAGATTTTCCCAGCCCTTTGTGACGCACTCGGCACCCCGATCCGTTTCGCCGCCGGAAGGAACTCCGCGGACTTATCGAGCAAGCCCTTGCTGTCCCATATGGTAAGTTTGCGCAGGGCGTCCTGTACTGCCGACGATGCGCCGTTGCGCTTCTGCAAGGTCGACGCCTCAGCGATGGAGAAGCGCGCTTCGATAGGTAAATCTGGAGATATGTGGCACTTACTGTAGCTCGAATCAGCAGATGTGAAGGCTTCGGAAGCGTCAATCATGCCATTTTAATTGGGTGGGAAGCTGCGCATTGTTGCTCCAGCGCAAGCTGGTTTTCACTATCTTGAGAATACCTTGGCGAAGTTTTCGATTGTGAGTTTTCTCAGTAGACTTTCGAGCCAACGCGGTGCTCTGAGGCAGATCGTTCATCCTCCGCTTCTCCCCGGGGGTATTGGTATTATCTCTATCCAGAATCTGAAGTTTTAGGACAGCCTGCATCGATTTACGCAGTGATCTTCTAGCTGGACTCTATCGTCAGATACAAGCCACAGCGGTTTTCGAGCTTGATTGGCAATAAGTATCGTTGGCTGATCGAAGAGTTTCTTCAGATTGTGCCAAAGCAATTCGTAGCGCTGTTGATCAACGAAGCACGGATTGCGAGCTTTCATAATTTGTGGATTAACATCAACGGCGTTGTGGGAATGGCGGGAGCGACGCAGGAGATGCGTTACTCGCTATCTATATCAAGCCACCATTTGAAAGCCGTCGCTTGCGATCGGAAGCTCTTGGTCAGTAGTGGTCGTCTGTCGGCTGAGCATTTCCGACCCATCCCCGCCGCTCATCGGCGTCTCGCTCCTAGGTCCGCTCGGAACTACCGCGGCCTCAGGATGCTGCCTTGGCCGTTGGATACTCCGCCCGTTGCAGACATTGGCGTGTGATAGGAAAAGCTTCGTCATTTGCTGACCGCGCTTCTTCTGTCAATTTACGGTGGCAACGTTCCTTATGCCTTTTCGGGCCAGCAATGTGTCGTGGGTTGATTCAAGTCGTAGAAGGGCATGCCCCGAGAATCCCATTGTTCGGACTCCGCATTGCTTGGTTCGCCCACGTTGCACGCCACCGCAGTTTAACCCAGGCCGTCATACTAAAAACAGGTGGATGGCGTTCGGTACGAGCGGCTGAAGACAGGTTCCACTAACTCTCGGCGAACACGGGCGAGTAACCAAGCATTAAACTCAACCAATGCGCAGCCTACGGGCAGCGCTTTCGCTTTGAGCGGCGAATTGCGACAAGCTGAGCGTTAAGATGGCCAGGCGATCTTGCCCGCTATGCCGCCTCTAGGTTTACCGCCGCTAGGTGCCTATGCAGCACTTAGCTCAAAAAGAGGCAGCCGCACACAGCGGCCGGAATCTGGCTTAACCTGTTGCCCCACAAGACCTTTCACGCCGCTGCGCGGCTTCGCAAGAAGCTTGACAGCGGACATTTGTTGAAGCGGAAGCATCGGCTTGTGCCGCCTGATGTGGGAGAGCTCATCATGACTTTGCTAGAAACCACCTTGGTGGCCGCGCGCGATAGGAAAAGGCTTGGCGAGATCGGCGCCGTCGCAATGCGCTACGGAATCACCGACGTTCTCGAGCGAATAGGCATATCGGGTTTGTTTTCGTCGATGCGAGGACGAACTGCGGCGACCGTGTATGAGGAGTTTTCGCAACCGGAACGCTTGCGTCTAGCCATCGAGGCGCTGGGTCCGACCTTCGTCAAGCTCGGCCAAATCCTGTCAACCCGGGGTGACCTGCTGCCTCCTGAATGGATCGCGGAACTGGAGAAGCTGCAAAGCCATGTCGCGCCCGTGCCTTGGACGGATATCCGCAATCAAGTCGAAGAGGATCTCGGTGAGCCGCCGGAGAACATTTTTGCCTCGTTCGATACCGAGGCGCTCGCTGCTGGCTCGATCGCTCAGGTGCATCGCGCTCGCCTAAAGAGTGGCGAGGAGGTTGTTGTAAAGATTCGACGAGCTGGGCTCAGGCCACGGGTTGAGGCCGACCTTAGGCTGCTCTCGCATGCCGCTGCCCTGATTGAGAAACGTTGGCCGGACTTCGCCCGTTACCGGCCGCGCGAGATGCTGCACCATCTGGGGGTTGCGATGGGCGAGGAGCTTGACCTCGCCGTCGAGGGTCGCAATGGAGAGGTTATTGCCGAAAACCTTGCTCACATGTCGGGCATCCGCATTCCCCGGATCTATTCAGAGTGGACTGCTGAGCGGCTGTTGGTGCAGGAATTCATGGACGGCATCGCAGCGACAGACGCGGAAAAGATACTGGCCGCAGGCCTTGACAGCCAAGCGCTTGCCGTGCGCGGTGCATCCGCCTTCCTGCACATGGTGTTGGTCGACGGCTTCTTCCACGCCGACCCTCATCCTGGCAATCTGCGCGCGTTACCTGGCAGCAAGGTGGCCTTCATCGATTTTGGCATGGTCGGGCGCATCGGCAGCCGAAGACGCGAGCAGCTCATTACGCTCGTTGCCGCAATCGTCAACCGGAAGGCCCAGGATGTTGGCGCGCTCATGATGGAGTGGGCCGGCTCCACAGATATCGACCTGGCGCGGCTTGAGACGGCGTGCGAGGCCTTTGTTGCCCGCCATGGGGTGCCACCGCTCAGACTGGGTGAGGCGGTGTCAGATTTCATGGCACTCGCACGCGTCCAAGATCTGGCCCTGCCTTCCGACCTTGCGCTTCTGTTCAAGGCGCTGATTACGGCCGATGGCGTTATGCGGACGCTCGATCCAGACTTCGACGCGATCCGCATCGCGGCGCCCATAGTACGCGACGAGATGAGCCGCTGTTACGACCTTGGCGCCCTCGCGGGCAAGGGAAAGTCTCTTGCGCTCGACTTTGCCGGGCTCGCATCCGATTTGCCGGCGCTCTTTCGTCTGCTGGCGCTACGCCTGCGCCAGGGCCGCATTGCGGCCGACATCGAGTTGAAGGGACTTGACCGCATCGGCGGCGACATCCGATGGGCGGCCACCCGCATCGCTGTCGCGATAGTTACGGCTGCCTTCGCGCTCGGCCTGGCCCCGCGCCTGCTCGACTTCGGCCCGCGTCTGTTCGGCATACCCGCGACGGCATGGGCTGGCGTTGCGCTTATCACCATTGGGCTCGTCTGGCTGCTGTTGCCACGCCGGCTCTGACTGGATGCTGACTTGAGTAGGGATCCTTGGTCGTGCTTGCGCGGAGTCGCCAAAGAGCCTGATTCACAATCAACCCATCCGCGATGTCGTTTCTCCTGAATCAGGCCGATCAACGGGTTTTGTCGACCGGAGCAGGAGTAGTTCAGGCTGGTGGTTGGTCTTCGCGGCGCAGCATCGCGGGTAATTGCCGGTATCCGTAGTGAATCCGCGTAGGCGCGATCTCGCGGATTCGCATGGCTAGGGCACCACTATCGCGTCGGCACGATTCGTAGGCGATACAACGACCGGGAAAGCATGACTACGGCGCATGCCTAGGTCTCGCCAACGCCGTACCGCTTCATCAGATCATCCAGGAGTACGTGGCGCCGCGAAGGCTTCAGAGCCTTTTTGCAAGAACGTCCTGCAACATCGCCTTGTCCTGCGACAGGTTTGCGACTAGGCGCTTGAGTCGATTGCATACATCTTCAAGCTGGCGAAGTCGTCGCAACTCCGAGGGATCAAGCCCGCAGCATTTCTTCTTCCAGTTGTATAAGTTGGCTTCGCTCACGCCCATCTTGCGGCAGACCTCGGTTACGGACTCTTCCAGTTCGGCTAGCTTCAGCGCAAAGGCGATTTGCTCTTTGGTGTATTTCTATCTCTTCACGGCATGGCTCCTATCCCATATGGTGAAACCATGCCGGATTCTCTAATTTAGATCGGTACTAAAAACTGGGTTAGGGTCAGCTTCGTGAGCCTTCATGCGCCATATTGGTAAAGAAGCTCAGCAGGCCGACGAACAGCACGAAGCCCATGGCCCTGCCCTGACGCCCCGTGGATAGGAGGTGCGACTCGGAAGAGGGATGCATGAGAAATCTCGGAGACGGGCTGCTCGCCCGCTTAGAGAAACTTATGAGGGCCGGCCATCAGTTCACGATCTTCGGTCTCCAGCGCAAGGGGCTTAGGCGCTCAGACCAATCAGATGAAAGCTCTCATTGATTCGGTAGAGCGCGCATTTGCCGCCTTCAATGCGGATCTCGTTGACGCAGCATGGCTCCTGCTTTACTCGCCAGTAATGTGATAGCGGCAACCCCAGGGCATGCAAAAGGATCACTCGATTAATGCTGTCGTGTCCGACCAGGACGACTTGGTCATCGGGATGTTCTGCAATCATGTTGCGCAGGACCGAGGTCGCACGAACCAGGACCGCGGCCAACGTCTCGCCGTCTGGGATCGCCGTCAAGTCCGGATTCTCGAACCAGCTTTTGAACTCTTCAGGCCAATGCGCCTGCACTTCCTGATGGGTGCGCCCCTGCCACTGCCCATAGTCGGTGTCGACTAGGTCGGAAAGCGTTTGCACGGCAGCGCCCGTCGTCTGAGCGATAGCCTGCGCCGTATGCACGCAACGCGAGAGCGGGCTGGCGTAAATGGCGCGAGGCTTCCAGCTTCTGGCTATCCGCGCTCCAAGCGCGGTGGCTTGTCGCTTTCCCAATTCAGAAAGAGGTAGTTCCGCGCGACCACGGAACCGCTCGGTAGCAATCCAGTCGACGTGACCGTGGCGCGTGAGGATCAGGTGCGTCATATATTTCGATCTCCGATATTGAACATAAAGTTATGGCTAGCTTGCTGGCGTGGAAGTGAAAATGTCATCGCTCGGAAACACGGCGAGGCCGAAGTCTTAGCCAAAGCATGAGGAGGGCCAGAATACGTGCCCAGACAGCCCCAGTTAGAAATCCCCATATGCCAATTAGCCATTCATTTCCTTCATACTGGACTGAAGACAGCATCCACCAAACAGGTACCAACAATAGGTTTCCTGCGGTCCATCGAAGCAGGTGCTTGAACACGTCATCGCTGACTGCTTGTCGCTCGGGTTCCGAGCGGGCGTCACGAGCGCATAACACGATAGAACGATGAGTTTTCGACATGCCTAAGGTGTTCGAAAGTGTTGGCGTTAGCTCAGGTCGAAGATCCTGTGCGTCCATATTCAACGGGCGTTCTTACGAAGAAGACATCGACAGCCTCGTTCTTGACCGCTTCTAGCAGGGTGTCGCATGTGGCTTCGTCCACGGCAACCATGACCCCAACGGGTTGATCCGCAAGCTCGAAGAAGTGCGCCGAATGAAACCGCCCTTCATGGCCAAAGCTCTCGCCCGCGCTGAACATCGTCCCCCCCAACGCACCATGCTGCTTCGCCAGGTTGAGCAGCCATTCCGACAGCGTTTCCTTACCGTGCCGGCGATCCTGCTGGGTGTAAAAAGTCAATTGATATCCCTTCATGTTTCGTCTTCCTATTGGGTGTGAATCAGTTCGTCGATCGCAGGGCCGAGATCGTGGCAATGCCTAGCAGCGTCATGACGAGCGAGCCCGCCACATGCACCACGATGGACGTGCCCAGCAGCCCAAATCGTTCTTGCTGCAACAACGATGCCAGTTCCCCGGAAAAAGTTGAAAAGGTCGTCAATCCGCCACAGAAACCAGTGACGATAAATAGGCGCCACTGGGGAGAAAGCCCCGGATGCCCTCCGAAATAGCTGATCGCCAGTCCAATGATGTAGCCACCCAGGAGGTTGGCGATCAGGGTGCCGGGAGGAATGGAGGGGAATAGGGAATTGAAAGCGTTTCCCAGCCACCACCGCAACAGGGCTCCGAGGGCGGCCCCTATTGAAATCGCGAAGACTGTGGCAAGCATCGAATCCCTCGGCGTCAGGTGGGTTGGCTGTTTGGAATTAGCGGTATCTCGCACTTGAGCAGCACCGCCCGCACCTTGTGCAGTTCGGCCGCGTGGTCGTGGAGGAACTTCCTGAGCGCTGATTCGCTATCGATCAACTCGACACACTGCGGATGTCTTATGCTTGTGACTTCAGGGTGGAGATGCGTCAACCTTTCCCCTTTGAGATAGCCCGATTGAATGTGGTGCAGTACGGCCTGCTGGATGCCCGATTTTTGGGCGGCATTGATGATGTGGTGAGCCAAGGCGGGCGCGCTCAGCCGGTGCCAGAAGCGGGTGGCTGAGGCGCGCGCGGAAATGGGAAAGTAGAGACGCAAGGCGGTCATGTCAGTCGTCATTCTGTATAAGGTCCTGGGTTTATTTCTCGGGGGTGCAGGCCATCGATTGTTGGCGCAGTTGTTTGCGATAGGCGCCAAGCTCCGATATACGAAGGCCCTCGGGCAAGACGCGGTGCTTTGAATGGCCGACGCGTTGCGCGTGGTAGATCCCGCTGTGGCCAGAGAACAGATATGCCGCGATGCAGGCAACTGCGGCGAAGGGCGCAATTTCAGGCCCGAATAGTTCGATGGCCATTACGATGGTGGCTATCGGGGTGTTGGCGGCGCTAGCGAAGACAGCGACGAATCCGAGGCCGGCGAGCATCGAGAACGGCAGATGCAGGAGCGGAGCCAAGGCGTTGCCGAGGGTCGCGCCGATGTAGAAGAGGGGGGTGACCTCTCCGCCTTTGAACCCTGTTCCGAGCGAGGCGACGGTGAATAGGAGTTTGCCTAGGAAGTCCCATGGCGCGACAGGCTGCTGGAACGCTTGAACAATGGACGGGATGCCCAGGCCGATGTAGCGGTAGCCGTCGGTGGCCCAGACGGCCACGGCGACCACCGCACCGCCGATGAACGGACGCAAGGGGGCATAGGGAACGTATCGCTTCATGACCGCGCCTATGGCGTGCGCGCTATTGGCGAAGATCATGCCGATCAACCCGAACAGTATGCCCGCCACCACCACGCTCAGGATGCTTACCAGGCCTATCGGCGCGACCTCCAGCACGGCGTAGTGTGTGTGATGGACACCCAGGAGAAGCCCGATTTGATCTGCGGCAATGGCAGTCACCACGCATGGAAAAAGAGCGTCGTAGCGCATGCGGCCAATCACCAACACCTCCAAGCCAAAAATGGCTCCGGCCAATGGCGTACCGAAAACAGATGAAAACCCGGCGGCAATCCCTGCCATGAGAATGAGCCGGCGGTCTTCGGGACGCATCCGTAGCACATGGGTGAGCTGGTCGGCCAGCGCTCCCCCCATTTGCACTGCCGTCCCTTCGCGCCCTACGGAAGCTCCGAAGAGGTGCGAAATGACCGTGCCGCCGAGCACCATGGGTACCATGCGTAGCGGGATGACCTTCTTCGGGTCATGGATCTCGTCGATGATCAGGTTGTTGCCCGCCTCGACAGGGCGTCCCATGCGGAGATAGCACCAGCCCACCGCGAAGCCGGCAACCGGCAAGAGCCAGATCAAATACCGATTCGCTTCGCGGGTCGCAGTTGCCCAATCGAGTGCATGCAGGAAGAGGGCGGAGGCAATGCCGGCTAGGCACGCGACGGCTAAAGAGATGACCAGCCATTTGCCGATATAGGGCAGGAGGTCTAGTTGTTCTAAGCGTGTTGTGCGCGGCATGGGATCAGGACAAAAGGGAGAGACCCCCCTGATCTGCGCAGCCGTAGGACAAAAATGCCTACAGACCCGGTGCAAACCAGGGATCTGTAGGCATCATCAGCCGCAGTGAAAAATTGCGGCGGTTAACGGAGGAATGCCATCTCCGTAGAATGCATTGATCTTAGCAGTGGAGCATAGGCAGCGCAAGCAGGTTCGGAATGCTGTGCCCCCCTTTTTCTTTGGGGCTAGCCATGCCACGATTGCGTCGATACACTGATTACGGAGATGGCATTCCTCCACTACTCGCCCAACCCTGGGCTGATGATGCCTACGTTGATCTCGGCAGACGAGGCACGTAGTTTTTTTTCGCCCGTAACGCCACCAACAGAACTTGTGGGGTAAGGATGGCGAACCAAGTTAGCAATATTGCTTTGGCCAGCAAAGAAGAGACGGATGCCGTGCCCGCCGGCCCATTGCCCGGTACCTTTCCAGAATTGAGCCTCCTGTTCAACGATGCGCATCAAAGCATCGCGCTGATGGAGTTGTCTCCGCCCGAGCCCGATTATTTTGTGGACCTGAATCTTGATCAAGCCTTTGGTGCGATCGTGGCGGGGCGGGCGGAATATGCACTGGACGGGCTGTTCCGCGTGCCGCTCCATACCTTGGAAGCTGTGGCGTATCGTCATGAGGTATTCCGTGATCTGGCGGATCGCAAGCTCCAATCGCTGAGATCATTCGCGGATGGCATGCGCGCAATGCGCAAGCAACTTGCTCAAGCGGGAAAGTTGCACGTCATCCATCAACAAAAGCGGTGGTATCTGGAAGCTATCCAGACCTACTGCGCTGCAGTGTCCAAGCTTGCTAGCGCATTGCGGGCCGCCATCATTCGCTCTCGCGCTTCGGGAGTGTTTGGAGAATTTATCAACGGCTAGCCGTAACGCCGTTTGAGCGCCGCCATCTCCTTCATGCGCTCGGTTAATGCCATATCGTCCGTACGCTTACTTTCTAAGCGAATAGCGACTGAGAGATGCCTACCAGCTCGCAGGCCCGGGGATACACATTCCGCGCTCGGTCATCAACGTCCTGACCGGTTCGCGTTTGGCCTGCGGGCTGGCTACTTTTTGCTTAGGAGATGCCGAAGTGCACCCTTGCCCAGCATCGATTTCGCCGAATTTCGCCTTCCAGGTGTAGTAAGTTGTTCCCGAGATTCCGTGCTCGGGGCACAGGTCTGCTACCTTGGCTCCTCTGCCTCGCCCTCCTTTTTCACGCCGATGATCTGTTCTTGCATACCGCGGCGAAGCCGCGGTGGTTGCGGTCCGGCGGACAGTACCGCCCGCCAATTTAACTTGCCCGGGCAAGGGTCGCGTTCTGCTCCTGCACCGGAAACCAGCCGGCCGTGCTCTTGATCGCCGACCACAGCGTGTCCGGCACCTGCAGCTCGCCCGGCTCGTGGGACAGGTCCAGCGCCATGTCGATGTCTTCGTCGCGCCCGGTCTGTATTAACTCCACCCAGCGCGGATTCATCGCCAGCCCGCGGCCCACGGCCACGAGCGGCAAACCCAGGGCCAGCGCCTGGCGCGCCTGTTCGGCCGTGCGTATCTGGCCCGCTGCCATGAACAGCAGGCTGCTCGCCACGCGCTCGATGAACTGTCGAACCGTGGTCGCGCTATGGGTCGCGGCCTGCGGCCGGCCCTGCAGCAGGTCGTAGAGCGAGGCGTGCAAATAGTCGATCTGTCCGCGCTCGATCAGTGCTTCCGCCAAGGCCAGCGCATCGTCGATGCGCAGTCCGCCTTCGCCGGGTTTTTCCGGCGAGATGTGGTAGCCTACCAGGAATGGCCGCTTTGCGTGCGTGGCGATCACGCAGGGCGCTGCGCGCACGACTTCGGTCGGAAAACGCATGCGGTTTTCCAGCGAGCCGCCCCAGTCGTCCGCGCGCTGGTTAAAGAGCGGCGACAGGAAATTCTGAATGAGAAAGCCATGCGCGCCATGCAATTCCACGCCGTCGAAACCTGCGTCGATGGCGCGGCGCGTGGCCTATCCGAAGTCCCGGATCACACCCAGGATTTCCTCGTGCGTGAGAGCGCGGCTGGCGAGCTTGCCGTCGTTGAAGGGCCCCTTGGGCGCTGCCGTCGCGCTGGCGCTGATCACGTCCGCGTCTGGAATCAGGCTGGGCGCGGCCTTGGTGCCGGCGTGGAAGATCTGCAGCACGGTCAGCGCGCCGCCGCTTTTCGCGGCGGCGGCCAGCATGCGCAGGCTGGGGATGAAGCGATCGCCATACGCGGCGAACTCATTGGTGAAACCGATGCCGCTGGCCTGCACCTGGGTGGCCCGTGAGGACCAGACCCACGCCCTGGGCGCGCGCGATAACAGGCCAGCTCCTGCTCAGAGATGGTCTGTTCTTCATTGGCCGACCAGGTGGTTATTGGCGCCAGCACCACGCGGTTGCGCACCGCCAGGCCGTTGTTGAAGCGGAAGGACTGGAAGAGGGGGGCTGTCATTTTGCTGGCAATTCGGTATCGACTGGCCGTTCACGGGAAAAGGCTGGATTCTGGAAGGGGCGTTATTCCGTCTACGGATCGTTGTGGTTGACGGCCTCAGGCCATGTTCCTGGCCAGGTACGGCAGCACCTTCTCGGTATGGCGGCCGAACTAGTTGTAGCCGTCCTCGAAGCGCTTGGCCGTGCCTTCGATCCAGTGGAGTTCCTTGTCGCTGCTAGCCAGGGCGTCGAATGTGCTCTGGGCATCGCTCGGGTTGTCGATCACCGCGTTATCGCGCAACTGCTACATCAGGACGGGGAGCTTGACGTTGGGCGCTCACAGCCTGCCCGACATATCGGCGGTGGCAAAACCGCCCAGCTTCAGGATTTCCAGGTCGATCAGTTCCTGGTATTGCGCGATGCCCTGGGCCGCGTCGAGCCTGCTGAAGACGGCCGCCATATTGGGCACCAGCGGGCTGATCAGGCACTTGACGTTCTTCAACAGCTCCGGATGCTTGTCGATCGCAGCGTACTGCGACACGCCGCCCAGGCACTGGCTGAACAGGGCCACGTCCATCGTGCCCAGGCGGGGAGGGGCATCGCGAATCGCTTCACGCTCACGCAGTCGCGCTATTCCCACTGGCCCACTCCACAGACGCCGCCTTTGGCCGCGCCGCTTTGCCCATGATTGCGAAAATCGTAGGTCAGTACGTTGTAGCCCGCATCGGTCAGGTGCTTGTACTGGATCACGAAGTCGATCTCGACCGGCTCGATGAAGTTGCTCCACGGATGTCCCATATGGCCGGGATAGCCGGCGCGGCACATCGGCAAGGCATGGTTGAAAATGACCAGCTTGTTGCTTTCGCCGCCCTTGGCGGGGATGCACCAGGCTTCCAGCGGCGTGCCGTCATCCGACGGAATGGACAGATCGTGCCAGCCCGTCATGCCGTATTCATCGGGATTCTTGAAGGTGAAACTGCGCGGCATCCTGACCATGCCGGCCATCGCCTTGACCTTGGTGTGGTCTGCCTGGGAAATGGTCTTTTCCTGCTCCAGGGCCTGCTGCATTCTTTGCTTTGAGATTCCGGTCATGGCGCTGACACCTTGTGTCTGGCTCGGGATGTATGTGTCTGCGTAGCAATACCCGCGAATCGGGATGGATCACAAGCACAACTGCATCGTAAAGACGATATATGTTCACATAAATACGCTTTTAAAGACATCAATGCGTAGATAAACTAAACAAATGCCATCGACCCTCGCTGCTATCCTCGCTGAGCTGGTTTGCCCAGATCGCCCGCAATCGCAGTTTCACCAAGGCCGCGACGGGGATGGAGGTGACCCGGGCCGCCTTGTCGCAACACCTCAAGGCGCTGCAGCGGCACCTGAATTTGCGTTTGCTCACGCGCACGACACGCGACATGTCGCTGACGGAAGAAGGGCAGCGCCTGCTAGATGTTTTGCAGCCCGCGCTGACGAGCATTGAACGCGCGGTGCGGGAGCTGGGGGAAGCGAACGCGGAGCCTTCTATCCGCATCAATACGTCGCGCGTCGCAGCCCGGCTTTTGCTGGAACCGCGCATGGATGAGTTCCTGGCCCGCCATCCCAAGCTGCGGCTGGAGCTGATCATGAACGACGGCTTTTCGAACATTGGGGCGGACGGGCTCGATGCCGGCATCCGGCTGGGCGAAAGCCTGGACGAACACATGATCGCGGCTACGGTGACACCCATGCTGGAGATGGCGATCGTTGGGCCGCCCGCGTACTTCGCGCGCCGCGATTCGCGGCCTCGGGCTGGTCCAGCACATCGATCTGTGCGTGCGCCAGCACCTGACGCCGGGTCGCTGGTCCGCGTGCTCAGACCCTGGTGCCGGCCTTTTCCGGGCTTCTTCCTGTACGTGCCTTCCCGGGCGCAGATGCCGGCCAAGATCCGGGCCTTATAATGGACTTCCTGATCGAGCAAAGGGCCCAGCTCTCGATGGAATCCCGCGCGGGCGCCGCGGCGCAGGGCGGAAGGCAGGGCAAGCCCAAGGCGGCCGACAGGGCCTGAACAGATCATTCATGCCCAGCCCGGCTTGGATCAGGCAGCGGCATCCGACGTGCGGGTCAGGGCGCGGCTGGCGGATCGAACCATTGCTCGTCGATGGCCTGGGTCATTTCGTTGGGCGTGAGCTGTTGCGTAATGCGCCCGCGCTTGATGTAGCGATGTTCAAAGGAACGCGCGCCGCGCGCCATCACCTTGGCCTTGCACGCCGCGATGTGGTCCTCGCCGAAATGGCTGTTGAAGGTATTGAAAAGCACGACGCGCTGACCATCGAGGCCGGCCGCTTCAATTCGACCGCCGCCGGGTCATCCAGCAGCTCGCCCTTGCATGCGAACACGAAGCTGTTGGTCATGTCGTCGTCCATCACCTCGAACATCGACGAACCGAACGACGCCCGCACCCGGTCCAGGTATTCGCGGTGGTCCGGATGGTTCAACTGGAAATTGATCACCAGGATGCCGTCGTTGCGCAGCGCCTCGTGGCAGTCGGCGTAGAACTCGGCGGAACACAGCGCGTCGGGAATGTCCGCGTCGCCGAAACCGTCCAACAACAGCACGTCGGCTGCGTCCTGCAATTCCCGCAGGTGGTCGGCCGCATCAGCCTGGACCATCTGGAAACGGTCATCGTCGCGCGGCACCAAAAAAGCGTCGCGCAGCGCGATGACCCCGGGGTCGATCTTCACCACCTCGATGCGCGAACGCACCAGGTAGCGGTAGCAGAACTTGGCCAGCGAACCGCCGCCCAGCCCCACCATCAGGATGTCCGCCGGCGTCGGCGTGAACAGCACGAAGCCCATCATCATCCGCGTGTATTCCAGGTCGAGCGCGTCCGGCTTGAGCTTGGAAATTCGGCTCTGGATGACCTTTTCTGAGAAATGCAGGGTCCGGATGGTGCCTGATTCCTGTACGAAGGGCTTCTGGTCATCGCGCGGCGCGACGCTGAAGGGGGAATCGGGAATGGTGCTGGCTCGGGAAATGAGGTTGGGCGGTCGCAATCGCCAAAGATACCTCAGAACTTATGCGTCAGCGTCGCCATGAAGTTGCGCGGGTCGCCATAATTGCGCGTACTGTATAAATTGACCTGGGAATAGTATTTCTTGTCGAACACGTTGTTGATGTTCACCTGCAACGCGGTTTGCGGGGTGAACGCACAACGCGCCATCAGGTTGGCGATGGCGTAATTGCCGATTTCCGCGCGCCGCTGCACAAACGAACCGCTGCCGTCGGCCCCCCATACCGTGGCCCCCCGAACGGCTCTGCCATCGCACGCCCGCGCCCACCGTCAAGTTGCGCAGGGCGTCCGAGAACGCGTAGGTCGTGAACCGGTTGAACGTGTCGCGCGGCAACGATGTATTCAACTTCGCGCCATCGGGCCCCACCAGGTTGAAGTGAGCGTAGCCAGCCTTCAGGTTCCATCCCGGCAGGATTTCACCAGCAAGTTCGACCTCGAAGCCATTGCTCTGGGTTCCGCTGACGCCACGATAGGCCTGCGCCAGGGTGTTGGGCACGACATTGTCCAGATCGGGTTCCGCGACATTGTCCTGCTTGGTATGGAACACCGACAGCGACGCATTCAAGCGCTTGTCGAAGAACGAGCTCTTAATGCCAGCCTCGTAGTTCTTGCCTTTGACGGGATCCAGATCTTGCCGCTGGCATCCTGATTGCTCTGGGGCTGGGAAATGTCGGTATAGCTGGCGTAGACCGACAGGTTGTCGTTCACGTCGAAAACCACGCCCGCGTACGGCGAAACAACCTCGAACGTGCGGATAAGACTGTTGTTCCAGTTGGTGTAGCGGGCGCCCACGATGACCTTCAGCGGATCCGCCAACGAAAACCTGACTGCCGTGTACAAGCCGATCTGGCGAGTGCGGTCATCCAATTCCGGCACCTTCTCGCCCCAGACCGGATTGGGGTAGCTGCCATTCCAATCTTTCAAACTTCCGGTGTAGTCAGTCCGGGAAATCGGTTTCCTGACCGTGCCTTGGTTGCTTTGCCAGGTTCCCGAGCCACCGGTCATGAACTCGTGGCGGCGGCCGAATAGATTGAAATCTCCGTCCAGCTTGGCATTGACCGAATTTTGCGTGCGCGCGCCTTCAAACCAATTCGAATAGACGTCGGACGCGGTCGTGTTCCACGTGTCGGGGTCGATCAAGCCGTCCAGGCTCATGCGCAGCTTGGCGTCATATTCCTGCTTGCTGCGGGCGTAGCCGATCTGGCCGGTCCAGCCGTTTTCGAATTGGTGATCCACGGTGGCGAAGTGCGATTGCGTGGTGCTGTTCCATTGCGACCACTTCGGCGCGGCGTTGTAGGATCGCGGCCAGTCGATCTCCTGGCCATTGTTGAACCAGCCTGTGCCCAGCGCCCCGCCCCACGTCGACGCGGTAGGCCGGTTGGCCTGGTAGCCCGCGCTAACACGCAACAGGGTTCGGTCGGTCAGGCTGGCCTCGACGGTGCCGTAGACCACGCCTTTCTTTTTCTGTTAGTTGTCCAGGGACGAATTGCCCTGCTGGCCGGCGGCCACAAAACGGCCGCGCATCGTCGCATCCTGGTTGAAGGGCGTGGAGACATCGATGGTGCTGCGGTAGTTGTCCCACGAGTCCACGGACGCGGTGACTTCGCCGGTGAGCTTGTCGCTGAACGCCCGCTTGCACACCAGTTTGATGGCGGCCGACGAATTGCCGGCGCCGGTCATCAGCCCCGTGGCGCCGCGTACGATCTCGACGCGATCGTAGATGACCGAATCCAGATCCGACTCGCCCGCCGCGTAGGGTGACGAGAACGTCGTTGGCATGCCGTCGTACTGATAGTTCTCGACGGCAAAACCGCGATAGCTGAACGACGATCGCTCGGTATCGTAGGCGCTTTCGGCCATGCTTGTGGTCGTCCGCAGGACTTCGGTGAGCGACCTGGCGTCCTGGTCGTCGATCTGCTGCCGCGTCACGACGGATACCGATTGCGGCGTGTCGCGGACCGAAAGCGCCAGGCTAGTGGCCGTACTCATCGCGCGGGTCGTACAGAACCACGTTCCCTCGGTGGTCGCCGCAGCGAACCCGTCGCCCGTCACCGTCATGGATGACAATTCAACGGGCCCCGGGTCCGTTGATCTCGTCAGCGCGTAAGTGCCGTTGGCCGTGCGCACGGCCCGCAGGCCATGTCCGGCCAGCAGCGCGGTGAATCCGTCCGCAACGGTATAGCGGCCCTGCAACCCCGCGCTGCGCTGCCCTTGCAGCAGACCCGCGTCCATCGACAGCGCCCCCCCCCGCCTGGTTGGCAAAGGAGGTCAGCGCCTGGCTCAACGTACCGGGTGGAATGCTCGCGTGGGCATCGGTTGGGGGGATACCATGGTGGGGCCTCTCGGTTCAGGAAATCAGCAGGGGTTCACCCTATTTCCCGAACGAGAAACCAAAACCCTCAAAACCGCTTACCGAGATGTGCGGGGTTGGCCGGCCCGCGCTTGAACGGTGACCCAATCTCGGCTGCGATAGACCACCTCGAGCGGCAGCCCAAGCGTCAAGTTGTGCAGCGCCCGGTCGGTGTCACGCAATGAGAAGACGCCGCAGACCTTCAGGTCGGCGATCTCCGGCGCGCAGCGCACCCAACCCCGTCGATAGCGGGCCAACTCTGCAACGAAGTCGCTCACGCGCATGTCGTCCGCCACCAATATTCCGCGGGTCCAGGCATCGCTATTGGCCGGCACCCCTTGAGTGCCCAGCACGTGGTTGGACGAAAAATCGGCCTCGTGACCCGCATCGATCCTGATGGCCTGTTCTGGCGCCGCGACGGTGCGCAGTTTCACCGCCCCCTCGAATACGCTCACCCGTAAATAGCGGTCTTCCTGCCTGACGACAAAACGGGTGCCCAGCGCCACGACCGAACCATCCTGGCTCTGTACGCGGAACGGGCGATGCGACACCGCGGGGTCGGGCGCGGTAGTTACCATGATGGCGCCGCCGCGCAGCACAATCAGGCGCTCACGCGCATCGAACACCAAGTCGATCGCCGACGCGTTATCCAAGAGGACACGCGTGCCGTCGGGTAGCGAGATTTCGCGAATCTCGCCCGTCTCCTTACAGTGGACGGCCATGGCCGTCCGCCAGGCCTGCGCCCCGCGGACCTGGTAGGCGATGCCGCCAACCGCCAGGCCAAACGCCAACAATTTCAGGGCGCGCCGCCGGGGCGCGCGCGCCCCGACGCCTGGATCGCGCAGCGCGTGGCAAGCCAGGCCCATCGGCACACCGGCCAGCTTGGTATCGAAAAACTGCAGCCGGCTCCAAGCCAGCTCGTGGTCCGGATGCTGGGCCCGCCATTGCGCACATGCCGTCTTGTGCGCGTCGCTGGCCTCGTCCGACCAGATCCGCACCATCCAATTCGCTGGCCTGCCGCACGACGGCCGGGTTGCGCAGCTTCAATCTGACGCCGCCGGTGCAGGTCAATGACCAGACCGTTGGCCACCTGCGCCAGATGACGTCGCGATTCACCCTCTGGTGGGATACGGCCCGAGCACATGATGCGCAAATAGGTGTCGTGCGCCAGATCGGCGGCGTCGAACGCGTTGCCCATCCTACGGCGTAGCCAACTGCGCAAGCAGCCGTGGTGGTCGGTGTAGAGCGTTTCTATTCGTGATGGTGTAAGAATTCCGACACGGCCACGATACCCGTCTAGCGCCTGGCGGCCTGCAGGGCTAGGCCTTTCCGAAAATACGAATTGTTCTCAACAAATAGAGCAAGGCATTTCCCCGTAAACCGGCCAGCCTGACTGAAGAACCGCGGCCCAGTACGCCATACATGTAACTTCACCCGGCGCTTGTTGATCGCCCGCCACCGGCGACCTTTCCGGATGCAGGTCGGGCAAGTCCAATTCCTGTGCGTCGAGGATGGGCTGACCGTTCAGGGCTTCCGTCAGCTAGGCGGCGGCATCCCGCGGCAACAAGCCCAACCCCTCAAGGTCGGGGGAATCGATCGCATCGAAATACTCGTCCAGGGTCACGGCGGCCATGCCGATGAACACGCTGACCATCAGCACGGCGTTTAGAGGGGCTAACAAAACCGATCTACGAAGCGCAGGCAGATGATGGCACAGGCGAGCTTGAGCGGTGCCAAATGGGTCGCGAGCTGACGCTCGAAACGAATGCGCAGCTTGCCGAACCCCGCGTGCGTGAGCTCGACCCCCCAGCGATGGCGCCCGAGGCGTTAACTGCTCTGGACGCCGCGCCGAGCGATGCGGGCCTGGATGCTGCGCTGGCGTAGCGCCTTGCGGCACTTGTCGTAGTCGTAGCTCTTGTCTGCATGAACTTTGTCGAGCCGCTTCCTCGGTCTACCTTGCAGGCCCGCGACCGGCTGTACTGCGTCGATCAGGTCTTCGAAGAACATCGAATCATGTCGATTCGCACCAGTGACCAAGATCGCCAGCGGCAGCGGCCATCGGTCAGAACGTGGCGTTTGCTACCGAGCTTGCCCCGGTCGGTCGGGTTGGGGCCAGTGTTCTGGTACCCCGGGGGCTCGAGACACTCGCGCCGTCGATGCTGGCCCGGCTCCAGTCGATCTGATGGTACTGGCGCAGGCGTTGCAGCAGTGCCTGGTGCAGACAATCCCAAACACCGTCACGTTGCCACTGACGCAAGCGCCGCCAGCAGGTCATGCCGCTGCCAAAGCCCAGCTCCTGCTGGAGGTCTTCCCAAGCGATGCCGGTCATCAGCACGAAGAGAATGCCGTTGAAGGCTGCACGGTCACTGCACCGGAAGGCTTGGACGTTGGGACCAGAGGCTGCAGGTCCTGCCAGAGCTTCTGGCTGAACAGCGGTCGTTTCAGCCTCCAATAGATAGTATTCCATCGGGCAGGTTCCAGGTTTTGTTGGCCGCGCTTAATGGCAAAATAGACAATGTCTGAAGCGGGCTTCATAGGTGCAAATGGCTCGGTTGAACTCATTTGCGCGAAGAAGACGTACTTATTTGTGCAACCGAACGACGGTCGCGGCAGCCTCGGCCATCGCTATTGTATTACTTTACATAAGAAAGATTATGCGCAGGACTGGAACGGTTGGGTAAAAATATTGAAATTTTGGGATAATGGTATCCGAGACCGCGATCCGTTACCGTTTCGGCTAATGCAGTTCTTCCGGGCGAGATTCGGAAATTCCAGCGATCGGTTCCGGGGCCACACCGATGGCAAATCGAAGTCCGCCGTATTGCTCCATCACAGTCAGAAGCAATTCGAGCTGGCAAGCGGCATCGTCGTCCAAACGCTCCAACAAGTGCTGGGCGCGCTGCAGAATGTGGATGCGCTGCCGCAGTTTCTCGAATGAGGCCAACGGCTTGTCGATAGTCAGTCGCCCTTGATCCAGCGCGTCCGCAATTTCCCGCGCCTCCTCCTGCAGCATGTGCTTTACTGGCTTCTGCTGCGGGCCGGTGGAAGCGACTGTTTCGCTCCTGGCAAAAAGGGTTTCGGGCGCCATCCTGTTCGCGAGCGAGAGGAACTCAATCCCAATGGCTGCAATTTCATTGGGCTTGACGTAGACAGACAATGCCTTTCGCGCGCCGATCTTGCCTTTCGGCGATCGCTCTCGCACGGAGAGCGCTACCGAACTCGGCATGTCTGGCGCCGCATACCCCTGGCTGTGCTCTGCGCACACCAACAGCTCACCGATTTGGAAGTGGAACAACTTATCGCTTCGTTTCATGAAGCCCCCCCAATTGAATCGTGGTGTTTTGGACGCCCGGGCAGCCGCCGGCGTGCCTCTGTCGGTATTCCGAACAAAAAGGCTGATCGTCATCCATAAGCGGGATCAGCGCGTGGAACACGTCTTGGCTGATCTGCGCCACTTTCCTGCCGCTTGCGACTAGGCTGCCTTCCTCGTGAACTTCCCCGACCTGGATCCAACAAGCAAATCGCACGTCCATGCGGATCATGTAGGTCCGGTCTAAGGTCAGTACCTCTTTCGCTTCTTCAATGGTTGTGATCAATGTCATTGGATTAAGGCGCGAAGCCCCTCATAACTCACTCAAACGCCTCGGCTCCTCACTTAGGACTCGAGGCCGAGATGAGCCCGTGCAACCGGGAGCTCTACAGGGTCTTCAATCGTCGTGATTTTTCGTTTGTCGTCCCACCCTTCCAACAGATCGTGTTGAGTGCGGTAGTCGTCTCGCTGTTGCTGTGACATTGACGCCCAACCGTCCGCCCGTCCGATTGACTCCCCAAGCTTCTGCTGGGCGTCGTTGCTGACGGCCGGCGCCCCTTTTAGCTTCGTTGCGAGAGCCGCAAGCTGTTCTCGAGTTGGCGAGGCCTTCTTGGTGTTTGCCATCCTGTCCATCCATTATTCAACGGGCTTCCGGCCGCAAACGGGGCGCAGCGCTACACCATATGTACCAACGGCTCGTGTTGATGATTGGCTACCTCTGATCGCGATCTGCCCCGGGCGACGTAATGTCCGGGTCCGGCTTCCTAGCTAGACGACCAAGGGCGTCCACGACGGACCTCAATAGGAGCGAACTGGGGACCACCACGGTCAAGAGAGTCATGTGTCGGTGGATGATCTCTGGCTTTAATAACCAGATCGTGAAGAGAATTGCTGCCCAGCCCAATGCCCAAGAAAGCACGCTAAATAGGAATTCCGAGCCGAAGCCCCTCCAACGCTTGGAAGACCAAATCGGATTCATAAGGACTCTGTTTCCACGCGTCTATTCTGATTAGGGTGCTGCTGTCTGGCCAAGCGGCTGGCTACTCTTCGTCGCTGAGGTTCACTTGGAGCGGAAAACCTTCCATTCCGCGTACAGGAGGTCAATCACGTCTACCGGAGCCACCCCAACGCTCCAGCAGGCCCGAAGCACGTCCTCGTATTTGTTCATCTGTGCCGCGATCACCTCGGGCGGGCAGTGATGCGTATTTGCAAGGGCGAACGCCACCACCTCGCGGTAGCGATCAAGGGTCCTGGTTGTGTTCGCTGTCATGTCTTGCTCTCTTTCTGCGCGGTGCCGGCACTTGCGCGACGGCGTGCCGCAGTCTCAGTGGGTTTTGCTTGGCCAAGGCCTTGCGGCCTGTGCGTGCAGCGGCTGCCCAGAGCGATTGAGCCGGCCCACGAGAGTCGAGGTGCGGATTGCGGCTTATGCATCTTGAGGGTCTGCCGAGGTTCGATAGTGGAGATGCTGCAGCTGCCGCAGTGTGTCTGCTAAGCAGCCGGCCACCACGGCGTCTTGCGCAGCTGGACTGAGTCCGATCAGTTTCAGGCGTAAGCCGGCCTCGATGACGTCTTCGAGCGAGAGAAGCTGTGCTAGGTCGTCGTCGACGGTCACTCGAAGGGCCGGCGCGAGCGGCGATATGGTCGCGGTACCCTGCCACACGGAAGTCGACTGCCCCTTAGGGCGATAGCTACCGGGCCAAGTGTCGATCGGAAGCGCAGCACCGCTCTTGAACAAGGGGCGAAGTACGTGCCGGCCGGCTAATGCTGCTAGCAGCATGTGGCACGCCCAGATGGCAAAAATGATTCCTGGGAGGATCATGTCGAGCGTATAGATCGAACCCGGGGGAACAACCTGAGCGGTCTCACCATGGCCGAGGGCAATGAGGCCGCCCTGGGTTAAGGCTAGGGCAGCGACCTTGAGCCCATACATCGACAAGCACCCAACAACAACGCCGCAGACGCTGAGGGCCGTCAGAAGCAGGGTTAGCTTAGGCGTGCCGATGGCTGCGATGCAGAGACGGCAAATTGCGCTATCGAGCCGGCGGCTACGCAGTCGTTCCGCGGGCGACTTAAACAGGCGAAGGCTCATTGAATGGTGGTTAAAAGAATGAACGGTGATAATAACGCATACTGAAAATAACCCAAAAGAGAGCCCCAGAGAATTTGGCTAGCCGCCCTGGTCGACTGGCGGCCAGGTGGCAATTCTTTGGCAACGGGTCTCGCGTTGCTAGGCTGACCTCAGAATTGTTTGAGGAGGTCTCGAGTGTCAGCAAAGCGGAAAATGAAAGCCGCGGTTGAGGCGGATGCGGAGCTCAATGCTCTCGTTGCGCGCGCAGAGTTGCTGCCCGCTGCCGTGGGGGAATTGTTGGCTGTAGCACGCCGTGCCGTAGACCGACGGCATGAGTCGGCGATGGCCGGGGACGGTCCGGGTGTCTTGGCGGCCCTGCAGACGTACGAGGCTGTCATCTGGAAGATGAATGGAGGCACGTTCTTCGCTTGCATGGATTCTGCCGATCCCGACGCTGCTGGGCATGTGGTGTCGCGGCATTGCGCAGCCGTGCCAGGGGAAGATCCAAAGTGGGGCCAGCAGGGCCAATTTCTGATCTGCGAGCGCGGCATGCGCGCTCGTGTTGAGGTGCTCGAGGGGTTTGGCAAAGGCGAGATTCGTCTGCATTTTCACGTCGTTGATGTGCACCGTCCGTTTATCAGCGAAACGGGCTTCTGGTCAGCCTTTGCCAAGCTGCGATTGGGCGTGTCTCCTCGGCAAATCGTGGAAGAAATCTTTCGCGAGCGGATCAGCAGTCGGCCGGTTTTCCTCGAAGCTCGAGCTGTCTCTCGGTACGCAGCCGAGCCAGTTCCTACATGGTTGGAACGCGCGCTTGGGTCCGCTGTCGCTGTTGCGCCCCCGGACTCGCAGAATCAATTGATGCTGGCGTTTTAGGCTTAATCGCCCTCGGTCGTTGAAGCCGCGGGTGGGCGGGCAAAAAGTTTTGGCTGCCCTACCCCGGTCGATAGGATGGTTCTCACAAGGAGAGCCTATGAAAACACCTACTTTCAAGCATCAACGGACCGCGAGTATTGCCCTGGCCAAGTACGGCTGGATCGGTGAATCGATCGCAATTGGCGCGCCCTGCCCGGCCGACCTCGGCCTTATGTGGCATGTCCTGGACGACGACCAGGTCGACGTCGAGAGCGAGATCATGGCGATTACCGCGGCTGGGGGCGTGATTGTCAAAATGAGCGCGCGAAATGATGACAGACTTGACCAGATTGACCTGATTTTCGCTATTACGCCGGCCGGGTATGAGAAGCTATCTGGTCATGCTGCGCAACCGATGGAGTGGCTTAAGGTGGAGGCGGATGATGACGTCGCCCGCTGAACGCATGGCTCTTGGCCAATTCCCTACCCCCGGGTGGGCCGCCGAAGCTCTGTACGAGCGCCACTTCGCGCATCTGGGCCGCGGCGATGTGGTGTGGGAGCCGACGTGCGGGCCCGGGTCGTTTCTGGCCGTGGTGCCGGAAGAGGTGGAAGCACTTGGGTCTGAGTTGGACCCGGAGCTGGCGGCCGCTGCCACCGCGTCCACGGGCCGCGTGGTGCTGCAGGGCGATTTCGAAGCAGTGACGCTGCCGGCCGCCCCCACCACCATCATCGGGAATCCCCCTTTTCAACTTGACCTGATCGACCGCTTGCTGCGAAAGGCGCACGCGGTACTCCCGTCGGGTGGGCAAGCGGGCCTGTTGCTCCCGGCCTACGCGTTTCAGACCGCTGCGCGCGTGGCCGGCTATGCCGAAGACTGGTCGATTTCCCAGGAAATGATTCCTCGGAACATCTATCCTGGCCTGGAGCTGCCGCTCGTTTTTGCGCTGTTCACCAAGGACGGCCGCCGGCGATTGTTCGGGTTTGCTCTGTACCGGGAGACCGCGGATGTACAGAAGTTTCCTCGCCAGGTTCGGGCGGAATTGGATGGCCACCGCGGCCCGGTGTGGGCGCGCGCTATTGAATCTGTCTTGCGCATGTTGGGGGGAGAAGCCGAT
Source organism: Achromobacter sp. DH1f (assembly GCF_000633435.1). Taxonomy (NCBI): domain Bacteria; kingdom Pseudomonadati; phylum Pseudomonadota; class Betaproteobacteria; order Burkholderiales; family Alcaligenaceae; genus Achromobacter; species Achromobacter sp. DH1f. The sequence goes on along the minus strand of NZ_AYMF01000028.1, from coordinate 99,524 downwards.
TTGAACGCCATCTACGGCGCGCTCGCGTCAGCGCCGGCGCGTCCAAGTTCAAATCCATGGTGGAAAGAGAAGGTGCGGCAGACCCTGCGGCGCTACGATCGCTTTCGGGTCGTGGGCCCCGGCCGGTACGCGCTGACGGGCGGAGCCGAGGGAAGCGGCGGCGGAATGTGCCAGTTGGTTTTGATCTGACAGGGAGTGAAGTGGCCGCGCGGATTGCGCGGCCACTTCACTCTTTCGACGGCCGGCTCCAGGCCATATGTGTCCTTTTGCACTGTCGCTCTTGGCAGGTAGCGGCGGCGGCAAGTTACTGGTCGTGGTGCGCTTGGTCACTCCCGCTGGCGTTCGTAAGCATGGAAGATTTCGGCGACTGGTGTAGCGCGCGGGACAACAAGGATTTGCAGGCGCAGGAGCGTTTCGTCGATGTTGGCCTGGTTTGGAAGCAGGCAACCTGCCCGCTCAAGGGCGTTCAGCCGGATATGCTCGCTGGCGCTCGGTGGAGGTGGCAGCTGACGCTTGCAAGACGGTTTGCACGCGCTCGATCGTGTTCTGCAGCGCTATTGGATCAAGGTCCACAGGCTGCGCCGCGGCGGATGGGACGACGAGCCGCGGACGGGCGGACTGCCGCTCCTGCAGCTTCTGGTCGACCCGGCTGTCCAGCCACTTCTGCCAACCTTGTACCTCCTCGGATCGAGTGAGGGCTGGTTGGCCCGTCTGAGCGCGAATGCTGCGGTTTTCGGCCATCGTACGGTCGAAGCCATCAAGGGTTTCAGCCGCCCAGTACAGGCCACCCACCAAGAGTTTGCGGTCGCCGTCGCCCATCTGAGCAACTTGTGCCTGGTCGAGTCGGGCCATGCCATAGTCGCGTACAGTGGTCTCGTCCAGGCCGATCTGATCGCGGATCTGGACGAGGTCCAAGAATTTCATGTTTGCGAGGCTAACGTACCGCTGGGGGGCGGGGACGCTGGCCGCGGCAGATTCCTGCGGTGCTTGCTGCGCCTGCACAGGCGTAGGCGCCATGGTGATGCTTGCGGCAAGTCCGCAGGCCACCGCGGCGGCGGCGAACGCCTTGACTGCGCGCCCCCATCCTGGGGGCGATGAGGCCGTGGCGCCGATCAGGTCGACCGCGCTGTCGGAGCGGAAGATCGCTTGCGCCCGTTCGCTGAGCTTGGAGGCAATGTCCACCTTGCGTGACTCGAGTATCTTCAATCCTGCGCTGCTGGTCATGCGAAAAGCTCCCTAGGTGAACGATTCAATCGTGAGGAGGAAATCGGGAGAGGGAATCCCGTGATCGGTGATTGGAATAACAATCAGGTCCAGATCGTGTTGGATCTGGTGGAGCAATTGCGCCGGGAGCGGTTCGCCGTCGCCGACTTGCTCAAGAAGCTTATCGGCGGCCGTCCAGTACAGAATTCCCCCTAGTAGTCGCGCGCGCGTGGGCGCCCCTCGGCCTGGCCGATCTTGAATCAGGAGGCAGCACGCCCCAGTGTTTCGATCCGCCGCCACTTGATAGTGGACTGTTTCGGGTAAGGACACAGTGAACTCCAATTGCCCGAGGTTGCCGTGCACGGGTCAGTGCATACCCCTCGGATATGTCGGAATGAATTGTACAAACAAAAAAACAAAACCACATGCTCGACGGCGTGAATGTTGCGGCTAGCCTGGCAGAGTCAATGGCAGAACTGGCGCTATCATTTTATAAATTTCTCGCAATAGTTCGCGTAAAATTTAATCTATTGCGGAAAAAAATTGGGATTCTAGATGAGAGGCGACGGTCCACTGAAGCGGCTGAACACGGAAGTAGTAAGAGGCTCGCCGCTGGGCACGGAGGAACTGGCCGGCGCCGGAGTTTCGCCCGCTTTGGCGAACTATTACGTGAAGACTGGCTGGCTCCGGCGGCTTGGTCGAGGGGCCTTTGCCTTTCCTGCGGACGAACTCGCCCCCTATAAATGTGTAGCGTTCCTGCAGGCCAAGTGGCCGCGAATGCATCTGGGCGGCGCGGCCGCTCTTCGTGCTCGCGGCCTGCGGACTCCCTGGGCCGACGTAGAAGAATTCGAGTTCTGGGGACTGGACGCAGTGAGGCTTCCGGAGTGGTTCACCGAACGATTCACTGCCCGCTACGTACAACGTGCCGGCCCGGCCGAGATTGCGGGCAGACGATATGCCCCGTCGCTTGTCGAAATCGGCGGGGCGCTGGTTCTCGCCTCAGAGCCGGAACAAGCCATTCTCGAGTTGCTGACCACGACCGAATCTAACGGGCCGGCCGGACAGCGCGCGCTGGTGGCTCAGCTCGGCGTTGCGGTCCCGCTGCGCGCCGACGTGATGGCGAGCGCGATTGCGACCTGGCCGAGGGCCGGCGTGCGTGCGGCCGCCGCCGCCCTGATTCGCAGAGAGGGATAGACGTACATAGCTGGCCGTATTGTCTGCAGGCCAGGAACGCGATGGGGCCGGCGTTGACCTACCTATAGAGGGCGGTGTCCGGTCCCACAGCGATCACGCCGCTGCGAAGTGGTTGGGCCCGATCACGGCCACCGTAGGGGATTGGTAGGCTAGCCAAGCGAGCTCTTCGTCTTTTCCGTCGGAGCTTCGACATCGATTCAACACGAACTCCTGCAGGCTGGGATTGTGGCGGTAGGATGCAACGCCCTCCTCTAGGCTGGCCGTCACCTCCGACAAGCTGCGAGAGGACGTGCGGGGCATCCACAAGTAGTTTGGCGCCCAGGTCACCGAGGTGTTCCCTCCATCGATTGCATTAAGCTGCCGAGCCTTCAGATGCCGCTGATCGGTCGTCACGTCAAAGATGTGGTCTCCCACCAGCAACCAGGCATGATAGTGTGCCGCGGTACCGGAGGTAGGCTGGCCATTGGGAAAGTGGGAGATGACATCGCCGTCGCCGCGACCAACTCGCCACGCGGCGTGGCCGACCGCGAGCTGCGCAGTGACGCCCAGGTGCTGCAGCACGTGCCGAGCCATGTGTGCATGTGCGAGGCAGTCGCTCCCCAGATGGCTGCTTGCAGCTGCGCAGATCCGTTGGACTGCGCCGGCGACCCGGCTGAGATCGATTTGCCGGCACCGGTCGGATTCTCGACGTTGCTCGATCTGGCGTTGTTTTGCTTGCCCCATTGTCAAAGCCTTGTATCAAATATCGGATAATCCATCCTACCTAGGGCGTCTGGAGTTCCCAAGAATATGCACCAGGGAAATTCTTTGTGATCGGCAAGCCGGCTGATACGGTGAAGATGTGGCCAACAACTGGCATGGCTATTGATCCAATTCCCATATTGAAATAGGAGCTGTTGACGATGTCTGCCAATCAAATGTTGGTGCCGTACGTGCTCGTGGCCGGGTTCTTGAGTGGGGGCTATGTGGCACACGAATTCTTTGAGGCACAGGGATTGTATTTTGTGGGGGCGGGTATCGTCGGCGCGGTTGTGTATTTGGCCGCCTGCCTTAGCCTCTATGGATTGTGGCGTGCGTTTCGCGCCCTCTGAGCGACGCAAAGGATGAGGCGATGTGGCGAGTGATCTTCGTGGCGGTGGTCTGGTGGTTCGTGGTCGATACCGTCGAGGACTATGGCCGCATCTGGGATTCGTGGGCGTATCCAACCAAGGGGGTGACGGTCACCTTCTCCGATGACACGCAATTGAAGGGCGACCTTTCCAAGGCGTGGACTAAGGAGTGGATTCTCCGAAACGCTGATGGCTCCGAGTTCCACATTTTTAACTTCAAGTCTATGCAATTCGCAAAGCCAGAGGCTTCGCGGAGCTTTGCTGCCGCGTGGCGCGCTTGGCTGCCAGCGGCATTGGTCCATATTGCCTTTGTTTGCTATTTCATCCCGCCCCTCTTCCGGCGTCGACGCGTCTGAGTCAAGCTATTTTGATCGATGTGGTTCTTGGGCATGGGCACCACATCCTTTGCCTTCGCTTTGGATCGTGAAAGCTTTGGGGCGCGCCTGCGGGTAGCTATCTTGGTGTGGTTGACGACGGGGCAGCTTCCGCTGTTCCGCTCAATCAGAGACCAAGGAATATCCCCATGAAAGCTACCAAACTCGCCGAGTACCTTCAAACGGTGGGCCTGAGCATCACTGCGTGCACGAGGCCGCTGATGGCATGGCGCCCACTGTCTGGCTGACCCCAACGGTCAGCATCGTCAGTCGCGACCGCTGCTTTTTCGTCGAGATGGAGGGCAGCGCATCGACTGAACGGCGTCGATTCGACTCCAGGTCCAGAAGCAAGGCTGCTCTCTTTGCCGCCACCTTGCCTGGGATTGTGGCTGACTTCGTGATTCGCGAGTTCGAGCCCGGCGGGCGGCTTCGTAGCGAAGAGGCCGTGCGTGGGCAATCGTTCGCTGACGCCGTCAACGCTGCGCGCCGGCGGCGCGCTGAGTTTGGGCGTTCGGTCTATGTCGGTATGGCCAACGTGTCGGAACACTTGTTCGCCCATTCGCATCGAGCGATGGCCGAGCACTTTGCGCCTGGTGTGCAACCAGTGCCAATGCCGTCTGATATGCCGCGGCGCCGCGAGTTCCTGCTGGAAGTCGCATGCGTGGCCGATGTTCGGATCAGTGCTTCGAGCGAGGGCGAGGCGCGGCGCGAGATCCAGAATCGCCTGGCGGCGCTCGAAATCAGCTTGGGAGTTGGATCTGCAGGCAAGGCGATTCTGGCTACGCTCAGCATCGAGCCGTCCGTCGCAGAATAGTCGCCGGCTCGATAGAATCCAAATCGAACGCGATCACCGACGGCACTCGGTATCGCGTTGGATTGCCCGCCCTGATTCCGAGCTCGAGGCGCCAGCGCGGGCGCCGAGCCAACTGGCTGAAGACCAGCCCTTCGAGGGCACGGGTGGGTTTTAAGCGTCTGCGCTGAAGATTTTGGGCACGAGGGTGATCGTGAGCGTGAAGAAGATGGCGTAGGCAAAGGAAGCCGCTATCGTCCATGCTGCCGGCACTGGATGCTTGGGTGCAGCCGCTTGCGTGTCCCTCGCAATCGCATTGCGCAGGCCGTTGACGACGAAGCGCGAGGTTCGATAGACAAAGGGCAACCAGGCTATCCAAACCATGATCGTCATGACATGGTTGCCAAAGCCTTCCACGCGGTTAACTAGCGGCCCTGAATAAAACTCGGCAATGATGAAAAAGCCGATGATCTGGAAAATCGTAGGGATGACTAGGGCGCCCATCAGTAGCCTATGTTATGAGTCGTTGTTGCGTGGAATCCCTCAACACTCGTAGTGCCCAGGGGATTGCCAATTTGCTCGCAAGGAATCAGGCGATCAGAGTTCGGTCGACGACTCACAGGGCATGAGTAATGGCGAGCCAAACAGACGCTTGTTGGCCAGGATGATTCAGCAGCAAGTATAAATCATAATTACTATTCATCATGAAAATGGCCGCCAGGCGCGCTACCCCAGTTCGCCCGTCGCCACGCGCCAAGCAGCGTGCAAGCGGGTGGCAGAGAGGTCTTGGCGATAGCCCATCAGTGTTTGCACGTCGTCGCGGCCTAGGCCGCGGCTGAATAGGTGGGCGGCAAAGCTGTTGCGCAGCAGCTGGGGCGTGATGGGCGAGCCGTCGCCGCCGGCCGACCGCTGGAAACCTTCAAAGAATGTTTCGACCAGGCGCTCGATAGAGCGTATGGAAAGCACACCGCCGCCGGCTGCGCGGGGAAAGAGCGGGAACGTGTCGCCGGCGTTGGCCGCCGCCGGCGCCGTTGATTTGAGCTCGGTCAGCCAATGTACAAGGGCGCCGCCCGCCCAAGGCGGGACTCGGATGCGCCGCTCTTCAGCCGTTGTCGCCTGGACGTGAATCTCAATGGCATTCGGTGCCATCGCCTGCCCTTCGGTGCCGGGCAATGTACATTGAACGTCGTTAACAGACAGATGGCTCAGTTCAACCGGCTTCACACCTGAACCGAGAAGAACGGCGCATGCCGCTCGGTTTCTGCTGAACCGCCAGGCGGCCGGCGCGCGCTTGCTGGACAGCTCTGGGCGGGCCTTGGCCCGCCTCACCTGGGGCGCTTGGACGCTTTCGATCCAGTCGACGACGGCCCCATGGTCGGAATCGCTCAGGAAGTCGGTGTCATCGTTGCGCTCCGCTAGGCGCCAGCCGTTGCGCCGTTGAACCGCGGCGTTCGCCGCGGGGTTTTGTGCCCCTACCCTAGTGCGTGCGATGTCGTTGAAGGCGCGCTCGATCAGGCGGTGGATCCGCTCGCGCTGTTCTAGCCTCATTTCGGAGCCTTCCAAGTAGAGCCGGATAAGGTCGGAATCGACTTGGGCGAACTCGACCTGGTGCGATCGCAGATAGGAGACGAATCCGCCCCATAGTGAGCGGTACACCGTTCGGGATGATGTCGCTAATTTGTGCGAATCCATCCAGACTTCGAACGCTTCCGTGGGCGAATTCGACCAGTCCGTTAGCGACCCATGGAAGAGATCCCCGGCCGGCCGAGGGGGCGCAGGCTTGGAGCGGAGAGGATGGGTCATGGCGGAAAGCCTCTGTCTGTTAACGACGTTCATTGCATTCTACCCACGCGACCTACCCTCGACAAGCACTGCCGCCGGCGCCCTGCTTTTCGGCCATTTGGCCAGGCTGCTCCGATGCTAGGCTTGCTCGCCTACACTACTCCTTCCGGCCGACCTATGACCGAGATGAAAGCAACAGCCTCGAGCCGCCCAAAACCATCACTGTTTGCACACGACCAACCCTCGCCGAGCGAACAGGCGGACTGGTTGCGATACTCCGAGATGGCCAGGACCCTACGCAAACCTCTGCAGGACCTGGTGGCCACCACCACGCACGGCAGCATGGTGGTCGGCATAGAGGGCGCATGGGGAAGTGGAAAGACCACCCTGCTTGGCCATCTTCGAGAGTATCTAGAGGCAGCCGACAATGTCGTCGTGATCGAGGTTGCGCCTTGGTTGAACGGTGACCGTCAACCTTTGGCCAAAGCGTTACTTGACGCAGTAAGCGCCGATCTCGACAAACGCCGGCAGCGCACGTGCCTACAAAAGCTGATAAACCGTCGATCGCCGATGGCGAAGAAACTGCGCCGGTACGCATCTCAGACCGCCCGAATGGTCTCCCCACTCGCTGCCCTCGCTGATGGTTGGCTGCCGGGGAGCGGAGCGCTTCACAAGGTCATCAAGTTCGTCAAGACCGTTGGCGACTCAAACCCTCCTACGCTATCAGTCGCGGACCTGAGGCGCGAAATAGACGAGCACCTAGCGAACTCCGCGGTCAAGTACATCGTCATCTATGACGACCTCGACCGCCTCGAGCCAAATGAAGCCCTCGAGGTCATCAGGTTGGTGCGTGGAGTCGCGGACTTCAAAGGCATGCTGCATATCCTTTGCTACGACCGGGACGTATTGTCCAGCGCTGTAAGTAAAGGCTTAGCACTTGATGACGCAGCAGAAGGCGACCGGTATCTCGAGAAGATCGTTCAGCTAACCTTCCCAATCCCTTTGCCCGAACCAAGGTTGCTGGAGCACAGGCTCGTCGACCTGGCTCTTGATATTTACAGGGATGCAAAACCTAAGGATTGCGTTCCTCCCCAGCTTATTGACCAAGTTCGCGAGAGCACGCGACTATGGTGTGCCAACTTGTGCACCCCTCGCCAAGTAAAGCAAATCGCCAATCAGATCCGTTTCTCCTATGCGTCGGTTGAACACAGCGTGCATTTTGCAGACTTATGCACCTTGTCCATCCTCAAAGTTCTCGACCGTGATCTTTACAACTGGTTGGCAGATTTCCTCGCCCTATTCTCCTATCCCACGGGAATGCAAGCCCCCAAGATGGATGCAGAAGAGAGTTCTAGTTTGAAGCATAGACTGGTCGGAATGCCTTTGTCTGCAAAGCGCAAGGGGGCGTTGTCGAAGTTGGTGCCTGCCATCAAATGGCGAGAGGGCCAGGAAGGTGACGAAGTTCTATTCGAGGACCTAGACATCCACGAAGCCCATAGAATTTTCGATGAGTGCCGGATCGGTAGCCCCTACCATTTCCGCTTCTACTTCGCTCTGACGGGCTTTTCTTATATGGTGGCCAAGGAGAGCCTAGATGTCTTGGAAGCTTCTGCCGAACAAGGCTGGCAAGAGGCGTTGGAGGCTATACGCGCAATCGCTGAGATGCCTCATCCTGGCGAGTCGAGTTGGCTAACCGTGTTGTTCAATTGGATCGGCCGCCCACCATTTCACGATGCGCTATCGCTATCTCAAAGGCGCCATCTGCTGCGCGCTATGGCTTCAGGCTGGGATGAATTCTTAACAAGCTGCAGTTCGCGGGATAGGAAAGGACTCCGCGACGCTATCAGCTTCGCAACGCGCTTCTTCGCTAATAGCGTTTCTGAGCGTGACGAACACGTGTATAGAGAGACTGTCGACGAGATCCTAAACGACTGCATGTCCCCGCACGCTCTGGCCACTAGGCTTTGGACCATTTTGCACTCAAATCTCAAGGGTCGTGATCGTAGTCAACGGGACTTGCTTGTATTGTCGATAACGGAATCTGTAGCAGCAAAGCATGATTTCATCCGAAGCCATCACTTCAAGGACGTCTTGAGCGCGTGGCAAAGGTTGGAGAAGAGCATCGAGACTCCGGAGGAACGCAGGCTAAAGGGCTGGTTCACAACAGCTTTCAAAGAGGACTCGAAACTCGTCGAAGTCATGGAGCAGATGATGTCAGACGTACCACCTTCAGCAAGCCGGCGAATGGCAGCGCCTGTGCGCACAGTTGAGGAATACTGGCTTAAGCTGCTGCCAGACCCTTCGACCGCAACGACGCGGATCAAGCGTATTGCGGGTTCTAGAGAAGGCGAACTCGCTGTTCGTGCCCAGGCGCTGCTGACGGCAATCGTACACGGCAACCATCAGTTCGCGTTAGAGAACGGACTTCAAGAGGGGCTCGGCCCGACACCTTGATCGCAGCCACCCACCGAAATCTCCAATATGTTTGAGGACGGTACCGGCCCCTTGAGTAAAGTCAGAACGAGGGAGAAGCGATCCGCTTCCGCCGGTCCGTATCGAGATCACCACGCAGGTCCCGTCTGCCTACCGCATGGCCACACGACGCACTGGTGCAATCCCTCGTCCGCCTCCCCAATTTTGCTGGGGATTCCCTTGCGATCAACCCGCGCAGATACGAAAGTGGCATCCCTTTGATGGATCTCAGCTCCCCAAGTCATTGATCGAAGACGAAACTTAAGCCTTCGCGGCGAAGCAACTGCTGCAACTCGATGGCTTGGTTGGCCGTCACCGGCCCGATCTCAACATGCCAGTCTGCCGTACCTGCACCTCCATCGCTACGAACGAGCGCCACGCGATCATTTGGCGCTCCTTTAGCGAGCAGTGCCCTTGCCAGCATCTCCGCAGCGGCTCCGTCACCGAAGCGCTCGCTGAATAGCCAGACTTCACTGTCTTCAACCTGCGCGGGGATCCTACCGACGATCTGCTCATCGCTCAACGAAGCAAGCTCGACGGGCTGCAGCGGCTCCAGGGGCGTGGTCCTCAGCCCGGCATTCGGATCCAGTCGCCCGGCCGCTTCGTCGGTCGGACCAAGGTCCACCGGCGATATCAGAACGAATGCGGGGGGCGCGTCGGTTGCCAGGGAATATACGAAGACTGCTGCGGCGCCGGCGCCACCGAGCAGCGACACCACTGCGGCCAGCCACCCGAACCCCTTCATCACAGGGTGAGGTAAGGCACGGTGACGCCGGCAAGCTTCAGCGCAGCTACCGTCGCGCCTGCGATCGCAAGCGCCGGGCCGAACGCCATGGCGCCCTTCCGGAGCACAAGCAATTGCGTGGCCATTTGCAGGCTGCTAGCGATCAACAGCAGCGACGGCAGCGAATCAATCATCAACCACGCTCCCAGCCCCGCGAGCAACTTCAAATCACCGTGACCGATCGCGGCGATTCGCCGTGCAGCGCAATAGCCGGCGCAGAACAGCCACACCAGGCCATAAGATAGCGCTGCCCCCATTGCCGCCCCCTCCAGAGACCCTCCCCACGGTACGACGCCAAAATAATGGGCGGCCATCCCGCCCCAGACCAATAAGCCGGTAATCTCATCCGGAATCAGGTGCGTCGTGGCATCGACAAGAGCGGCGGCCAGCAGCAAGGACAGAAGACTCGCCAGTGCGACGGAGGTGGCGATGTCCAAAGGCGCCGCCGCACATCCTGCCCAGATGGCCAGAGTGGCTCCGCGATCCATCCAGGCCCGGTCGGCCACCCTCAGACCGCCAGCCGCGAGCGCCAGCAGCGTCGACCCTGGATAGACGTTCGTGTCCACAACAATCGCCGGCAGCCGCCGGCACAGCCGAATGATGCATTCCCCGACGACGACACCAATCAGGACCATGACCACCGCGTGAATTGAAATCATCGAACGCCCCCTGGGTCAGTGAATAGAAGCGCCGCGGGTACGCAGGCTGCTCATTCGCCCGACGTCCATACTGCCCTCGATGACGATACTGCCCGGTGATTCGTCACTTGCAATGCGTTGGCCCTGGTGATCGAAGCATTCCTTCGCACGCTGATCCATTCTGTTCACGACGTCGGCCGACAGGAGACGTTGCGTCGCCCCCAAACATCTGATGGTGTCCAGGCGCAGATACGCAGTCATGAGGGCCCAGCCCGAATCGCTCAGCTGCAGATCTTGAAGCACCTTCATCCAGAGTCCTACCAACGATATGGCTTCGTCCTTCCAATCCACCTCTTCGGGCGCCGTGCGGGTCGCCATGCAAAAAGCCCGCCCGTAGGCTTGGTAGGCTTCCCGCGCGGCCGCCAAACTCGTGACGCCCGCGGGAGAAGTTGCAGGGGCAGTGCGAGCGCTGGTTTGCTGGTTTGCTTCGCTTGCAGACATGGGTGTATCTCCGAGGTTTCGCACGAGGGTTAACGCGACGTCACGGCAACGAATGCCGAAACTGTCACGGTGAACAGATCAAAAATGTCGCGAGGTTTGGGCGCTTCGTCCTGCCAGCGCTGCAGGAATGCGGCCCGAGGTGCGGGGTCGTAGTGATCGTTATCGGCGGTCGCCGGCGTCAAGGAGTCCTGCAGCTTCAAGATCGCCTTCGCGGCCTGCGGATTGCCGCTCGCCAGGGCATAGCCCATCGCGAACATGTCCGCAAAGGCTTCCTCTTCGCGCGCCGACATCGTGCCCATCCTGCCCAGGAGCCGTTGGTGGGCAAGAAAGCAATGGCCAGCCTCGTGCATCACCACGTAGGCCAGCCAGTCATCATGGTTTGAGAACAGCGAGCTGCTCAGACTCCCTGCCCGGCTGCCGTTGAAGAGAATGAAGCAGAACGGCATCGCGACCTTGTTCACCTCTACCCGCGGGTAGAACTGCATGGCCATGAAGTAGTTCGAGAAGTTGGAAAGCGGGCGCCCAGTGCTGGTGCTCAAGGCTCGACCCAGCAAGGGGTGTTCGATGTCGAACACCTGAGCCTGCAGGGGCGCCTGCTCTTTCAGCGCGTAGCTGGCCAGGGCACCACGAAGCAGATCTTGCGCGCTGCGCACGAAATCCTCTCGCTCGGCGACGCCAAGGCCGCCAGAGATCCGCAACGACTGCCGCAAATGCCCGTCCGGTGATGCCTGGCGCGCTATCGGCTTGGGATCGGCGGTGCCGGCCTGGTCGCCGAGGATCTCCAACTCCACCGTTTGCGAATGCGCCGGCCAGGCCAGCGTGACTCCGACCAGGCAGAGGCCAACCATGAGACGTTTGACATGTGCCCGCCACGGCCGAAGCTGCCATCCGCAGCTGGTGCGATAAATCCTGCCCTTCTCGCTCACCTGGGCCTCCGTTAAAAGTTTGCGATTTGTTAGTATGAATCATTATACTAATTCATATCGACAGCCCAAAACTTTTCCCTTCACAGGAGCGACGCAATGCCCCAGGTCATCGAACGCGAATGGCATTTCAATCAGGAAACTCTGCTCGTCCAGTGGGCCGGCGGACGTGTGGTGGGCGTAGTTTCCGTCGCCCCGGCCCGCGCCGTTCAGCGCCGCCCCGCCGCCCCCCAATCCCGCCGTCAAGTGCCCGCGGCCGCCCCCACCCACTCCGAACAGCGCCTCGCCGCCTGAACGCCGATTCCCCAGGACTCCCACCACAATGTTCAAGAACCTCACCCTCTACCGCCTGCTCCCCGAATGGACCCTGAGCAGCGAGCAATTGCGCTCGCTGCTCGAAAAGCATGCCTTTGGCGAAGCCGGGGGCCTGGAGATGCAGCAGCTCGGATGGGTCCCCCCCCGCAAGGGCGGCGAGTTGTGCGTAACGACTGACGAATCCCAGTGCCTGATCGCGCTGCGCGTCCTGAAACGTCTGTTGCCTGCCACGGTGGTCAAGCAAGTTGCTGGCGCCCGAATCGACGAACTGGAAGAGCGCCAGGGTTATCGCCCAGGGAAGAAGGCCCGCAAGGAAATCACCGAGCGGGTCCACGATGAGCTTTTGCCCAAGGCGTTCGTCATCTATCGCGACACGCAGGTCTGGCTAGACCTAAAAAACCGCTGGCTGGCGATCGACACTTCGTCGCAGGCGAAGGCGGACGAAGTGATCGGGGCCCTGGCCAAGTCGCTGGATGCAGTCAATGTGGTCAATCTCTCCACGACCCAGTCACCTGCGGCGACCATGACGTCGTGGCTGCTCGACGACGAGGCCGCGCCCGACTTCTCCATCGATCAGGACGCCGAACTCCGTGCAAGCGGTGACTCGAAAGCACGCATTCGCTGGGTCAAAGCCTCGATCGAAGCCGAGGACGCCCACCGGCATATCAAGGACGGAAAGCAATGCACGCGCCTGGCGATGACGTGGCGCGACCGGATCTCGTTCGTTCTGACGGAAAGCCTGACGCTCAAGTCTATCGCCCCCTTGGATGTGCTTAAGCAGGATCAGGGGCCGGTCAAGGATGAGGAAGAGCGATTCCTGTCCGACTTCACCTTGATGGCGGGCGAATTCGGCCAGCTGCTGGGGGACTTGGTTAAAGCCCACGGCGGCATCCGCGAGTAGGCACGGCGCCACGCACGGCGGACGTAGCAAGAGGCTAGTCCGCCACTCACTCACTGGAGTACGGATATGACCCACCACCACAACCCGCCCGCCTTGAGCGAGCCGTCTCAATTGGAATCGCTTTACGAACGGCTCGCCGCTGGCCTGCCGGCGGAGGCGATCTTCGAACGATTGGAAACCGGCGCTGCTGCTCGCGCCAAGCTGAACAGCTCTCTGCAATCAGCCGCAAAGGGGCCCCTACCCAACACGTTCTACTTCTTCAGCGCCGAGCTGGTCGGTGATCCCAAGAACCCCGTAGCCACCCTTTACACCGGCTGCGAGTTCCGCCAAGCAAAGTCGGGGCCACGGAAAGCGCGATGGGTGGTCGCCATCGAGGGCACAGAGCGTACCGTGACCATCACCAGACAGGAGGTCGTGGACTTCGCTGTCGACGCCGCCGTGGCGCAGGATCTTGCGCGATTCGCTGGCGAGCGCCCCAATGCTGACACGCTGTCGCCGCGGTGAAGAAACGCTATCGCCTCAACCCAGCGTCGGCCCTTGCGCTGTCGCAGTTCTTCGTCATCGAGGCGATCGAGGGCGAATGCTGGTACCGCGTACAGCCAGGCGACGCATGGGCCGGGAAGACCGCACGGGCCGTCGCGCGCATCGGTTTGCCTCATCTAACCGGCCATGAAGTAGTTCTGCAGAGCGCCGCCGGCGACCTTCGCGCATTCTCGCCGCACATGATTCGACCTGCCGCCGTTGACCACGCCGCAATTCACCGCGGCTCGGAGATGCAATCCGACAGCCCAGCTGCTCTCATCGAGGCCGTCCGCTAGGCCTTCGCGGGAAGCTGGCGGCACACGGCCGGCTGGCGAAAAGTTTTGGCCGAGGTGGGTCGCCCGATAGGCTGGTTCAAGACAACCTTCATCTTCGGAGACCTGCCGTGCCCCAGAAAGAAAGCCGCCGAGCCTCGGCCGCCTCACCTAACGAATTGCAGCCAGCTGCATCGAACGCAGGGGCCAGCGCATGAAGTGCATGGCAGCTCCGGCGGCGACCGAACACTTCTTCCACATCAACCGCCAGTTCGCCCTGCGCGCCCCGCTGCCGACGTGCGATGCACGGCCTGCACGCCGCGCGCGCGGCAACTATCGCCCGACCCGGTCCCGGCGTAGCACGCCCCGCCTCGACCCACGCAATCTATCACTCGACCTGGGCGATGAGCTGATCATCGACAACTTCGCTGGGGGCGGTGGCACCAGCGAGGGTCTAGAGCAAGCCTTCGGTCGCCCGGTCGATATCGCGATCAACCACGACCCCGAAGCGCTGGCGATGCACGCCATCAATCATCCCCACACTCTCCACCTGTGCGAGTCGGTCTGGGATGTCGACCCGATCAAGGTTACGAACAATCGGCCTGTGGGCCTTGTCTGGCTTAGCCCGGACTGCAAACATTTCAGCAAGGCCAAGGGCGGCACCCCGGTCGACAAGCGCATTCGCGGTCTGGCGTGGGTCACGATGCGATGGGCTGCCAAGTGCAAGCCCCGGACCATCATCCTCGAGAACGTCGAGGAGTTCCAGACCTGGGGCCCCCTCATCCAGCGACCAGACGGGAAGTGGTATCCCGATCCGACGAAGAAGGGGAAGACCTTCCAGAGTTTCGTGCGTCAGCTGCGTGGCCATGGCTATGAAGTGGAGTGGCGCGAGCTGCGCGCGAGCGACCACGATACCCCCACCAGCCGCAAGCGCTTCTTCTTGGTCGCGCGCAGGGACGGACTGCCGGTCATCTGGCCTCAGGCGTCCCACGCGTCACCAGAGTCCATTGCCGTAAAGAACGGGCTGTTGCGGCCCTGGCGAACTGCGGCCGAGTGCATCGACTTCAGCATTCACGCCGCGTCCATCTTCGACCGCGATCGCGCGCTCGCCTACAACACGCTGCGCCGCGTGGCCAAGGGCACCTGGCGCCATGTCTTCACCAATGAGACTCCCTTTATCGTTCCCCAAGCGGCTGACGGCGGCGGCGACGAAGGCCTGTCGCTCACGCCGTTCATCGCTGGCAGTGGAGGCCCTGAATACGCCGGCAGGCCTGTCTCCGCCGCGCAGCCTTTGGGTACCCAGACGACAGAGAACCACCGAGCCCTGGTGGCGCCGGTCATTGCACCGCTTCGCGGCACCCAAGAGGCGCATCTGCAGGCGGATAGCGCCATCGCGCCGGTATCGACCATTTCTGCAGGCGGCACACATCACGCGCTGACAAGCGCTCACCTGATCACGATCGGATATGGCGAGCGGGCCGGCCAGGAGCCGCGTGCGCAAAATGCCGTTGCTCCCTTGGGTACGGTCGTGACTGCCAACAAGCACGCCATGGTCGCCGCCCATCTGACTCACCTCACCCATCACGGCGACCGGCCTGGGACGACCCCCGCCGGCCTTCTGCCCACCATCACCGGCGCGAATCGAGGGGAGCAGGTAATGGTTTCGACCCACCTGGAATTGCCCCACACCGGCATCCACAATGAGGGCGTTCCATCGGCATACGGCGTCAACGGTGCCCGGATGGCGCCGCGGTCACAGCAGAAGCTGGTGTCCGCATACATGATCAAGTATTACGGCGAAGGCGGCCAGTGGGCCGCAGCGAATGATCCCGTGCATACCATCACCACAAAGGACCGTGTCGGCCTGGTGGAAACCATCCAGATGCCGTTGGACGCGCTCCCTCCGGCGATGCTGGCCAAGGCGAAGAAGTGCGCCAGGTTCTTCTTCAACTACCTCCCGGAGCATTTCCCCCACAAGACCGACGTGATCGTCGTTCGCGGCATGGTGCTGGTCGACATGACTCTGCGCATGCTGGTTCCGCGGGAGCTGTATTCAGCCCAGGGCTTCCCGACCGGGTACGTCATCAATGAAATTCCCGACCCCAAGCAGCTCTTCGTCGACGGCCGCCAGGTGGAGGGTGATCCGCGGCTGCTGCCCAGAGTCCGGCTTAGCAAGACCGCCCAGGTTCGCATGTGTGGCAACAGCGTGTGCCCGCCCTTGGCCAGAGCTCTGATCATGGCCAATTTCGCCCACGAGGAAGGCATTTCCCAGCGTCTTGCACGCGTAGTGAGAAACGACTTCCCGGGGGGCGGGCCCACCTTCCCCCGGAAAGTTTTGGGCGATCAATCGCTCGGCGTAGTCTCAATCGAACCCATCCGGTGGTGCTAGGAGGCGCCGCTAGTTCGCGACAGCGTCGCCGTGCCACGGTATCAAAGAAATTTCCCGGTCGTGCCGGGCCTCTAAGGAAGATCCAATGGAAACAACCTACCAAGCCGCCATCACCCAGATCGGTGCAATCCTCCGTGCCGAGCCTCCTGGCGCCGTGCTGGAAATCGGGCGCAACCTAGGCGCCGCACTTCTGGAGGGTGAACCGGTCTGGTTCGACCTGCAGGATGGTATTGCCGGCGCTACGGATTTTGATGCCAGCGCTTGGAACACGTGCCTCGGCTGCTGGGATGGGGACACGCCCCACATGACATGGGGTCCGCTGGAACAGCCCGTCTTCTTCAACAAGCGGATCGACGCCGTGCGCGCCGTCAACGAGCACCTACAGGACACGAACCTCCCGACGCTACAAGACCTGAGCAACGCGCTCATGGCCGGGGCGCCCGCGGTGGTTGGCTTCGACCGAAATGGCCCCTCGCAAGGCGCCTTTGAGCAGGGCTGGCGGGCAGCGATGGACCTTGTCTTCACCCGCATGCACCAAACCATCCTGGCCCAGCGTGCCCACGACCAGGCCGCTCTCCAGGACAAATAGAAGAGGTATCAAGAAATGAGATGGCCATATGTCAGTCAGGATGACGCGGCAACTGCTGAACGCTTCTGGGCCGACAAGGAATTCAAGAAGTACGCCGTTGATGTGGTGGCGGGCCCCGAGCGCCGGCCCACCTACTCGCGAACGTTCTACGCACATACCCGCAACGCCGACCGGGCGATTGAGGTGATCAAGCGCGACGTGATCGGGCTTCCCAAGCGCGCAAGGTTCCGTGCCCGCCTATGGGTCCCAAAGAACTTGGGTGCATCCTGATTCCCAGCCCCACCTAAAAGGAAACCCCATGGGATACATCAACCCGCTCCTCCAACTATCCTCGGGCAAGGCACTGCAGGATCTCCCACCAGAAGATCGAGCGCGCATCCGGGCGGTTCTGGTCGACCTGCGACGCCAGGCCAACGACCTGGCAGAAGAAGCATGGCGCCGGCGCAAGGGTCCGATGGCCGCGTACTGGCGCGCCGTGGCCACCTACGCCAGGCACCTGGCTCACGCTCTTCGCCCCAAAACTAAGGATCCCCATGGCTGAAAACTCGAAGATCTCTTGGACCGATCACACATTCAACCCGTGGATCGGCTGCACAAAGGTGTCGCCCGGGTGCGACCACTGCTATGCCGAAGTCAATACAGCTGCCAGGGCGCTGCAGGTAGTCTGGGGGGTCGGCGCCCCCCGCCATCGCACCAGCACCGCGAATTGGAAGAAGCCCCACCGCTGGAACGCCGATCACGCGGATTTCTATCGGCGCCACGGGCGCCGGCAACGCGTCTTCTGCGCCAGCCTGTCGGATGTCTTCGACAACTCCGTAGATCCGGCATGGCGAAGCGATCTGTTCCGGCTGATCGAAGCTACACCCGACCTTGAATGGTTGCTGCTCACGAAGCGAGTGGGGAACGTGCGAGCCATGCTGCCCTCGCCCGACTGGGCGTTGAAGGCCGGCGTTTGGCTGGGCGCCAGTATCGTGAACCAGGAGGAGGCCGATCGGGACTTGAGGCGCCTGCTATCCATCCCCGCCCGGAAGCGTTTCGTCAGCATGGAGCCCATGCTAGGCCCAGTGGATCTGGAAAGAGTTCGGTGGACCAGCGGTTCCGCCAAGCACCGCATGGACTGCGAGACCGGGGAATTCAATGCTCTTCGGCGGACCGATATCCAGGAGCCGGATGGTCGACCGCTGCCCCCACTTGACCTGGTGATCGTCGGGGGCGAAAGCGGCGGACGTGCTCGGCCCATGCACCCCGGTTGGCCGCAATCCGTCCGTGATCAGTGCGGTCGCGCGGGCGTCGTCTTCCATTTCAAACAGTGGGGCGAATGGGCGCCCGGCTCGGGGGACTTTGGGGGAGGTAAGTTCTCCACCGCTGCGGTGGCGTTGGACGGGCGGACCGTGGCCGGCGGGTACGATCCTGCCGCCTACCCTTCCGGCGCGCGCGGCGCCGATGGTTGGGCGATGGTGCATCGCGCCGGCGCTTCCACCGCCGGACGGATTCTGGACGGAGAGGTGTGGGCGGACATGCCCTGACTCCCGGCTCCGTCCTTTACCAACATAGATTGAGAGCTTGGGTCCGATGACCAGGGCCCGTAGACTCCCAGCGTCGAGAGCCGATATCGTCACCTAGCAAAGGAAGGTCAATCCATGCCGAAATCCGTCCATTCCAATCCGACCGCCCCCGTAGCCGTCGGTTACCCCGCGTCGCGCGATAATGGTGACCGCGATTGACCCCGGAACCGCAATGATGAACAACCGAGATCCCGTCATGAACCAGGTCGATGACTACGCCAAAGCTCATCTTCAGGAACTGGCGCTAGAAATTATCGAGTTTCAGGACACCGGCTTGCTGCGCCAAGGGCGCCTTCGCATCCTCGCCGACATTGCGCGCCCCCTGTGCGGCGACGACTCGCTGAAGGTCGTGACGGCCGCGGTGCAACGGGCAGCACTGGAGCTCATCGCGATGCGTAACATGGAACCAGCATGATGCAACAACACGACCCGTTTCGGCCCCGATCGGAACCTGCGGCAATGATCTATGGGGTACTGACCGCAGAGGCTACCAAGCGCCCGGGGTTGTCCGTAGAGCAGTGGGTCCACGCTGAGCGCCTAGCGGTCTGGAATGCGGCCTGCAGCTATGCGGGACAGCTCGGCGTAGCACCGCCGACAATCCAGCAAATCGAGGTGGCGGAACGCTGCGCCGTTGGCCACGCAGACTTTGCCGTCAAGTGGGCTCACGGTGTGGCCAGCCTACTTATCCAGGCTTCTCCCACAGAATTCCCCAGTGGCTGATTTGGAGGCTCCACATAGCGGTACGCAAGCCTTTCTCAGCTTGCTGAGCACGACCAGCTAAGCGATTCTGGATCGCCCAGCTCACCACGGAACGGCAAGGCAGCCCATGCTGGCCGCAGAAAGTTTGGGTAGACCCGCTCCCATGCGTATCTTGGTTTCTTTGAGCCGAGATATCCTTCAGGAGCGAATCCCATGGAAAGTCCCAGCAGTGTCCACTCCGCCGAGGAGAAATTGACCGCTACCGCCGCCACTGCCAAGGTAGCCCGTGCCGCCCGTGCACTTCCCGGATATGTGTTGGACCGTGGCGCCCTATTTTTCCTGACTGTCGAGGAAATTCAAGCGACCGCGCCGCCGGCGCCGATTCTCTTTCACCCCACGGTTTGTCGGGGGCGTTCGACTCCATTGGGCGAGAATGGCCGTGCGGGCAGCAGCCGCACCGAGCACACCCTGCCCGCATCCCCCTCGGAAACAGCGGACGCCAGTGAGAATCTCAGCGACGTCGAGCTCGGAGAGCACCAATGACCGAGTTCAATCAAAAGGCGCCTCGACGGCAATCCGGGCCCGGCCGCGGCTCTCCTGGGCAGCTGGATCTGTTTCGGCATGTTCTAGACACCTACGAAGCCGCCGGCGGGACCCCGCTCAGCAACGCGACCTTGTATCGCGCAGTTGCGAAGCGGTCGGGCATCGCTGAAGCCGAAGTGGACCGCAAAGTCGAGATTGCCGGTGAGCAGCACAGCCCCTTCAAGCGCGCCGTTCGTTGGGTTCAGCAGACCCTGAAGCACCTCGGCCTTCTGGAGCGCCAGGCTGGACATCGCGGTGTTTGGAGCCTGGCGCAACGGAATAAAGACGGTCTAACCGCGGCACCAGCAGGTACCCGACTCGTTGCCTTCTCCACAACCCTGGGCATCGCAATCTGGGGCGACAGCACGTCGAGCTTTCCGAAGCTTGGGCAGCCGATCCACCTGGTGGTTACCAGCCCGCCATACCTTCTGCGGCGCCCGCGTGCCTACGGCAATCCCCTGACCGAGCGCGCCTACGTGGATTTCATTTGCGACGCGCTGGAGCCCATCGTGGCCCAGCTTGCACCGGGCGGGTCAATCTGCCTCAACCTCACCAATGACAGTTTCGAGCCTGGTTCGGCGGCCAGATCCGTTGCCAAGGAACGCCTGGTGCTGGCTTTGGTGGACAGACTGGGCCTGCACCTCATGGACACGCTGATTTGGTACAACGCTTCCAAGCCGCCTGGCCCGATTCAGTACGCAAGCAAGCGCCGGGTTCAGCTCAACACTGGCTACGAGCCCGTCTACTGGTTCACAAACGATCCGGCACTGGTGTTCACCGACAATCGGCGCGTCCTGCAGCCGCATTCCGAGCGCCACATCAAGTGGCTGCAGCAGGTGCAGCAATCAGGTGGCTGCCCGCGCCGCGCCGTTTACGGCGACGGTGCCTATCGCTTGCGCGCCGCCTCATACACGAACGATACCGCCGGGCGCATCCCTAAAAACGTCCTGCAGATCGGCCACGCCTGCAGCGACACCAGGCAGTATCGGCGCGACGCCCGGGATTTGGCGCTACCCATTCACGGCGCCATGATGCCGCTCTCGCTGGCCAGCTTCCTGGTGGAGTTCCTCACGCAGCCGGGCCAGCTCGTGCTCGACCTCTTCGGCGGCACGGCCAAGACAGCGATGGCAGCTGAACTGCTACGGCGGCATTGGCTCCTCTTCGAGATCTTCGCGGAATACCTCCGCGGCGGCGGCGAACGCTTCCGCCGCTTCCCCGGGTTCCAGTTTGGCCAGGAATTCTCACTGGGCTTCGACCGGTAGCGGCCGGGCACCGAATCACCCTTATCGCCAGCCGTCCAGATAAGGCGTTCGTCCAATTATTTAGTTATGAACTAGATATACTATTTATTCTTTTATCTGGAGCCGAGCAGCATGCAGATTGCGCCTTTCGCCCACTGGCTTCCGCCCGTTCTGAAGGGGACCCTGGCCACTATCCACCCATCGGTCAACCGCGCCTACTCGCCCGAGCTGCACACTTGGCTGGTCGCCGTTGCCGCATCCCTTTGGTCCGATGCCCCAGGTGTTCGCACGGCACCCAACCTACCGGCGGGGGCCACCAACAGCGGAGGCCTCCAGCTGTTCCTGGTGCCCCGAAGGAGCGTGATGCATCGCGCCTACGGCATGCCCCTGGCCACCCCTGTCCTAGGCGCACGCGCTGGGCGGGATCGCGAGGACTTTCGAGGCGTGCAGCTTACTCAATTGGGGGTACCTCGAGGCCACCATGTTGGCCTGCGCTACTGGCCAGGTGGGGCCGCCGGACTGCTCGAGGACACCTCGTTCTGGACCAGATACGTCGTCGACGGTCGTTGCGCATTAGATCCGCTGCATCAGGATGACAGCAACGGCGACAGGTTCTGCATCGATGGCGAGCAGCGCCATTGCCTATGGTGCGGGCAAACCCAACGATTGTTTCATTTTGGGGGGCGCGCGCGCCACGCGCACCAAGCCTCCCAGCTCTGGACTACCCCGTGAAGCTCTCCAATCGCGACCTGGCCCAGCTCGGGGCCAACCATCCGCTGGTAGCGCGTCTTCGCGCCCAAGGACACATTGGTCCTGGGGCACCCGGCTCCGGAGCCGCAACTCCGTCCAAACCGCGCCCGCCTGGCGCACCTAGCCAGGCAGAGGAGAAGTTTGCCATCGATCTGCGAGCCCTTCGCATTGCGGCGCCAGAGCGCGAATACCGGTTACATCCGACAAGGGCGTTTCGCTTCGACTTCGCCTGGCCGGAGCTGCCCTGCGGCCGCAGGCTGGCAGTGGAGATTGAAGGCGGCATTCACAGCCGTGGTCGCCACGTGCGGCCGCAGGGCTACAAACGCGACCTCGAAAAGTACAACAGCGCTATTTCCATGGGGTGGACGTTGCTCCGCTTCTCGCCTGATATGGTGTTCAGCGGCGCCGCCGTTCAATCGGTACAGAGCTGGATGAGCGCCGGCGCCCCCGTGGCCTAGATTACGGGCCGCCGGCCACATCACCAATCGCACGACTCGGTGATGTGGCTTGCCGCTGCTTTAATAGCGCGGTCGCGGCAGCCGTAGGGTGGAGGTGACATGCGCACCCGGGAAGGGGCTGATGCCGGCGACTTGGCTGAGCTGCGCGAGCGTCAATTCGCGATGTGCCTGGTTGGGGGCGTTGGCGACGAGATAAGCGGCGCCGGCGCGCGTGGCCGGGTCATAGACGGCCTTGTACAGGTATGCGGGCACGCGCACCCGCCCCCGACCCACTGTTGGGCTGGTGTTCGGCTCCCAGATCACCCCTGTCACCACGTACACCGGACGGTGCTTTGCAAGAGCCCGGACCGCCTTTTCGATGGCAGCCCAGAGATTGCGATTGAGTTGCGGATCTTGCGGCACGATGTTCGTCAGCAGAAAGCTCTCGCTGTCCGCCTCCGCCGTGTCCATGTCGGCACTAGGCGCCAGGTGGCCGCGGTCGAAGCCCGATCCCCGATAGTCCTCAAGACTTGCCCGTCCGCGCCGCGCGATCCGCTCGTCTGGGCGAAAGTCGTTGCTGCGGGACCGGCGATCGTATGCCTTGAACACGCGATCAGGCGACAAATATTCAGCGGCGAAAATCGGTGATTTCGCTTCTGCGGAATAGAGAACCCCATAGCCCAGCGAGCAGAGTTCCTGCGATCCTACTGCGATAGCTGCATCGAGAACAGCCGGCGGCCGCGCGGCAGCGTAGTGCTCCGGGCATCGGCTCTCTGCGGCCGTGGCCCCATTCATTGAGCAGAAGAGAAGAGCCGAAACCGCACAAATGCGCAGAGAGCTGAAGGCCATCGCAAGTCGTCCTTATAAAGTATGAATTGAAGTTCCAATTCATACTAACAAAACGCCCCGTGCCCCCAAAACATGTGTAGTCGTTGGGGAGTTGGGGATAGACCTGCAGCTAGTCGGACCGGTCGTCAGGGAAGAATCCGTTGTCGCGTTCGGCCGTCGCATCCTGCGGCTCGTCCGCTGCAAGCTCGTGGGCATCTTCCAGCCACACGGTCGGCCCTGGCGGACCATGCCGGATTACGCCCTCTTCCTGGTCCTCAGGAATGTAGAGGTCGTCGGGATCCGGTACCCACATCTCACTGGTGCCATGAGCGCGTAGGTCCTGCAGCGCGGCCGCCGGCGTTAGGGAATCCAGTGCAAATGGAGACTCACCATATCGGAGGATCGCGCCGGCGGCCTGTTGCTCCAGGTACCAGGTGCGGGGGCGCGGGCACAGGTGAACGCCGTTCACGGCCGCCATGCTCCGCCGCGGAGTCACAGCCACGTCGATGATCTGAGGGATCTGCGTCACCCAACCGTAGGCATGCAAGACGTGCGCCCCCAGCACCACGGCGTCAGGATACAGGCGCCCCACCGCCTCGAGGAGATTGTCCTGGGGCGCGTTTGGGAATCGCAGCAGGTTGAAGTACAAGCCTGCGCGAGGCCCAACGAACTGAATCAGGTCTGCCCGCGCCATGCGCTTGACCCATACCTTTGCTGCCTCAACCGGCATCTTCTGGAGGCGGCATAGCTCCGCAAGTGAGAAGACCGCCGGCAGGCTCTTCAACCGCGCAATCGCGGACACCCGTGGAGTGCGGGCTTCACCCGCGACACCGTCGGCCGGGACCAGGTGGGCACCCATATCATCCTCTCGGCGTATCACGGGGAGGCTCTGCCTGGCGAGTCTCTCCATACGTCTCGCGCACCAGGTCCTCGAGGGCGCCGGCACATTGATTGGCCATCGCGGCGGCATCGTGGATCATGGTGGCTACCTGCCCTTCCCAGTACGTGTTCCACAGGTGCGCTCCACCCATCGAGTCGACGAGAAAGGTCTTGAGCTCAGTCTTGGCCTTGACCAGGTACTCGGGTTCGCTGACCGCCAAGGTCCAGGCCCGCAGCCGCTTGGCCATCGACTCGACAAGATCGCGCTCGGAGGAGAATTCGAGCTGCGGCTCTGCAGCTGCCTCAGGGTCCACTTCAGCATCGTAGGCTGTCGCGTGGAACAGCACGTCCCGCGCCAAATCAGCCGGATCGGGGCGCACATAACTTCTTTCCTGCTGGATCCAGTACATGTCGAAGATATCGCGCGCCTTAAAGTAGCGGCGGTTCGCGACAGCGACGAGTTTGTCCGACATCACGGCGTTGAGCGTGGCCATCGGGAGCATAGAGCTAACACGGACGAAATATCCGGCCTTCGACAATTCTTGGGGCGGCTCCGGTTGCCGCGGCGTCGAGGCGTAGCGCTCCAGGTAGCTGTCTTCCACGCCCCAGAATTCCGCTTTCACGGCAGCCTTGCCAAGCAATCCAGGCTTTATCATCACGACCTCAAACCGTGCCATCCTGTCAGTGGTCTTGCCACGGACCTCCAGCTGAAGCGATGCGTCGATCCGGGCCAGGTGGGCACGCGCGTAAGCAACCGCACCGTTGATATGGCCCTCAGCTGCGGCGAGAAGGCCTTTCTTCAAGAGGAAATCCAGATCTTCCGACCACCGCGGGCTGCCCCAGCCAAGTTTTAGGCTCGTTCCCCCGTGAAAAACAGCCTCGGAACTGGTCCAACGGGAGTGTTCGACGAACCCTGCAATCAGGAGCGTTTGCAGCAGTACCGACCATTGCTGCTTCGTCGAAGACGGCAGCGGCTGGCGCTTAGTGGGGAGGGAGCCCGAACGCGGAGTATTGGTCATGGCTACATATAAGGGAACGCATTTGATCCCTTATATTACCACCACCAACTAAGCAGTTGCCAACACTGATAACAATCATGCCGATTGGATTTCCCATGGGCATGGCCAACTCCCACCCCGCAAGGCCTGATAAGGGCTGCAGAGATTGGCAGGCTACTGCCAGGGGACCAGCGGGGTGGCGTATCCCAGAATCTGAGGGTGGCCCGGGTCTCCCGACTTGGTCAGGCCAAGATGCTTCATTGGCTTGCCACTGTCGCGCAGAATGGCCAACATTTCGTCCAGCTTGGGGTGCAGCGCACGGGGCACCTTGGTGCGGCTGCCCCAGCACGGCACCAGGACGTCGGCCTCAGCGATGATTTCCTGGATGTAGCGCTGATGGGCTGGCCCGCAGACCACAGGCGCGCTCGACAGCTCCGCAACGTCCTTCGCGCGCAGCGAAAACACATTACCTATGATTAAACGCCGGCCGCCATTGCGCAGCGTAAAGCCCCAACACTTGCGCACGGTGTGGTCGTCTTCCGTCGCGTCAGCTGTGCTGGGGTTCACCGCAAAATAGGCGAACACCGGTCCGGAAGCTTGAACCTCCCGGTCCAGCCGATAGCGAAATGTCCTGCAGGGACTCAAAACTGCGCTGTTCAAAGGGCCTCCTAGTTCAAGTTGGCCGGCCATCTTCGGCCACCATGCGATTATCGACCGGATCAGGCGCTGGTTGACCGGCCCCTCGGTCAGCCGGAGCCTGGCACACTGATGTCATCAATCTAGCCCCCCGGCCAGGGCGACGACACCCGGTCCTGGGGGCCGCCCTTCCTGAAGGGCCGGCAAGGCCGCCATACGGCGGACGGCGGACGGCGGACGGCGCCTAATTCGTAACTACAACCGGTGGCAAGCATTCCATCACGCTGAACCTACAGACGGCTGACGGCCTGGCGCTGGTCAAGCAGCTGCGTCGCGATACCAACAAGGTGCTGGAGAACGCAAGGTCGGTACGTTGGCGCGGCCGGGGTGGCACTACGCGTCGCTGTCGGCGTCTGCTTCGCCCCCAGTGGCAGCTGAAACGTCATTCCTCAGACGTAGCCGCACGCTTAAGCGCATCACGGTAATCTGCAATGATGAGATCCAAGAGCTTAAACTCGCCAAGACTTGTACTTTCTTTGCAGTAAATCAAGAACTTGAGCTTGGCTGCGAGATCTGCAGGGGACGAGCTCGCTGACCTCAAAGGCATTCGGCGAGACAGAATGGGAGCCCGGTAGATCTCTGCGGCGGCCGCTTGCATTGGATTCAGCCAATACTGCATTTCAACCTTGCCATCCGCCCTGATCGGCTTCCTCCGGCTAATGCGGCCAGCAGCGGCTTGGCCCGACAAGACCCGATGAACATCATCCGGCACCATCCGCGTCAGCATTCGGATCTGCCGCCCAGTAATAGCATTGAGCTCGCCTTGTGCTTGGTCCAAGAGTACCAACATCACCTGGGTCGTCTTAGACTGCCGCAGCGGCCGGTCAAAGACTCCGGTCGGCGAGGTGGGCGCACGGAGCAGAAGTGCAACCATTTCGGCCTACGGTTGAATGCATAGCGCGGAGCTGATGAATCGCGTTACAGAGCCGGGTCCCTCGCCACCACCGTCCTGCCAGGAACCATAACCTGTAGGGGTAAACTGGCCTGCCGGGCAAACCTTGCTCCAAAAGCAGCTAGATGAGCCCTGGAAAGGGTCGCCCACGAAACCCGCCGGACAAACTTTGAAATTGCCGCCAGAACCACTGTCGCCAAACATGACGTAAAGAACGGCGCCGCGCGAAGCGCTTGGTAAGGCGACACACTCGCCTTGCAGCGCAGACCAGGCATCAGCCTGAACCACGCCATTGGTGAAGGTCTTTACCAAGCGGGTTTGAAAGCGCACTCCAGCGTAGCCAGCACCGCAGCCGGAGGTGTAGGTCTCTGTTCTTGCGTTGGCGATAGAAACGGGAATCTGCTGTCGAACAGACTCCACGTCAGACTTCCAAGGCGCCTGAGCGCTTCCCACCGACGAACCCGGCCCTGTCGAGTCATCGCGCGGCAACTGTGATGTATCGGGTGTCCCAGCTGATGCCAACCCAGCAGAGACACAAAGAACGATAGCCGCACGGGCTCGCGGGCCGAAGATTGATCGCATGGTGGAGCACCTCGAAATCCAATTCAGTTCATACAGAGAACGAATAACTCATCATTTGGTATGAATCATAAGTATTGTACATACCATTAAATGAATCGATCGACCAGTAGGCACCGTTTTTCCTCGTCTTCCCTACGCACAGCACTCCGTCTGGCCGGAGTCCTCCCCGCCGGTCGCGACCGCTATACCTGGCCGGTTGCCTGTCGATCCAACGCGCGTGCTGCGATTTCTCGACCGAGCATGGCCGCGAGCCCGCCCTCTTCAATCACCTCGTCATCGCCCATTCGAAGCTTCCGCGCCTCGTAGGCCTTACGTGCCGAGCCACTCGGATACTGAGCCGCCAATTCGAGAATCGCCTGCCAAGGATCACCGAGTTGCTTCTCCACTTCCGCGCGCACGGCCGAATCGATGCTGGAACTATTGAATGCCCACAATTCCAACGGAGAGACTGTGTGATAGAGCAACTGACTGACTGTCCCGTCTACCGTCTTGAAGAGGGCAAAAAGGGGAGTCCCCTTCTCCGTCGGCCCCAAGCACTTGGACATGATGCATAGCCGTTCCGAGTCCGAAAGGTTGAAGGCCTCTTGAATCTGCCGTCCCTCCTCCTCGCTACCTGCGCCCAAAATGAACACGGTGGCGGCCGACTTCAGAATTTTGGCGGGCACATCATCAAACTGTTGCGAGACTACAAACGGAAAGACCTGGTACTTGCGGCCGGTACGAAAGTCAGCGTCGATCATGTCAATCAACGAGCTGACGCCCTTGGCGAAGTGAAATTCGTCATATTCAAGGAATTTGGCTGAAGTGAAGATCTCTTGCACCCGGTTCTCGTGGTAGCTCGCATAAAGGGGCGGGCAAGTCGACGCCAATTCCTTCCAGCGCAAGAAGTAGTTCTTCGCCCCCAGGTGGCGCCCAAACATCATCATGAGCGCGGCGCGGCGATGGGACTCTTCATCCTCACCGCCGGATACCAATTCCTCGAGGTCGATAGCGACGATGCGTGCGTCACCCAGGTCAAACTGGGTAACAGTCGAGAGCAGCGCGTAATCGCGAGCAGCCGCACCTATAGCGCGCGTAAACACTGCGACGATCGGCTCGCCTGATGGCGTTGGCGTCGGCTCTTCTGGACGGTCGTACTGGTCTCGCACAGACTGCGACCGTGCGGCGGTGATGAGATCAAACAACACTGGAACCGCGTAGCGTTGCACCACCGCTGCCTCGTGAACCCTGCCGCGACCAAATAGTTCGTCGACCAGGTCGTAAACACGGCGCCCCTCTGACTCAATTCCGAGATCATCCATCAACTTCGTAACTTCCGGATGATTCGCGCGCTGCCAGCGCTTCGCCTCAGGGCTCGTTCGAGAGAATAGATCGTATGCCGCGTCGATAACCGCGCCAATGAACTTTGCAGACTCGCCGCCAAGGGTCGGAGCCATGGTGGTCACGACGAATCGTTGGAAGTCGCGCTCACGTTCAGTGGGCCGGTCGAAACCCAGCTGGGTGTCCCAAGGATTGCTCGCATACTCCCTGCTGTTGCGAACGCGAACGGCAACCGCCTGATGTCGCTTGTGCGGCGGCAGCATCGCTCGCAGCGTCTCGATCAGTCGAGCCGAGCTCAAGCCAAAGTCGGTGATGGTCACGTAGGGCAGGTCTTGAAGCCCAGGCCCAAAGGAAGTGCCAAAATTCATCGAGTTGAAGAGCAGCGACTTCCCGCGGCCTGGTGGCGCAATAAAGAACCCTCCTGTGTTCGCTTGAACTGTCGACCCGAATGCGACTGCGAACAAACGACCGAACTCCGTACGGAGCAGCAATTCGCCCACTCTCCAAGGCGACGCTGGACGAAACAAAGGGAGGACTCGAACTGCGGCCGCTAGAGGCGCAGGGACGAACGGCAGTGGAGATCGGGCTGCTAGGCCTGGGGCCACTGCCATGCATAGTTCCGCCGGGGCACCCGACTCGTTGCTTACGGTCGTCCCCCCCCAATTTTGCACCTTGCTCTTCAGCTGCGACGCCCGAGAAAATGCTTCCGACTCAGATCGATGCGACCATGTGGTCAACACCCCTCTTAGCGCCACAGCCTTGGACGGCCCATTCCGCAGCTGGTCCCACGCGGCCTTGATAGACTTGTTGTATTCACCCATCCCTCCTAAAAACGAGGCCATGGTTGCACTTGCTTTCCGATAGGTTTCACCATTTGGATACAGTTCGAAGGACGCCGCGAACGGCATGCGAGTACCATCGGTGCCGCCGACTTCGCTGATACTTTTCGCCAATGTGTTGAAGCTCGGAGCGGGATCCGCGGACGGAAAAACGTTCACAGCAAGGCCCACGTGGGCTGTTCCCTCACGAGCGACATACTCATAGTCCTTA
Organism: Achromobacter sp. DH1f; assembly: GCF_000633435.1. Classification (NCBI taxonomy): domain Bacteria; kingdom Pseudomonadati; phylum Pseudomonadota; class Betaproteobacteria; order Burkholderiales; family Alcaligenaceae; genus Achromobacter; species Achromobacter sp. DH1f. Next base: position 70,247 of record NZ_AYMF01000028.1, on the reverse strand, counting down.
AACACCTCTCTGCTTTGTTCAGAGAACAATTGACGTCCAATGCCCAGCGGGAACAAGTCCGCAGCATCATCCCGACGCTCACCCGTCGTCGCAGCGCCCCCTCTTCCCCCGACAAGAACAGACTTCCAATCCTCGGGTGCCGGACGCCCGTCAAGGAACGCGCGCAGGGCAGGGATCACGTCTTCGTTCGACATCACCTCACATATGAATCCAAGGCCCTCCCCCTCGGTTCCCTTGAGGTTCCTCACCAAGGTCGTCAAAGCTGCCTTATGCCGCATAGCCAACAGCGGCGGCACCCCAATGGCGTTCTGCGAAAACAACGACGAGGCGGCCCGCAGCGACTCACGGCCGGCATCGGCACGCACCGCGGCGATTTCCTCAGAGGCACGCTTCTCCTCATCCTTGGATAGACCGCTACGCAAGGTAAACAGTCCGAGCACAATGCGCTCTTCCACGACTACACCAGCGAGAGCATTGGACTTCATCTCAAACCATACTGCTGCACGATCGCCCGCGCCCATCCGACGCGACGTGTTAATCGCCGGCTGAAAAGCTCTCTTGAGCATGTCAGGTGCGGCCTCTGGATCGGAACGAAAGCCAATAACGACCCGGTGTTGGCGCGCAGCCCCCGCCCCAAGGACGTGCTCGAGGGCGCTCTCTAGCTTAGTCGCCAGAGCATCGAATTCGGCCGCCCCAATGTAGCGGCCTCGCCCCTCGATCTCTACATATGAGACCAGGTCGCGGCTTTTGGATATCAGCGTGCTTTCGTCGTAGCTCGACACCAGTGATACGCAGCTTTCGACGTCGTTGCGCCAAAACATGCCTGTGAAGTGCAGAATCGCAGACTCGATCGACTCGCGGTTCATCATGCAGACCACCAATATGGCGATCTGAATGCCGACAAACAACAACGTCAGAACTACGGCAGTGGTACTCACTACGGAAGACCTCAAATATCAGAAACTATTAGGATTCAACGTTGCGAGATTTCGCGACGTCGCGCAGCGGCAGTACGCGCCGAATTGCCTCCTGCCCTGGAGTGGTGCCTTGCAGGCCTAGATAGAGCTTCGTCAAGGCAACGACCGCGGCGGCACCATCATCCATTGCCACGCATTCATCCAGCCGGACCTGGGCATCAATTGGCGCTTGGCGAAATTCGTCCACCAAGACGTCAAATGGTGGCTCTACCGAAATGCCGGGCACGAATGCGAATCTGGGCAAAGGGGGAAGGTGACTCATGTCGGACCGCCAATCCCACCGGATGGGTACGCGAACCCCTCGAGCTTCCAAAAGCGATTGGCCTTCTCCCAATCACCGTCTTGCAGACGTAGCACCAGCGCGCCATGCCCATAGGCCTCCACATGGAGATCGTCACGGTGAGCGCGGAGTGCGACCTCATGCATGAGAGATCGGTCCATGGCATGCAGCCATATGCTCCAAATGTCGATTTGCGCAGTATCACGATCAGATAGCTGACGTGGCGTGGCAACAGCTTGCCAATGGCAATAGGCAATCAGCCCAAAGGCGTAGGCAAGCGCGCGCTCAGGGCGAGAGGTCAACACCTCCGGCAACTGGACCTTCGCAGGTAGCGGACGCCCCCCATCCTCGTCCACCAGAAACCCATCCGGCCGTATGTCCATGAACTCCGACAGGGCAGCGAGCTCCGGCTGGGAGAACCATCCCCGCTTTCGGCCCCGTGTCTCTCCGTCAAAACCTATCGCAGCTAACGTCACAGGCGATAAGTCACCCTGTCCCTCACGAGCGTTAATCTCTGCCCGCACTAGACACGTCCGAGCGAGCATTTCCCCCAGGACATCGGCACCGGCAGTCCCCTCCACGTAAGCCCAGTTCTTGCCGGTTGGCACGGCCATCTGCAACATCTGACGTGCGTATGACAACCTGTTGAATCTGAGCGTCACGAAAGTCGCCCCGCTGCCAAGCTCCCACTCTCCCCAATCCGGTATTGCCCTGGCTTGGTATGCAGATGCCAGAATTTCCTTTTGGCGGGGAAAGCACTCAACCGCGCTCAGGGGACCTCGCGGCAGGGACTTCGCGATATCCTGATAGAGATAGTCGCCTTTGAGTCCATTGACCCACCGGCACACGGAGTCTGCGCCGTATGACCGGGCAGCTACCCTGATTGCCCGCTCGAAAACGCCCGCGACGTGCACGCCCGCCGTGTCGGAAAGCCGACCATCAGGCCGGACCTCCAGGCCTAGGTCTCTGGCAATCTCTTGGCTGGTAGCGCCGAGGAAGCCGCCACAACGTAGATGTCGCCGTCGGCTCAGCGGATCGTCTCCCGCGCCCAAGTTTGTAATCCAGAGGACCGAACTCTCCAGCTCATCGATCTGCTGGAATCGGCGTATCTCACCGTCGCCCGAGAATGCCTTCCCACTGGTCGCGGCATTGGGATCGTCGAACTGCGCAAACCCACAAACAGGTACGAGTTCGCAATCAACCCGCACTGCGGCAGCGTCATCACCAACGATTGCCATCATTCTGTCCTTAATGTCTCAGATTTCCCGGGCCCGTCTGCATCTTTCCCTTCGACCACCTGGCGCCTCTTTGAGCGGGTCAGATCGTCCCACTTGCCACAATCGGCATACTCACCCAGACCAATACTGCCGGAGGATTGGACCTGCTCGAGCAGCTTTGGGGCGAAGACAAGGCGTAGCTCGGACACATCCCGCATGGCGTACTGCCCATCAGACAGATACGCCATCGCCTCACCAAAGGCTTGTGCCCGCATGGAGCCATATCCGCTTTTGGTGTCGTGAAGCCGCGCCTGCAAGCGTTGAGAGACTTGCTGTGCCCTGTCGCGCTCGACCGGATCCTGCAGCGCCAGACTCATCGCCCAGTGCAATAGATTCACATCGGCCACCGCGAGCTCGGGAAGGATTGCTACCAGGCTATGCCGATTAAGGTCCCGTCCCAGCGCCAGTGGATCCTTCTCGCCAACAGCCGAATAGCTGGCGCATAGCTCACAGACGCGGGTCTGCTCGCTTCCACCACCAGGGACAGAAAACAGTTGCGCCGTCGTGATCCCGCACCCTGCGCAGGTCGCTGGTGTAGCAGCATGGGCCGCATTTTCACTAGCGCCAATAGGTGGTCGCGCGACGCCACGTCCGGCGCGACCACCAACAGCTCGACGGATAGATAAGAGCAGATCTTTCATGGTCGGTAGGCCAGTGCAGCGTCGCGGTTGTGGCTAGAACAAGTTCTTGCCAATGTCGCCCGCGCCGGCGCCGAAAGTTTCCGTCGTCGCAGCAATAACGAAGCCAAGAACGATCGCGGCGCAGCCAGAGGTGACGGCAATGATGATCCGCGCCACGCTAATGTCTTCCCCGCGCTCACCCGCTTTCTTGCGCATCAGCGTGATGCCGTAGACGACTGCCGCCACGCCAACGAGAACCGCGCAGACGATAACGACTTGCGTGAACAGCTTGGCCAGGTCGATCACCGTGTTCCCTATGTCGAACAGGTTCGCATGAGCCGACCCCATGACCGCCAGCTGCACCAACGGTGCAAACCCAAGCCTCATCCAGACAGATTTTCCGAGCTTTTTCATAACTTCTTCCTTCAAGAATGCCGACAAGTCGGGCTAACACCTTTGTTAAAAAAACAGAACTTCGTCCCTTCTGTCAGGAACCCCACAAACCGCCAATGTTCAAAGCAATGCCGCCGAACACGATGTGCCAAAGCCCACGCCACATGAGGTCTCCGCTTTGATTCGGGTTGCCATTCGACATTTCTCTCCACAGCAGAAGCCCTCTGAAGATAGCGATCCCACCAAACATGGCCACCCAACTGACGATTGCCAGAGCGACCCGCTTCCAGAAATTGCTTTGTGAGATCTGCGCAGGCAGATAGGAAAGCGCGCTGGACGGTTGCTGGGGAGCTGCGCCAAACAGCAGTTCGATAACGTCCGTCGAAAACCCCGCCAGGCGGAGAAAGAAGTAGCCAATAAGCACATGCGCGACGACAGGCCCGAATAGTGGGCGGCCCTCCCTCAAACCCTGCGACTGTGCAATGCACATTCTGGCGGCGAGGTAGAAGCAACATGTACCGGCCAGCACCGACAAACCCACGAAGATGAGCCGGAGAATGCCCTGGGTGAACGTTGGAGAGCCGTCGAGGAAGGCGTCGAGGTTCATGATTCGGTATTCATCAACGAGGATGGATTACGCCGGCAGTGGTGAGCACTTTCATTCCATCGAATCCGGTGACCTTTGCACCGCGCACGGTACTGCCCACGCGCACAGTCGCCTCGAGCTGGCCATCGCCATTCATAACCCACGCGATCTCCGTCGCCGCCCCCGTGGTGGGGTATGTTCCCTTCACCCAAAGACCCGCCAGCTTCGAACCGCCGCCTGCCGGCTGCCGTTGCTGGGCCGCCGGCGCCGCCTTTGACGCAGGCACGGAAGCCGCTACCCGCGGAGCCGTCCTGGCGTCCGCGACGCGCTTCTCTGCGCTCGCCGACGAAGCGGAGGCCGCCTTCTTGTCCTGATTCTGACTGCCCAGGCGATTGACCGCGTCGAGGATTTCCTTCTGACCAGCCTCCATAGCCGCCAGGCGCTGCTGCAGGTTCACGATCTGCACATTCACCTGAACCAGATTGACTGCGATCGTGTCCACCTTGCGTTCAATGTCAGGCAGCGGTGCGCTCGGTCTGGGCTCCGATCCGAGGCCGGGGCCAGTGGATAGTGGCTCGACCTCCAAATCGTTTCCAAATTGCGCCCCGTCCTGTTGGGAGACCCTCCCTGGAGCGCTCCGCTCGCTTTGTGGTGCGCCAGGGGCCACAACGACATCGGAAGGTTCGCGTCCCTCCACGCGTACGTCACCACCAGGGGAGGATGCTCGCGCGGGCTCCGCGGGCGTCAGATTCCGCCCGTCTCCGCTAACTGGCGAGTCCCCGCGCCGTTGGAGGCCGTCCTGCAGACTGGGAGCATCGAAAGACGTCGGCTCCGCCCGAGGCGCAGACGGCTTGAGGAATACGACGTAGATCGCGAGAACTACCCCACCAATGAATACGACAATGAATCCCCAGAAGAACAGGTTCCAACGGGCCCGGCGCTTCGCCCGATCAGCATCATCGGAATCATCGTCCGGATCCCCATTCTCGTTGTCATCGTCCAAATCGGAGTTGTGCGGATCTTCGTCGTCGACGTGGTGCAGGGGATCTGCCGCACCGGTAGCGGCAGGCGATCCAGCCCCTGTCGGCGTGGCATCGACTGCATCCCATGCATCAGCCGTGTCAATGGCGGTGGTGGTGGGCTTGCGCGGCGCGTCGACATCGTCCGCGTGTGCGGCTTGCCCGGATTGAGGTTCAGTGGTCATTCAGAATTTCTCCGTGTGGATATCTCTTTCACCGTCCGGCGGCTACTTTGCGTCTTTCGAATAGACAGGCTGCTCAAATCGAATGCCGATTGGAGTGAACTGGGGCAGCGTCATGCGATTCTTCTTCGAGGCGCGCCGTTGAACCTCGGCCTCGGTGATCTGTTGCGACTTCTTGATGGCCTCGCCGATCCCTTTGTTTCGGGCATCCTCCTGCGATGCACGCTCGTCGCTGACCACGATGTCCCCACCGATACCAGTCGGCACATACTTTGTGGCAGTGCGGCCCTTCTCGGTGAAGTAGGTCGCAGCTCCCCATAGGCCTGACGACAGGACCGGCATCACGTATCGGTCGAAGAATCTGTGGTCCACATCAGCGCCCATGGCACGCGAAGCGGTTTGCTCATTAACGCCAACTGCCTGGACTGTGTAGTATTTGCCGTCGAAACGCATCGAACTGAAGCCCATGGCGAAGTCCTCTTCGAAGACCACCAGCTTTCCGACGACCGTTGCGCCAGCGAGCGGCCCCCCCGTGATCCGCGCGGTAGCCTCATCGGTCTTATCCGTGTCGACCGGGCTCAGCAGCTCTGCCGGGTGGATCTCGATTCCACCGGTTATATCTGCCCCTCGGGAAGATCCGCCGGTCGGTTTGTCGCCGGCTTGAGCGGCCACCAATGCGCCCGATTGGCCCGGAGCGCTGGCCAGAGCTTTGTCCTTGTCACCAAACGACTGAACAGCCGCCCCCCGGATGTCCATCCCTTTCGCCATGCGCTCAATCTGACGCGCAAGGCCTGGGTATTCCTGCGCCCCCTGGCCCTGCCCTCCGGTCATTCGATTCGTGATCGGCATACTCTTCTCTGCAGCCTTGGACGGTTGCAGTTGGTCGACGGGAGTGGAAACGCCCAGGGTTCCCTCGTGAGGGATATACGAGCGGCCAGACTTTTGCGCCTCCTCGGCCTCTTCCTTGAAGATGCGGTTCTGCTTTTCTTGCATGGCGGGACTCAGCTCCCGGCGCACTTCCGCCGAGCCGGTTGGCGTGAGGCTCCCGATCGCGGTTGCGGGCGCGTCCGACTTCTTGCCGCTGCCCGCCATCCCGGCCAGGCCCAGTGCGATGACGATGGCCACGACCGCCACCACGATGACGAGCTTGAGATTGCGCTTGAATCCCCGATGGACAGGGCGCGCCTCATCCTTCTGCGATTCGGTGTCTTTTTTTGCCATAGCGGTCTACCAGTGATCCTTATTGGCGCACGCCTAGCGCGCCTTTCTCGGCCGCAGAGACCATAGGCTGCAGGCCCTTAATGCGAATGGTGTGCGATGTTCCATCGTCAGTTGCCACGGCAACGACCGGCGTGGCCGGCAGTTCGTAGACCGCGGTGCCATCTGCGGCCGGCATGCGGTCGTACCAGGCTGGGGACGACACCAGACCTGCTATTCGCAGGACCAGCCGGCCATCCGGCGATTGCCACGCCCTGGCCCCAGCAACGCCCTGAACTTCCAGCCGGCGCGCACCTTCGGGCGTACCGCCATAGAGGTAGCCGTCGAGCTTGGCGCCGACGCTGGGTAGGCCACTTGCCCGTCCCACCTTTGACACTGCCCCCGGCGACAGCGACGGCAGGCGCAGATCGACCCGCACGTCAGTGGTGACCTGCGCGGGGATGACGGTAAAGGACCAGGCGACGCTCATTCCTTCAAGGAGCACCCCGATTGAGGCGAGCTGGTGATTGCTGAGCGCTTCAACAGAAAGAGTGCTTTCGCCCATCTCCTCGACCTTGAAGGCGCCCTCGTTGTAGTTCTTCACTTTCTTCACCGGCCATCCGTTACCTTCGCGGTCGATGATGTTGATCAGCGCGCCTTGACCAGGAGTGATCTGCACCACCTGTGGTTTGGCGCCAGGCGAAAGGTCAATGTCGTACGTGACGGAGACGGGGATCAGGTCCGAACGGACGGGAGAGACCTCAGCCCCTTGCCGTTCATCCAGCTTCTTTTTGAAGTCTCGAATTTGGCCCGGATCCATCGGCGCTACCGCATCGACTGCGGTCTGCACGAAATCGACTCGCGGAGAAGGCAATGGGCCACCAGCGGACTCCGATTGTTGGGTACGACCACCTTGATCGGCACTGGCCCCCGCCGCGGCTTGCTGGGCCTGCTGAGTACCCGAAGGGGCTGGCCTGGCCGAGCTTTCACCACCACTTGCAGCGGATTGGGCACCAGTCGCCGGTTGGCTATCGGCGCCCCCACTGCCGACCGAAGCCACATCCTTTACCTGAGGTGCAACTCCGACCTGCCCTATACCCTTCCCACCGCTGCGCGCCGGAGCTTGGGCGCTGGCAGCTGTGGGCTGGGTGGCGGTGGGCTGTGATGCTGTGGTTGCCTGTTCGGCATGGCAGTTGAAGGCCGCGGCACCGGCCACTGTGGCGACAGCCACCATACGAAGACGCGAGAGCATTGGCTTCAAGAGGCGCATGGCTTGCCTATCAACGGGGGGTGAGCGGTTGCACTACCACGGCGGCACTCTTTCCGCTACGCACGGCTTCGTCGTAGGCGCAAAAAAAGCCGCACACGGTGCCGCAAGCGAAGTCGTTCGGGGCTTGGTGAAACCAGACCTCGTACTCGGAGAAGTCCGGGCCGAACGGGGGTTCACTGATATCGGCGAACGCACCGTGCTTCGTGGCCAGTTCGTTGTTGTGATAGTCGATTGCGTTCATCACGTGCAGGGCCACCTCGCTGGTCGCCAGGTCGTGTTCGCTGAGCGACTCGCGGCTCATTCGAACGGTATACAGCCCATAGGCAAAGCCAAACGCCAGGTCGTTAGGTGCCGTGTGCAGCAGCGTCATCGCGGCACCCGCCGACTTCATTTCAGTCGCGTCCATACCCCCCAGCGACCTCCACCAATCCGGCCAATGCTTGCTCAGAGTCTGGTGAATCCGCTGCATCATCATGGCCCGGATCTTGTAAATGCTCTGATTGTTAACGCTCAACTTCCGCTCCTTTGTCCTACTGCTGGGTGCATGCGGCAGCCCTAGCAATAGGCAGTTGTCATTTCACGTACTTGAATCGGGCGCGCAAGGCACACGCAAGTGATTGCCAATTGCGCGCCGACGCCGGGCCTAAGAAGCCGCTCTCCTGGGTTCCAACTGAATGGTGTGCACAGAGATTCCGCGCGTGTGTTCTTCCGGCGGTACCTGAACGACCAGGATGCGGGCGACCCTCAGCCGAGGCGAGTAGGAGGCCCGTTGACCTTGAAATCTGATCGTGATGGGGATCTCGACCTGCCACGCGACGCGTCCGTGAAACAGGTGCGCGGAGCGGACCATCAGGGGTGCCTCGGTGCCGGCACTCATGACGGCGCGCTCTTTACGCATCTCGTCAAGAATTGGCTCCAGCTGCTCTTGCAGCATGCGACCGCCCTGAGTCGTGTAGAACCGCTTCGCGTAGTTCAGCGTGCCAATGTGATTCACGAAGTCGTGGGAAAACGAGGCCCGCAGGGCTTCTTCGGCGAACTCTAGGACCCGAGCGTCCGAGACGTTGACCTGATCAAGTAGCGCAGGACGCATGATCCTGAGCTTGTCGTCCACCGCTATCGGTATCTGCTTTGTCCGGCTGGCCACGGTCAGCAGCAGAGCGTTGGAGACGACGCTGATGAACAGGCCGGTCGACAGAATTGCGACGACGGTCGCGGCGGATCTACGTTTGGGGGCCTTGCTCATGGCAGCTTCGCTCCATTGCCAAGGGCCGCCATCTCTTCTGATATCGCCACCGGAATTTGGGGCCGTTTGCCATCGACGTAGGCGGCCGGCCGATAGACCGCGCCCCCAGGGGCCAAGGCTTCAACCACGGCGTCTGCCGCGAAAAGGCGATAGGCGCCGAAGAGTGCGATGACCGCGCTGATCAGTAAAGCAACAGCCAGCCTGAACACCGCAGGGTTTGCGACCTGCTGGAATCCGCGGGCCAGATCGTTAGCCTCTTCCACCGTCGCGCTAGCGTCAATGAACGGTCCCATCATGCCGCCTGCGTCGCGGTCGGTAGGCCTGCGCCACTGCGTGAATTGAGCAACTGGGCCGCGCGGCCGCGCTCTTTCAGCCAGAGCAGGAACCGAGCCTTGCGCCGCACTTCACTGCGGCACCGACCCGACGGACTCGTTCTGAGGTTGGTCTCTTGCGTGAAACGGTGCCAAATTTCCGCCGGCGAGTACTGCGTCAGGCCGACGTTGGCCAACGCCTCCGGTACGTAAGCAGGCACGTGCCGCGATGTCGAGGGCTGGGAAACCACGGTGAGAGTGCCATTGCGCAATAGCAGAGCAACATAGGACCGGACCACATCGGCATCGTCGCTACCGAATTCGGCCTGGTCCATGAGCCACTCGATTCCTGCAGGCGCCACATCTTCCCGGGTGCCCCGCACCTGCACGCTATTCAATGTCGACGTTCTCACGCAATTCCACCAGTTCTTCTAGCTATTTATCAGGATGAACAAACATAACGAATCATAATGGAAAGAAAAAAATGCCCGCAACACTGTGACCACTTATTTGCATGTGGCCAGGGTGAGGGGCATCAGGGGGTGGGGGTAGGACACTCGCCCGGACCGAGGGTGTGGGGGAAGGATTCTCCGACAGGCGTTCGCCGGCCAAAGAAAAGGGCGCCCGGTGGGCGCCCTATGTACCCAACGCCAGCAAAGGCGTTAGGGCTGAATATTCAAAATTGGGGACGGGTTATACAGATCAATCACAGTCGGGTCGAAACGCATCGTCACGACTTTCGACTGGAGTTGATCTTTCTGGGGCATTCCGGGCACGCCAATCCGGCCGATGTATCGGACCGCCTGGAGCTTGGGATAGTCGTCGAACAGCTGCTGAAGCAGCGCGGGGAAGGTCCGCGCCATGTACAAGACATGCTCGTGCTTGCGATGAAGCAACGATGCTGCAATCTTCTCCATCTCAGACCGCTCGACGCGGCGAAGCTTGCTCAGCTGCTCATCGAAATGGGTTTGAAAATAGGTCAGGAGATCGCCAGTAATCGTCCGATCATTGCGCGTCAGATCCAGGCCAGGGGTCTCATCGAGCGGCGTCAGATTTCCAACCGAAAACGGGAAGGAGAAGTCGATGCGCTTCGGGATCTTGGGACGATACAGCTCATACAGCGCCGTACTGTAGCCACCGGCAGATTTGCTCCAGCCGGACTTCGCAATGTAGGTGTGCAACGGCTCCTTAAATCGGAACAGCTGATCTTCCCCATCCAGCAGGTCAACGCTGATCGTCCGGAGCGACACTTGGACCGGCGCAGCTTCAGATGTCGATGGGTCTATCGGACAGTAGGCTTCGAGCTGCTGCCGGCTGGTCTTCGGCATTGCGGCCACTGGCTGCACGATTTGCTCGGACTCAGCCGAGTCAGGGTTGGTTTTCATAGATCCTCAAGAGTGGAAAACACGGAGGGTCAGCGCTGCAGCAAAGCTACCGCGCTGACGCCCTCACTTGGCGTTCCGCACTACGCGCGAGGCGTACTGCTCTTTCACTTGTTCAAAGAGATCACTTTCAAAAGGATCTTGCTGGGCAATCTTCTCCAGTACGAATTCGGCCTGTGGCACGTGGCCAACCCGACGCTGCCAGCACCACTGCGCAAGAGCCTTCAGGTCCTGATAGGCCTGGTGAGCAGAACACATCGTCCCCCGCTCGTAATCGGCCATGTCGGCAGCATCGGCCTCGCGCAGCCGCGACATCAAAACGCGCAGCGAGGGCTTGGAATTGCTCCGGGTGCCGTTGACCATGGCGTACCGATTGTTGACGTTGCCATTGAGCAGCATGGGCAGCCACTCAAGCACCATCACGCGCAATCTGGAAAGCAGGTCCGCTCGGGGCCCCCCCATGTTGAGCCAATGTGGTGAATCGTAGTAAACGCCGATGTCCTGAAAGAGCCAATCGGTGAAGCGGTCGGATTTCCAGTGGTCCTCTTCAGCCACGATCCGCAGCGAGAGCGGATGGGGCTTGGCCACATAGAGATGCAAGTTCATCTCGACCTGAATGTCGACCAGGCCCGGCCGAGCGATCGCTTCGCGAAACCGCACCTCTTGAGGCGAGCTCACGCCAAGGATCTCCGCGGCCTGGCGCTCGGTCATCTGCAAAGGCCCCTCGCGCAAGAGATTTAGCTTCTCGCCGGTCAGCGGAAAGTCCGCCGGATCAGCGACCTTGCGCAGGTAGTACTGCAGGCGCGTCGGCTTGGTCTTGGAAGGGTCGAAATACTGGAGTTCTATCGCCATAAATGGGATCGGTTGCGCATCTGAGCCCGCGCGTTCGTTATTGTTTGACCGCAATCCTCACACCGGAAAATTGCGCGGCATACGCAATTCCTGCGGACTCATCGCTAAGAAGATGAATCGTAAGGATCATACATTCTTTACATACCCCGCAAAAGGGCGCAACGGTTTCAAAAAGCGTCAGCAGCGACGCCCCAGCACGACGCAAAAGGCAACTTGGCATCCTAGCCAGCACTATGTTGCGCCCCCTATTTTGCGTACACTACGCGCTTTTTTCAAGACGAATCTGAAACTTTCCATTTATTTCTCCAAAATTCTTGGGAATCGGTCTTCGATCTGTCATTATGAATCGTAAATCTGATTCATACCTAAGACCAGCAAGTTCCTAGCCCATCGAGGCTCAGTTTTCTACGGAGAAGACCCGAAATGAGTACGCCCAAATCCCGCCAGCTCGCGTCCAAGCTGGCCCTCTCGGTACTGACCCTGGCCATCCTGTCCGCCTGCGGCGGTGGGGGTGGCGGCGGTGGTGGTGGCAGCGGTGGCAATGGTGGCGGCTCGCTGCCCGGCACCGGCGGCACCGGTGGTACGGGCGGCGACACCGGCGGGAATACGGGCGGTTCGTGGCCCACGTCGCCCACGCCGTCCGTGCCCAATGCCGCGTCCTTCGATGCCACGGGCGTCAAGGTAGGCATCCTCGACACTGGCTTCGATGCTGACCCCTCGGGCAATCACCCGGCCGCGGTCGCTGGCGCCTTGCAGGAAGTGATTTCGCCTGCCTTGGCAGAGGCCGGCACGCACGGCGCCATTGTCAGCCGTGTAGCTGGTGGCAAAGACATCGGCGACGGCTTCCCGAAGGGTATGGCCAGCGGCTTCAGCCTCTATCAGGCAAATCAACCGTCCTCATTCTCGGCAGCGACCCTGAGCACCAGCTTTACGACCTTGGCCAGCCGCGGCGTAAAGATCGTGAACAACTCATGGTCGTTTCCGACGGACCCGCAGTACGCGTTCCCCGGCGGCGCCCAGACGCAGCCCGGCTCCACTACTGCCCAGAACTTCCTCCCGGTGTTCCGTGACGCCGTCCTGCGAGATGGCCAGCTGCTGATTTGGGCCAACGGCAATGAATCGCAGGCCAATCCGTTCTTCGCCGCCGGCGCGCCCTACATCGATCCGGCACTCCAGCGCGGCTGGCTGACCGTGACGCAGCTCCAAGCCGACGGCACCCTGGCGCCTTGGTCGAACCAGTGCGGTGTGGCCGCCAACTGGTGCGTAAGCGCTCAAGCGCCGGCAGGTCTGAGCGGGACGTCTTTCGCCGCGCCCGTTGTAACCGCAACCGCCGCCCTGGTGTCCCAGGCCTATCCGTGGATGGACAACAGCGCGCTGCGTCAGACCATCCTTTCCACCGCGGACGACCTGGGCGACCGCACCAAGTTTGGTTGGGGCCGTCTGAATCCCGATCGCGCGGTTCGCGGTCCGGCGAAGTTCGACACAGCTCTGACCCTGGGTGGCGACTTCGTGGCCAACTTCGACAATTACCGGTCGCAGTTCTTCAACGACATTTCCGGCAATGCCGGCCTGACCAAGGATGGCACGGGCTCGCTGGTCCTGTGGGGCAATAACACCTACGCAGGTGGAACCACCATCAGCAAGGGCACCGTCGAGCTGTACGGCAGCGTCAGCAGCGACGTCAACGTGTTCGTCGACGGCCAACTGGCCTCGAACGGCGGCGTCGCCGGCGCCTCTGTGAACAACAGTGGGGTTGTCCAGGCAACTGGCAAGGGCCTGCACATCAAAGGCAACTACAACGCCTGGCGCCCCCAGGCAACCCTGATGACCCAACTGGGCACCACCGTCGTCGTGGATGGCCAGGCCGCTTTGAACAACTCCGGCCTGGTCGTGACCAAGCCCGATGACACCTACGTCGTCAAGGCCAAGGAAACCGCGTTGAAAGCGGGTCAGGTCAACGGGCAATTCGGCACGGTCACGGGCGGAGCTGGTCTGCTCTACTCTGTGACGGCTACCTACACGCCGACCCAAGTGGACTTGGACGTCCTGCGCAGCAACGTCGCCAGCGTGTCGCAAAGCCTCTACGCCGGCCAGACCAGCCGCCTGGCGGCCGCCGATGCAGTCGAAACCGCATTCCAGGCCACTGACGCCAAGGTGCAAGGCGTCCAATCGTCGGTGACCAACGACTTCGTCGTTGCCGCGGCAAAGCTCCAGGCGGTTGACAGCACGGCCGCACTCGCCACCGCTCTGGATAGCGTCAGCGGGCAAATCTACGCTTCGTCCCAAGCTCTGACCTTCCAACAGTCTCAAGCAATCAACCGTGCCCTCTCCAACCGGGTCGACGATCTCTCGATTCCTGGTGCCAAGACGGGCGCCTGGGTGAACATGATCGGCGGCACGGGCAAGCTGAAGCAGTCGGGTTTCGCCGGCGCCGACACCAACCTGTTCGGTGGCCAGATCGGCTTCGATCACCGCATTTCGGAAAACGGCATCCTCGGTGCTGCGCTGACCTGGTCGGACGCCAAGGCGAATTTCGACAGCTACGGCGGCAAGTCGAAGAGCCAAGGTACGGGCCTGTCCCTCTATGGCCGTTACGGCGCTGACGCTGGCACCTACGTCTCCGGTCGTGCTGGCTACGAATGGATCCACTCCAACGTGAAGCGCGACATCCTGGTCAACGGCGCCGATCATGTGAACAGCGGTCGTACCGACGCGGTCACTTCGCTTTACGCTGAAGTCGGCCATACCTTCAGCCTGAATGGCGCGCGTGTCACGCCCTTCGTCGGTCTGTCCTACGACCATCTGAAGCGCGGTGCCATCTACGAGAACGAGAGTGCTTTCGGCCTCAAGGCAGACAAGAAGTCCTACGACCAGACGGCTGGCCTCCTGGGTCTGCGTCTGCAATCCGCTCCGGTCGAGTGGTTTGCTGGCCAAACCACCTTCAGCGGATACGGCGCCTATCGCTACGGCAATCCCACCAGCCTGGACTTCACCGCATCGTTCGCCGGCGCCCCCGACGCAGGATTCCAGGTCAAGGGCATCGGCCTGCAACGCCACACCGGCTGGGTGGGCCTGGGCGCCAACTCGCAGCTCGGCAACAGCCTGTCCTGGTTCGCGAACTACGACATGCAGTTGGGTCGCGGTGGCGTCACCAACAACGTCTTCTCCGCTGGCCTGCGCTACCAGTTCCACTGATCTGCATTTCTAGGGGGGTGGCGTGCCGGCGCGCCCCCCGAGTTTGGCGAGGGCCTCACCCCTCGCCTTTTTTTTGCCTATCGCTTCTGTGAAACGCCGCTCTCACCAAAAGTTTTGCTGGCGTGGCTAGCCTCGGTAGTCTGGTTGAACAGCTCACTGACTCAGCTGAAGAGACAGTCCCCGTCGCCGCAATGGCAGCACCGGAGGACAGTTTCCGACCAACTCCACGCAAGGTTCCACATGAAAGCCATCACCTACCCCACCGTCCGAGAGGCTTCCGCATTCCTCGACGGCGTCGCCTACGTCAACGACAGTTCCATTTCCGGGCTTGGCATCCGGCAGCGCGCCGACGGCAGCGCAGAGGCACTGCTGGACGATCTGGACGCAATCGACGACTCGTCCGAGCAAGTCTTGCCTCTTTTTCCCGCGGCGTCTGAAGTGATGCACCCCTCGACGACCGAGATTCTTCGCGCCAAGCATCGCACCGCATTCGAACGTGGCTATCAACTGTCCCTGGGGGAGGCAGAACAACTCCCGGGCGACGACCGTTGCCCCTACTTCCGCGCAGGTTGCGCTGCCGCGCGGCGCGAACTGGTCGAGGGCGGCGGCCGTGACGCATCCAATTCGAGTGACGAATACTGGCTCGAGTTTCTTGAGTTGCGCCTGCTGGAGCTGGACGCCCAAGGCGTCTGATCACTGCCCAGTCTTCTATGGTCAGCGGCCTGGAGCCGCTGACCGACCTGCCACGAGGGTGTGCTGATGGAATTCTTTGGAGTTCATACGCCAGTATGTACTCTGGTTGACAGGCGGGCCCTGCATACCGCAGCCCGCACTTAGAGAAGACCACATGTCCCACGCATCCACTTCCGCCACCTGCATCTTCACAGTTCGACGGTACACCGCTGTCATTCACGCCCTGTTCGGCTCGATGGACTCGAAGCTCGAGGCCGTCCACTCCGAAGCACCTGGCTGCCGGGCCTACGCGTTCTACATGACGGACACTGATTGCGTCTGTGAAGCGGATACGGTTTGGGCAGGGCTTACATCCCTGCGCAGGACGCTCGCCATTCCTGCGACCGTCGTTGAACCGACCCGTGAAGACACTATCCGCGCCCTCTTCACTTACTTCAAGCAGCCCGACCACTCGGCGCTCCGGGTTCTTCTGGATCAAAGCGACTCGGGATTCATCCCTATCGACACCCTGTATCGCCTCGCAGAGGTGTTCCAGGATGGGCATGGGCTGTATTCCCTGTCGATCGAGCAGGGGTTCTGGGCAGACAAAGCTGACCTGGGAATCTATGGCGGAGCCGCTCACCATTGTGGATCGCACTATTCAGCCCAGGTCGATACCAATGCAATCCTGGCCGTGGCAAGCGGCCTTCAGTCTCACCTGGCTGAGGGAAGGATGTCTCAGGCAGCTGGCGCCATGGCGGCGTGCGTCCAGCAGCTGGTGGCGGGCATTCGCGATGAGCAGCAAAGAGCACAAGTCATGGACAAGCTTGTCGCCGATCTGCTATCCGCGCCTGATCCATCTGCCTCGGGTGCTGGAAACGGGCATCCTGAGCGCTTGACCACCATTGTCCTGTCCTCTGCCCATGTCCCCGATCGTGAAGCGCCCGCCCCGTACCTGGCCAGCGCAGGAGAGCCGATTCGCTACGGCTGGCTTTGGAAGGTGCCCGAGCGACTGCCGGAGGTTCGGCAACATCTTCAGCTTCCTGAGTGGATGGTGCCGATTCTCGCGTTCGCTGACTCGGTGGGCGCTCATCGAATCGAATTCGACGCGGACGGGGAGCTGGTGATCGGGCTTGCCATGTACGACTAGACCCAAGCCTTCATGCCCGGCGCTGCCCGCGCCGGCCCAACTCCGCTTACCCCCTGGCGCGCTAAGTGCGTGCCCTCTGCCGGCGCCCCCTATCTTGCTACCACAGCGGGGGCGCCTGGACGCTGCCATGCCGAATAGGAGCCGACCTCATGAAATCCGAAGACCAATACTCGTACCAGGCCTACATACAACGCCTTCGCGCGTTGCTGCTTTCCCTTGGCCCCCTTGCCGCAATAGTGGTGGGCGACGGGATCGCCGCCTCCCTGGACGCCGACGGCCGCCTATTCGGATATGCGTACAACGACTTGAACCAGGATGAATTCGATTTCGAGCAAAGCGCCTGGCATGAGACGTCCTGGACCGGTGAAACACACACGGAGACCTGGTCGGTATTCGTCGCGCCCGTTTACTTGTGCCGGCCGTCCGCGTAGCTCGCCAGCCAGCGAACTCAGGAGTCAGGTGAAGAAGTTTGGGATGGGCTGACCGTATCTGTAGTCTGGATTTCACATCCTACTCACCTAGCTGACGCGTCCCAGTTCGCCATGACCATCATCATTCAACCGCTCTCCCAGCCCCGCCTTATCGCCAACGCCCTGCTCCCTCTGGCTGCGCTGGCCGCGCAGGAGCCCGGCGCCTATCAAACCGATCCCAGCTCAATCCAGACCGGTCTGAAGGCAATCAAGCAAGACAATGTCATCTTGTTGCGTTGCTGTCAGGCCCTTGTCTCAGGCGATCCCGTCCTGATCAGTCAAGAGCAAGCCGGCGTACGGCTCGGCGTCGAACGCGTTGGGCCGGACGAGCAGCCTATGCCATTCCACGTGATCGACGCGGCCGAGGAAGAAGGCTGGATCCATATCCTCACAGCAGACCAATGGGCCTACTTCTACAAGCTTGTAGATCGCGATGAGGCCTGCGCAGTTCAAGACTGAGCCTCTCGACAATCCCGGAGCGCGTTGCTGGCGTCTCCCATCTTTTTTTGCCCTGAAGGAAAAATCATGAGCACACCCCAAATGCGTCTTTGGCGCGCTGTCCTTCCCTGGGAGCAGGCGGATGAAGGCCATTTCACATCAGAAGCGTGGGCACAGAATTCCACGGACGCCTGCATCGCCGTAGCGAGCGAGATGGCCGATGCTGACGCCACCCTCGATTTTGTCGACCTGGCGCATCGCGAAGACTGGATCAGCGCGCGAGCTGGCGAAGCCATCAGCGTGTTCGACGTGCGCATGCAGGTCAGACAAACCCTGTACGCCCTGTTTGCCGACGACCTTCAACTGCCGGCCAGGCCGGGCGGCGGCGAGATCTGCTGGTCTGCGTTGACCGCTGTGATGCGCATCCATCGTCGCGCGTTGTTCCCGGACACCGCCACCGAGCGCCCCCCTCAGTCCTTCGTACTCGACCAGGTTATCGACGGCGAAGCTCGCCAACGGGTCGGCCACCTGGTGACCGTCCACGAGGCCGTGCACGATGCGCGGATGGCCACAGGAGGCTACGCGCTCACAGTTCTTTGACGGCAACTCGGGGGGGCGGACCGAGGCGGGCCGGCGCCCTACCTTGTCTTCGTGCTCACAAAAAGTTTTGAAGTACATATGTCCATATGTATTCTGAAATTGATCTATTGCTCATACGTCGGAATGCACATGGCCAAAAAGAACAACTCTCGTCACACCGATCACCACCGCGCGGTGATCAAGCTCCTTGAGTCCTTCAGCGGGCGACACCAGATGTGGCGGGTCTGGGAAGACTTCATCGCCAGCGTCGCATGCGCCATCAGTGCTTCCGTGGACAGCGCGCGGCGGACTGCAAGGGAGCAGGAGTACCAGGCAATCAGCAAGCGGTACACGGCAGAAGAAATGAGCCACTTCGCCGAAGGCCTGGCGCACGTCGTCTTCGCTTTGGAGGAGCGCCACCAGGACTTTCTCGGAAGTCTGTTCATGGCCTTAGACCTGGGCAACAAGCATCGCGGTCAATTCTTCACGCCTTACGAGGTCAGTCGCCTCATGGCGCAGATCAATTTCGGGGGAGACGTGCAGGAGCAGGTCGCCCAAAACGGCTTTATCACTGTGCTCGATCCCTGCATTGGGGGCGGCGCCATGGTGATCGCCATGGCCGAGATCATCCTGGGTCACGATTTTCCGACGCATCGCACCATTCACGTCACCGGCGTGGACATCGACATCACGGCCGTCCAGATGGCCTTCATCCAGTTGTCCTTGCTGAACGTGCCGGCGGTGATTCTTCATGGCAATTCGCTGGGCCCCAGCCCCTACGCGGGTTGGAACACAGACAGCGCATGGCGCACGCCCGCACACTGCGTCTGGGGCTGGGAAGCCCGTCTACACGAGCGCGAGGTCCGGCGCAGGGCATCGACAGCGGCCGACGCCCAGGACGCGGCCCAGACGCCTGTCCCGCCGGCCGACCGCACCGCACCCGCAGCGGCCTCCCAAATCAACCAGGCGATCACGGCGGAAGTCCAATGAAGATGCGCACTCGCCGAATTCACCAGGTGCTAATCCTGTCCCCCCGAACGCTGGGCCGAGACCCTGGCGCTGGCGGGCTGCTGGTGGCGCTGTACCCCGCGATCCACCGAAAAGGCGGGCATCGGCATGCCCGAGTGATCAGCTCTCGACGGCGGCGCAGCTCGCGGCCGCGCCCCTAAACCATCCCGATCAGGAGCTCGACCATGACCTTGCCCTCCCCCGAAATCCTCGAACTCATCTCGCGCGGCGCGCTGTTTGTCGTGAACCACTCCGGCGGAAAGGACTCCCAGGCCATGTATCTGGTGCTGCGAGCCTTCATTCCTGCGAGCCAGATGGTCATCGTCCACGCCGACCTCGGTGCCGTCGAGTGGGCCGGCGCCGTCGACCACATCAAGGCGACCACCACCAGCGAACCTCTGCACATCTGCCGTTCGCGCCGCACACTGCTGCAAATGATCGAGGAACGCGGCATGTTCCCAAGCCCACAGCAGCGCCAATGCACGTCCGACCTCAAGCGTGGGCCCATCGAGCGGACCATCCGAACCATCGTAGAGATCCGCATCAAGAAGTGGGTCGGTCGAGGGCCGGACGCGAGGATCGGCACCCAGGAGCGCGCCGACGCCCTGGCCGCCGGCATGGGTCTTATCGTGAACTGCATGGGCATGCGCGCGGAGGAGAGCAGCGGCCGCGCCAAACTCACCCCGTTCAAACTGCATACCGGCAACAGCAAGGCCGGCCGCGAATGGTACGACTGGCTACCTATTCACGAAATGCTGGAAGACCAGGTCTACCGGTCTACCTGCAGGGCATGCGCCGTTTCAGCTGTGTTTTCTGCATTATGGCCAGCGAAGAGGACCTCCGCACGGCGGCGCGCCTGGCGACTGAGAGGCCCGAGTTGCTCAATGACCCAGATCTTTATAGAAAATATGTGGCCCTCGAACGAAAGACAGAGCACGTCATGCTGATGCCCACGAAAAAGCACGGTCGGCGGTCGCTCGAGGAAGTCACAGGCGTACTCGTTGATGTGCCATCCACTACACGCACAGAGCTCTCGACGACGTCGAGCACTGCGATCTCGTCACAACTATCGCTTTTCGTTTAGCAAGCCGACCCGCCATTCATCTTTGATGGAGAAATCATGAACCAAGTTGCCACGCCCACTGTTGGCCATGAAGCAGAAACCACCCCCGCCAAGCTGTCCTCCGTCACCCTCGGAATCCTCATCGAGTTGGCCAACGGCTGCGCCAAGGATCATGCGAACTGGGGCACGCCCGGATCCAATGATCGGCACTCCACCCACTACTACCTTGAACTGATACGCCGGCGCATCTCCAATCTGAACGGGGGCGAAACGGACAAGGCGTTGCAACGTGCGACTTTGCTGCACATCGCACGCCATGCTCTGGCCGGTATCGAGGCCTTGGACACCGAGACGCCCGATCATCGCGCTCAGGGGAGACAGCCGCGCGACGAATAGCCATGGCGCCGTGCAGCCCTGCAAACCGGGTTACCATTTCGCAAGAAAACCTGCGCCTACACATAGGCTACGAGGAAAACAATGAAAACCATCTTTCTGTCTGTGGTTCTTGTGAGCGTGCCGTTCACGGCCAGCTCGCAGCTGGACGGCCAGGCTCAAACAACACGGTGGGCGCCCACCTCAACCAACTCGTCTGACGATAGCGGCGTCTTCGAGCCGTCTGCGTCAGGAGCTGTCGAAGGCATCTATATCGAACTCCCTCCGGCGAGAATCGGGCCGAATCGGCTTGTATACAGCGCTGCATTCGCAGGAAAGCCGTGCGCGATCGAAGTTGCAAAAGACGCGGACGCGCAGCCAAGCCAATGGCAGGTAACCGAGCAAAGCTGCACTCGCTAAGCATGGGGGCGTGTGAGCGACGACCGATCCCCAACGGCTCTCAAGTATGGGGCAACTATCCATTGGCCCCAGCACCGTACAGCCCATGACCCTAGAGTTTCCGCCCCCCCTTTCGCTAAAGCAATTTGCAGCCCTGGCCGATATAGCCCGTCTGGATTCAGCTAGCACGCGAAACGCCATCCGTCAGATCGTCGTGCACGGTGCAGCGCGCTTAAGCGTGGCTGCCGAGTTGGGCGTCGGCAAGGCCACTATCAGTAACGCTGTCGGGCGCCTGCGATCGGCCCTATCCACAGCCCAAGCTGCAATTCCTGACCTGTCTGAAGCGCATGGGAGGGCCACAAGCCAGGTAGACGCCTTGTGCCAGATCGCCAGGCTACGCCCCCAGGAAGAGCTGGCCGCACGTGCGGTAGTGCTCGATGGACTCACCCTAGCCCAGGCTGCCGCCCGGGCGGACTGCTCTTGCGCAACCGCCCGTGCCTCTGTTGCGCGCCTGCTGATGGGGATAGACCTCGCGCATCAGGCTGTCGGGGGCGCTGAGTCATCCCGCCCAAGCTACGCTTGGTCCGCGCATCTCCACGAGCAGTTGGGCCACATCCCCTACCCGTTCTAGAACAAGCCTGCCCCAAAACCTGGGAAATGACCGCTCCAGACCACCAGCGCGACACTCCCAGCCCCCAAAGTAGCGCACGCGAGTCCAGTCAGCAGCCGGCGCGAGGCCCTGCGCGGCGCTGAGTCACTGTCTGCAAGACTGACTTTGGCAGCGAGGTCGTCTAGCTGCAGCTCAAGTTCGCCAGCGAGAATACTGGCGATGAAGCTCGCAATATAGGGGTGCCTTGCGCGATACAGCACCGCCTTGCCTTCTTCCCCGCCAGCGGCCCGTCGGAGATAGACCTGCAGGGCCGGGTCCCCGTCCCTCGCACGCCCCTCTACATCCCTCAGGCGCAGCGCCTGTACGAAGCGGCCGGCGTCCAGCTGCGTCCCTTGGTGATCTCGCTGCCAGATCAGCGAATCCACGACGGCCGACCACAGCGCCATGGCCTCACGCGTTGTGGTATCGGCGCCGTGGCCCAGGCCGGGTCGTGCGCCCAGCCGCCAAGCCATCCAACGCTTCAGCTGCTCTGCAGTGGCACCACCACCAGGCATTCTCTGCCGGCAGACCGCGTCAATCGCCCCCGGCTGCTGTTCAATACGCATAGCTGCAGTAAATCTGGGCGATGGCCTGAGCGAGCTTAGGATTGCCCACAGTCTGCCCCCAGTCGGGCGCATTCACCCGCACTCGCCAAAGTCCGCCGGAGTTCTCTGCCACCCATTCCCACGCCGGACGAGTGGAGTCGAACGCACGCGGCACCAGGTAGATCAGAGAGGATCCAAGGTTGCCGCAGGCAGGCTTGGGCACGGTGTCGCCGTTCATCACGATCCGTGATGCCACAAGCGTCAGCGCCGAGTACTGGTCAGACAGCTTGCGCCAGTTTCCATTGCGGCACACCAACGTTCCGGCCGTACCTTGCGCCAGAGATCCGCCCACCGTTTGCGCCCCGCAGCTGTCGCCCTCGGTGGCCACCCTCAAAAACTCCATCCAAAGGGTTCCCTGGGTGCCGGCGTCGTTGCAATAGGCAACGCCACCCTGGGTGGTCAGCGCCATCATGCCCAGTTGCTCAGCGCTGCAGGGCTGGCTGGCACGCACTGTCGCCGACGCATTGCGCAGCCGCAGCTTCTGTGCATCGAATTGCGTGCTTTCAACCCGAGTATCTGTCCCATCCTGACGACGGATAGCCACGCCTGAATTCGTACCCAGCTTGAGGTCCAGCCCCTCGTCTTCGCCCACCGCGGTCACCGACGTCCCCCGAACGCGCAGGCCGCCATCCGAGTCGACAAGACCCTTTGTCGTCACACCGACTGTGCCGTCGACCACCGTCTGCTTGCCACCGGCAAACTCGCCTCGAGATGCCTGGAGCAGGCCTTCGCAGTTGACCAGCACGCGCCCCTCGGGTCGAATTTCGACACAGTGCTTACCAGCACCGTCATCACCCACACCGAGATCGCCCTTGACGTTGACCACATTCAAGTTGGTGGTGCCCGCGACGGTCAGGTTGCCCTGCAGATCTGGATCTCGCGAGTCTCGGATGCGCACAAACTGCTCATACATGGTGGTGTCGAGCAGCGCATGCACGCCGACGATCCCATCCATCCCCAAGTCGACCGGATTCGCAAACGCCCCAGTCGCGCCGCGAAGCTCGGCGGGATTGTCGACCTGGGCCGCCATCCCATACCCGGCGGTAGACATGAGAAACTTTCCGATCATGTTCGAATCCCCGAAGCGGGCGATACCCGAATTCAATGGGCGGGACGAATAGGCCATCGCGTCGATCCGACACTGCGTCCCCGGGCAGGTCGCCCCGCCGGAACGGATCACCCTGATCAGCGGGATATTTCCCAGCGGTGCGGAGGCAGGAAACCCCGACGGCACGTTCTTGGCGCGCCGCAAGTCCAGGAGCGAAAGAGAGAACTCCTCGCTCCCGTCCCCCAAAGTCCGTTCGAGCCGAAATGACGGATAGCCCGGCCGCCCAGAACCACCGGGCCCAGGCGCCGTTCCGGCACGAATCGCATCGTACCGCCCACGGGCAATATCGTCGAACGTGCTGCTTAAGAAGGCATCCAATCCCCCTTTTACGCTGAGCATATAGGTGCCGGTGAACTCGGCCACCGTATCGTCGAGATCTGCCTTCACCTTGCTGGAACCAAGCACAGCAAGGACGGCCAGGATGGCCAACACGATCCCCAGCTCAGCCAACAGGGAGCCTGCCTGACGTTTCATCCGCGCTAGCCGTGCTCTTTGCTTCATCATGTCTACTCCGTAGCCCATAGGCTGAACCCGGGCTCAGTCGCCGATCAGGCTGCTCACTTCGAGCCGGCGCTAATTTCGTAGTTGCCCACAGTGAACACGATGGTGTTCGCTTCACCTTCCACGCACGCCGCGTCGGCATTGGTCGCGTTGAAGTTGACGGGGGTCTCAGTGTTCTTCAGCTCTTGGCCGTTGATCGAGATCTTGCTCGCATCGCGGGCCAAAATTCCCGTCAGCGGTGCGCACGCAATGTTGTGCACCTTGTCAAGCGTCAGCGTGTAGCCACGGCCGCCGTCGCTCGGGCTGTAGCGCACCACACCGCCGCTGCCTAGGTTGTGCTGAACCACAAACGTTGTCGTGTTCGAAGAGAGTGTGGTAGATCCGTTCAGCGCCAGCGCAAAAGCGCGCTGCGTACCTGACTGAAACGCGACGTTCGGATCGGCCGCGGCTGCACCATTCACGCGGCTCCTGGCCATGAACCTCCTCAGGTCGTCCGCCACCTTTGGAACCTTTCCGTCGATAAGGTATGCGTCTACCCGTGGAATCGAATAGATCGCAACGATCGCAACCAGAACGAGCACGACGCCGAACTCGACCAGGGTAAAGCCATGAGCAAGCCGAGCCCTGCGACTACCCATGATCTGCGCATCTAAGCCTGCAACGGATTGAATATTGGACTGCATGTTTATCTCACTTTTACACATGAATTTCTGAAGAAGCTGCATCACCGCATGGCGATTTGGGCATATGGACACAGCGCTAGGACGACATGTAGAACAGCTGCAGCGCACGCTTGAGGTTCTCGATTGCCGAGAAATGCCACATGGCGATTCCAATAAGCCCGGCTATCGAAATAGCGAACATCGTCCATTTGGCCACTGTCGCGCGCTTTGCAACGTCACCGAGCACGCGAACCTCCACTTGTCGCCGTGTACGTTGCAGCCCAACATCGACACCATGGGAGACACAAACGTCCGCCAAGGTGTGATAGAGACTTTTCGGCAGAATGCCGGTATCAAAGGTTTCTGCGCCCGTAAGATGCTCTTCCTCGATCTTGGCCAGCATCTTCTGAATGTGCCAGCTCAGCCAAGGATTACGGGGCTCGTCCAGCAACAAAATGCCATCCCGCATGTTGATCGTGTTTCCTTGGCGCGGCTTCAGGATGACAGCGAGGGTCATCAAGAATCGAATGGACTGAAAATCTCGGAATACCCGCCAGATGAATTGATCCTCGACTTTCTCGCGCCACGGACCCACAAAATTTCGCAACGACCAGTGCAAGAGATAGACGATGACGCCGCTCAGTCCGAGGATAAGCACCAGGTTCCCCTGGAGGAACAGCGCGGTTCGCCGAAGGCTCGAAGCGGCCCCACGCCACATATCGAGCGGCAACGACCCGAATACATCTGCCAGGCGAGGATAGGTACCGTAAGCAATCACAAAGAGCATGCCGACGAACATAAGGAGCGTGATACCACCAGCGAGAATCGTCCAGGTGAATGCGGACTTAACCCGATCCAATAGCCGCGTGTAGTCCGTCAGGTCCCGTAGACATTGCTCCAAGGCACCCGGGCCGGCCATTTCAGCAACCGCGAGAATCATCACATCTTCATCGGGCACAATATCTCGCAGGGTTTCACTAAGCTTGCCCTGCCCATCGGTGACCAAGCGCGTCGCAAGATAGTCCGACAGGTATCCTCGCGTTGTCGTCACGCCACCGTTTCGTTCACAATCATCCTGAAGAATGTTCTGCAACGTCTTCTTGCCTGCCGTGGCCTCCATCTTGTCGCAGAGACCCTCGTAGAAATCCGCGCGCCGAGATTGAAACGCGCGAACTGCAAATTCATGCTTCAGCGAGTATTGCCCGAGACTTGCAATCCAGCTTCCTAGTGCGCTGATCATCCCTTTCTCCCTTGCCCCAAAGAGCGGCCGACTTCCACCGTCTCAAACGCCTTGAATCGGGGTTCGATCTCTCGGGGATCCAGCATCCCGCGGTAGGCTTTGTAAATGGCGCAATCCATCGCGGACTTACCGGTCATGTCTTCGCTGGTGTAGTCCAAATCGGGCCTACCGAAGTAGTGGCGGTTCAGTCCAGCGTTGTCGGCGCGTCGAATGAAGTCCAACGCACGATCGTCCAGACCGGGTTCAATCATTTCGGCAACGACCGTTCTGTCATTCAGGCCGAACAGCTCTTTGAACCCCTGCTTCTTACACAGGTGGCAGCCGTCCGCGTTTCGAACCTTGACGTTTGCGCGCGCATCGATCCGGTATAGACGATCCAACCGGTCGGCATATCGCTCCCAGAAGTCGCCATTGCGGAGGTGACCCTCCGCATCCATGCCCCCTTCTATAGTTAGATGGTCGAAGTCATGCTTGCAGTCGCAGAGCTTGGGTATCAGGGCCTGATACACCACCAACTTCAGAATGCCGGCGGACGCAAGGAAGTCACGAGAAACCCCAATTACCTCCGAGGCCAGGCGATCCGGGACCTGGGCGCTGGAGCCGGCGTGGGTGGTCGTGTATAGGTTCGTTCCGGACGCCGCAAGATCCATGAATGCCCGCCCTGTCTCAATGTCGCGGATTTCGCCAATCATCAAGTCATGCATTGCACTGCGCTTTGCGGCCGCCAGCTTTCTTTCAAAGGGATCGACATCCTCCAACCGTGTGATCGTGTTCTGAATAGCGTTGGGCAGGATGTACTCGACGGGGTCTTCAAAAGTCACCACTTTTCGGTACCCCGGAATCAACTGAATCGCGGTGGCCAAGGACGTCGACTTTCCCGAGCCCACGGTTCCGGACATGACAACTGCGCCGCCGCTGGCAAGGCGGGCACGGTCCAGCATTCGAACATGAGAAGGCAGATACCCCAGCTCTTCGAAAGACTTGGGCCTCTGTTCCAGGTCAAGGTGCAAAATTCGCTGTGTCACTGATACGCCAGAGT
The DNA here is from genome assembly GCF_000633435.1 of Achromobacter sp. DH1f. NCBI lineage: Bacteria > Pseudomonadati > Pseudomonadota > Betaproteobacteria > Burkholderiales > Alcaligenaceae > Achromobacter > Achromobacter sp. DH1f. Next base: position 43,508 of record NZ_AYMF01000028.1, on the reverse strand, counting down.
CTGCAGCCAAGGTCGCCCACCGCAGCATGACCCGCTTGCCCTCGTCGAGGGTATGCAGGCTTCTCCCCTGCTGCTCGGTAAGCGGCTGGAGCGTTGCTTGGCCGGAGCCCTGCACTTCCATATAGGCGACGCGGAGCAGTTCCAGCAGTTGCTGGGTTGGTAGTTTGGCGAACTGATCTACTGCGACGTACTTCCCGCCGACCGTAAACCTCACTTCAGAGTATGGCCGGTCGTCGTAGACGTTCATGTGAATGTCCGCGGCATTGTGCTTGGTGCCCCACCGGATCATATCTTCGAAGATGCCCATGATGGCCGTGCGCTCGGGGTTGACCAGTGTCTTCCTACGATTGCTCAGCGTTTGCCTATTCGTGTGCCCGCGGATGATGGCGCTCAGAATGGCCGGCACCGTGACGGCTATGCGACGTGGCTCGGACATGGGCTTCTGCAGCTTATTGGCAACGAGCTTTTCAACTTCGTCTGCCAGGTCCGAGTTCATGTAGTCCGACTGGCAGAGCAGGACTACCGCGCCCGTTTCCAGCAGAATTGGGCAAACCTTGGAAGCGGACAGCGGCAACAAGTCAAGATCCTTGTAGACAGCCTCCTGAAAGCGCACGTGTTTTGCCAAGTCATTCTCGGAGCTGACGACCGCTGGCTCGCCCTGTGCTTGAGCGGCAGCCGTGGCTATAGCTCCCGTCGGCGACCCGCCCGCCTTGTGGACCACGCTCGCGGGCGCTTGGGGCCGAGAGCCTACCGTTGCCGTTCCACGGGGTACGGGCAACTTCTGTGCCTCAGGCGGTCTTCCGGGGGCAGCCCTTCGGCTGATCTCGGGTCCAGAGCCCCGCGCAGCTTTGGCAGCCCCCTTCCTCTGCTGCGCGCTGGCATCAGACTTCGATTTGCCCCCGAATAGGCTTCTGAAAAAACCCATAGTCTGGTAGTTCCCGATGCCGATTATTTGGTGAGAAAGGGAGGCGGGGGCGCGATTACCCCGAACTGGCCAGGCAGCGCCGCCGTGCTGTCTTGTCTGCTGGGCGCGGTGCCGCCACGGTTAAAGTCCGACGGGGTAGCACCAGGGCCAAGGTTCGGCTCATGGCGGTAGCACGCGGTCTTAGCGCCATCCTGAAACGTCACCGAAACGCATTGCCCACTGATCGACTTGAGGCGGGGACCACCGGAGTGGCCGACGGCATACGGGCGGCCGGCCCGGAACTCGTATTGCTGCCCGTTGTACGAGACCACGGCCGTAAGCTGGGCGGCCACACCGTAGATGGCTTCGACTTGCGGCGCCGCCGGAGGCGGCGGCGGTGCGTTGGCGATCATCTGGGCAGCTTTGGTCTGCTCGCGGGCCGCTTCGCTCTGGCGAGCTAGTTCAGCTTGCGTCGGTTGGCCCGCTTCCCGCCGCATCTTGTCGGCCGCGATCTTTGCATCCAGGTCAAGGAGGTCTGCGACCTGCCCTTTGGTGTTCTTCAGGGCGGACTTCTCTGCAGCCACTGCGGAGGGATTAACCTGGGCCTGTGCCCAGCAAAGGGAGGTGCTCACGATAAAGGTGACGCCAACGAAAAGGCGCGCAAACCCCGGGTTTCGATCACTTTGCACTTTGCACATACATTTCTCCGATCAAGATCATTTTTAGTGGGCTGGAGTTCAAAGACGCTTCAACGTCAATCCGCTCGATGTCGACTTTGCGAATGGAAGAAGGCGTCACATCGACATCCCACACTGAGAGCGAGCGCAAAGGCCCTTCCAGAATCAACGGAATCGAAGCAGGCACCAGCAGGCCAGATGGCCTGGAGATCGCCTTGCCATTTCCATCGGTCGGCGTCCCTATGGACCATGGCTCAGCGCTCGGCAGGCGGATAGCGGTGAACGCGGGCAGAATCTCTTGCAGCTGACTAACGGGCTTGCGCAGAATCTGCTCTCGCGTTGGGAGAGCCCCCACGTTTACCCCTCTGGTCGAGCCTTCGATCGCGAACCCCCAACTGCCAGTTGCGGTACCCATGGGGTCGAAACTCGCCGTCCAACCCTTTGGCACCGCGGCGTCGAAGCGGTTGTTGGTTGTCCCATACGCGTCGCGGAGATACGTCGCTGCACACAGCCATCTTTGTGCTGAGGGAGTGCACCCCGCCTTGTGTAGACGCCAGCCGTCCAGTTCCAGAGGAATTCTGGTCAGCTCCTCGTACAGCTTCTCGACGCCCTTGATATGATCGATGCGCCTGCCGGAGGCCTCTTCCGCGACAGCGCGCGCCCAAGCCAATTCCGGCTCCTGCATGTTGGCGCGCAGCTGAGCGAGCTTCTGCTCTCGCGAGTACCCTGCGTGCCAGTCGGATGCGACCTGCCACGCGAAGAACGCAGCAGTGAGATACAGGCAGACCTTTACCGGCTTCGGCAGTTGGTCGAAGCTAAATCTACGGAGTTCAAGCGGCTTGATCTCGACGTTCAGCAACTCCTCCAATGCGAGATGCTCAACGTTGTTTTCATCGACGTTTCCGTAGAACGTCCACGCGCCGCCGCCTCTGTCCGGATCTTGGGCTTCACTTTGCAGCTGGTGCAGGCGCTGCCAGGCCATGTCTTGATCGGTGTAGATCAGATCGCCATTGCGACGGACCATGCCGTTCTGCGACAGCACCACCCAGATTCGCCCATCATCCAGGATAAAGAAGCCTACTGCCGTCCCGTTTGGCCGAAACATCGCGAAGGCGGACGCCGCAGGATAGAGCTTGCGCTTTCCGATCTTCTTGAGGTCACCGCGACTAAGTCGGACCGTGCCGAGACCAGCCTGTCCGTTGTTGGATACCACGACATAATGTGAGGCCTTCAACGTCGTGGCAGTCTTTCGGGCGGCGGCATCGGTACGCCCGCCCAAAAGCGGCGCCCAGTCAGCGCCAAAGACGAGCGTACGGTTGTCGTCCGTAATCAACGCCGGCGCGAAATCCTCACGTGCGTTCGCGGCCAGGCCGCGTCTCCGGAGCTTCATTCTCAAAGGCCCTCTTCGACCTGCGCGGTGACGATGATCAGGTTGTAGGTCTTCTGGTTGTTGGTGGAATTGGACCCGCCAAAGAGGATGGGGGCCTTTTCGTCCATCCGGCGCCGTGCCGTCTGGTCTTGATCCTTCTGGAACCCGGCGATGACGAGCGGTTGGCCGGCCTGCAGCGCTACCTGTTGCACCATGCCATTGCCGCGCACTGTCAGTTGCTGGATTTCGATGCCGCTCTTGGTGTCGCCGAACTTGATCGTCTGGAGCGGATCGTTGATCGTGCTGTCGTAGGAGATGGTCAGAAGAATCTGCCCATCCTCTTGCGCATCAGGCACCAGGGTCAGAAATTGGCCGACGGTAACGTCCTTCTGACGAACGGACACGTTGGGCACCGTGGTGAAGGAGCCGCTGCTCGAGTCGCTGGAGCTCAGGCCGGTCGTCTGAACCTCATTGATGTAGGAGAACGTCTTGCGGTCCGCATACGTGATCGGCCGACGATTCAGGGCTGTCAACGGGATTGCCGTCTGCCGCGTGGTCGTGCCGATCTCGTCGAGTGCGCGGATGATTGCGTCCGACCCCTTGAAAGGACCGCTGCCCACGGTTCCCGATGCGACGGTACCCGCGGCCGCGGTGGCGCCCCCGATCGGAGAAGCACCTGCCGCGGCGGCGCTGGCGGTGGTGTAGACCAATTTCCAGTCCAGTTGGCCATCGTGCTGATCGTTCATTGCCACCGCGACTTCTTCGAACACCAGGCGCACCCGTCGGGTGAGAATCCGGTTCTCCCGTTCCAGGAATTCGTCGATGTTGGCCAGGACTTCAACGGTATCGGTCACCACGATGGAGTTGGTCCCGCTGGCCTGCGCCACGATGCTGCCGGCCTTGCTCAAGAACGGCTTGACCTTGCTCATGACCGCTTCGATCGGGGCAACCTTCTCCTCGCTCTTGAGGTCCGTCTTGGACGTAGAGTCGAAATTGCTGCCGGACTTGCTGTCGGCGGCGCCACCGCCGCTCGACTTGCCGTCCAGGCCGATGCCGGCGTTAACGGTGGCACTGGTCAGCAGCGCCCGGACGTTGAACGCCTTCGTCGCGACCCGGTAGAAGACGATTTCCGGTCGATTGTTTTTGTCCTCAAACTTCCAATGGACAGCCAGGCGACTTGCGACCGCGTCCAGAGCTTCGGGCAACGGGCGCACGCCGTCCGGCAGCTGCGCCATACTGGGCATCGGGATGAGAGGCGTCAGGTTCTCGGATTTATCACCCTCGAGCCGCGGGGCAAACGCCTCCTGCGCCATCAGCGCGTCCGGCGTCACCCGCGTGTTGATGCCGGTGGCCATTTGGATCCGCTCGGCGATCGTCTGCAGCGAGGTAGCCCCACCCTTGAACATGAGGGCGGTGTTCACGTCACGCCGCAGAGCCGTGGGTAGCGTGACTTCGCGCGCGAGCGGCACTGCCTTACCGACGATCCAGGGCTTGTCCACCATGTTGGCTTGCATCCGGCGATCGCGGTCTGTGATGCTGGTCTTGTAGTCCTTGATCCGGCCCTCCACCTCGGCACGGCTCCGCTTGGAGGTTTCCAGCGCGTTGTCGGAGTGCTGGATGGCGGAGCACCCGCTCAGCAAGGCCAAGGCCACGGCCAGGCTCATCTTCCGCAGGGCAAAGGTCTGTTCGCTATTCTTCATATGTACTCGCTGTTTCCGTAGATCGCTGGGCTGCCGCTATCGTGCCGAGGTGCGGTCGCACGACTCGGTATAGGGGACCACCCGCAGCACCTTGTTGGTGTAGAAGCATCCGTGCACCGGCGTGTCGCCCAGCTCCGTCGAGGACAGCAGATCCTGTACCGACGTCTTGAAGTCAGGGGTAAAGCTGGCCGAAGCCGTCAGCGGGATGTCGACCTTGACCTGCCAGTGTTCCGGCTCAAACACCCAGCCGGCGGCCTTCGCCCAGCGCACCAAGGTTCTGCGCAAGTTGACGTCGCTGACCGATACCGAATACGGGGGGCGTGCGGGCTCGATCACCGGCACCGGCTCTGTTGCCGCGCCAGCGGGACTGACGACCGCCAGCTGACCCGTGGGCGACTGAATGGGAGCGGCCCCGGCGACCACCGGGCGAGCGCCCGCGCCCCCGGCCAGGTCAACCACCCGGAAGGTCTTCAGGTACCGTTCGATGCGCACGCCAGCCTGCTGCGCGGCCGATGCCAGCGCCGCCTGGTAGGAGGTCCCGGTCGGCAATGCCACCAGGCGCGAGAAGGCGCTGGAATCACCGTCGAGTTGCACTGTACCGATGGCGGGCGGCACGGCCTGCATGATGGCCATCGACAACGGCATTTGGCCTGCTGCGCTGCCGGACGGTATCGGTGCCAGCCAAGCCATTTCGGGGAATGACCCGGTCAGCGCATTGGTCGATACGCCGCCGCTCACGCCGGCGCCGCTAGCTTGCGGTGCCAGTTGCGGCGCCTGCGGCGCCGTCGTGAGCGTCAGCGGCGCCCCGGCGATCGGCACGCTGGACGGTCCAGGTTGAAAGGGAACTGCCGCCGGGGGCGGGGGAGTTCGCTCATCGATGAACGCCAGGGCCGGCGCGCACAACGCAGTTGCGAGCACGCCACCCAGCAGCGTACGTAGGGTGTTGATCGGCATCGCGGTGGACTTCATTGGCGGGTTTTCCTCTTGGATTGATCGGTACTTGGCTTGGTCTTGGCGGTTGCCTTGGGGCGCTGCCGTTGTGCCGCTGGTGGACTGTCATTCGACGTCGAAGCGAAGCCAAAGGCCGCGTCTTCATCGCGCAGCAGGTCTAGCGCAGCGCTCAACGCCCGCTGGGGCGAGGTGGGCCGAGACATGCGACGCACAAGCCATAGGGGGCGCGCGTGGTAAATGCCCTGTCGGAACTTGGAGCGGAGCCTGCGTAACAGCCACCCCGGCGTGCGCCGCTTGACCCGATTCAGGTAGAGCAGCCAACCGCACAGGGCCAAGCCGATAGGCCACTTGACGTAGAACGGAATAATCCCGGGCGAAAATGCCGTGGGGACTAGCGGCGCCAGCACGTACATGGGCACATCCGTATAGGGGATGCCGACGTTGAGTGCGGTCTTAGTCCATTCAGCGCGCTTCATGCCGCGGCCTCGATGTCGTACTCGTTCGCAGGCAAGGCCTGTCCATCGATACCGTGATGCTTGAGAAACTCCATAGCCTCAGGCGCCGTCTTCCCGGTGATCGCCATGAATGTCCGTAAGGTCATCAGGTGTTCGCGCACAGGAGCAAGCGCTTGCATGCGAAACGAAGCCTCACGATCCTCCACAACCCCGCGGATCAACCGCGAGCGGTCCCTGTAGCTCACTTCTTCCAGGCGCTCCTGGCACTGTCGATCCTTGACCAGCCACGATTGAATGGAGTGCTTCCTACCGTCACGCCCCCGAAACAGCTTCTGCCCCACCACGACACGCAGCACATCGAGCAGCTGCGACGCGCGATCTGGCTGCACGTCCTCGGGGAACATGTTGACGGTACGGGTGAAGTAGTTGTCGGGCCCTTCGCAGTGCAGCGTGTGATAGGTGGCATGGCCCGTCGATGCCATTTCGAAGCATGACGCCATCGACGCACGATCGCGCGTTTCCCCAATGATGATTACGTCGCCCTTGCGTCGCATCGCATTGGGGCCAGCATTCTCGAAGGTCTTGAGGTGTTCACCGATGATCACCTGCACCGGCTCGGGCATACGCCCATTGGCCAGGCCGTCGTAGATGTATTCCTGGGTGTCCTCATAGAGAAGAATCCGGACAGGATGTTGACCTTCCAGACGAGCGCGATTCGCAGCGGCAAGCAAGGTGGTCTTACCTGAACCCGTCGTGCCGATCACGGCTGCTAGCCCGTGCGAGATCAGAAAGCTCTCACGAACCTCTTCAGGCAGGCCCAAGGTGTCAAACAATGGCGGGCGGCCTGGAATTCGCCGCAGGGTGATGGAAAATCCCTTGGACACGCCGTTGATGTAGCCCGCGGTCGCGTTGGCCCGGAACCGGATCCAGGACTCTGAGCCGGCCTCTTCCTGCAGCGTAGCAGGGAAGTCCAAGGCGTCCCGGTCCAAGAGGCGCGCCCCGCCGGTGATCGCGCCATACAGATGAGCCAGGCACTGCTCCAGCTCGGCATGTTCCAGGCGCCGGTCGTTCATACGGACCCAGGCCCCCTGGTCATGCCCGAAAACGTAGTCTTTTGACTGGAACGTCAGGTCCGAAATCCCCATGGCGTGCGCTTGCTGCAGCGCCGCGTTCAACTCCTGCAGGGTGAAGCTCGGCGGGAGGTCTAGCCTCCTCAGGGGAATTGAGCTTTGATCCAGTGCCATTTCAGCCCCTGTTCGTAGCGATGCGCAGCCGCAGGCCTGGTCGCACTTCCGCAGGTGTCAGCAACCCGTTGGTTTCGAGAAGCGACTGCCAGCTAACCCCGAAGCGTGCGGCGAGCGAGTAAGCCGTGTCACCGCCTCGCACCTCATACGTGTCGTCTGAAAACGCCTGGGCGGGCGCCGGCGGCACGTGGACGACCGGAGGCACACGCGGTGCGGCGCCGCGGCCGACCGGCGCGATGGGCGTGCTCTGTGTCGCTGCCTGGGCCGCAAACGTGCGCTGGAATTCGTCCGCGTACGCCTTTGCATAGATCTCCGCGCGCAGTCTGGCGATTTCCTCGGCCGACAGCTGCGACGGGGGCGCCTGGACGGCGGGGGCCGAGCGCACCGCGGGCAGAGGTGGCGTGGAAGGCTGGGCTACTGCGACGGCCTGCGGTTGGAGGCCGGGCGCATCAGGCGAGATGACCGCGGGACGCTCGGCCCAAACCTGCCCTGGCCGCACAGCCAACATGGCCGGCAGTTCGACATTGAAGGCGACGCTCCCTAGTCTCGCGTGGCCGGGCTGGACCGTGGCCACCGAGGGGGCGGGCCTGGGCGCATATGCCGAGGCATCGGTCACCCCCCCGTCCTGGCCGATTCGAATGCGAATCACCTGGCCAGCGGCGGGTGCGGCCGACTGAGGCGCGCCGCTCCAGGCGGAGTCTGCCGCAGGCTGGGTCGGCTGCGTCGCCGGCAGCGGAGCGGCGACGGGCGCCGTTTGGACTGCGCCGGGCGCCGATGCCTGGGCATCCATAACCCCGGGACGCTGGGCCTGCGGTTCAACTCGCTGCGCCGGCACGTAAGGCTTAAAGGCCGGATTGGCCAAATTGGTACTTTGCGCCGGAATGGCCGGCGTCGGCGCCGATCCGGCCGTCGGCTTCCAGCGACCCGTGTCGGTATTGAATGAGCTCGGAACGGTTATGCGGAAGACCGTGTCACCGACGATGATCGTGTTCGGATCCGTCTGGTTCACCACGTCTTGCGAGGTCGCCAAGCGCGGCAGCGACACCAGGCCGCGGCCATGCAGCTCGTAGAAGGTGCGCATTCCCAGGTAGGTGCGCTCCAATCCGGCCAGGTTTTCTTCAAAGATGCGCTTTGCCTGCTCGCGGCCCTGGAGGTAGGACTTCTGGATAATGTCCTGCCAGTACGCGCGTTCCTTGTCGTCCTGGGGCAATAGCTGGGGATTCGTGGGCAGCGCCGGCGCGTCAGCTTGGGCGAGCAGCCCCATGAGCAACCAGTCCCGCCAGGACGGCGCGCCGGTGAAGAACCGCGCCGGCTCTTCGATCTTGTAGACGCTGCCGGCCACCCGCATGGTCTTGCCGCTCTCGCCGAGCGAGGCGGTGTTGTGAGATGCAACCACAACGGGCGGCAGGACGCCCTGCCCCATCACGAGGTCACCGAACCTGAAGGTCCGGTCCATCGTGCCGCCCATATCATTGATCACCTGCAGGATCTCGTTGGCCGCCTCGATCATGCCGGTCTGTGTGCCGAGCGCCTGCGCGGTGGGGCGCAATATGGCCTCTCGGACGGGAGATATTCGCGGGGCGACGTTGCCGGCCTTTGCGTTCATCAGGGAGTTGAGCGCCTCGCTTTGCTGCGCCAGAGCGCATGCAGGGGCGCCCCCGAACGCAACGGCGATGGCCGTTGCGAGCAGAAGCCTGGAGATGCCCGAATTGCGGGCGCCTTGCTGTTTCGCTTGCATGCCTGTCCGCCCTATCGGTACCGCAGTTCCATGTACCCGTCGCCCAAGACGACGTTCGCCCGTTGGCCGAACTGCTTGTCGATGTCACGCAACAGGTCCAGATAGCTCGTCTGCGTCACGTTGACGTAGATGTAGATGGGCATACGCGGCTGGGGACCCGTGACGGTGAACTTCAGGAACCGTTGCCGCGCCACCTCGTTCAAGAGGACGGCGGCATCGCCCTGCCAAGCGACCGAGATGGAGTCGCTGGCGAAGTTCGGGCGAGGGGCTGCGCTGTCGGCTGCGTCGCTCCAGGTCGGCTGCGACTGAACACGGCCAAGCGCGCCTTCGAGCTGGTTCCGGACGGTCGAAGCCGTTTCACCGGGCTTGCCCAGGCCTTGGTTGTTGGTGGCGCAGCCCGACAGGGCCACCATGCCGACGACTGCGGCCGTACGCAGGAGCTGAGTGAAAGAGTGAATTTTCGAGTTTCCGTCGGGTTGGTCCATCGCTGCATCCAGGCTTTTAATAGTATGCTCGGTAATAATAACTCATACTAAGTTTGCGACTGGACGCGATGACACACAATTTTCAGGACCTGGGCGGCGTCACAAATGACAGAGGGCGCCTATGCGCCCTCCGTGCGAATCACCGAAGCATCCTGACCGCCGCCTAGCCCACTCTCATTGCACGAAGAGATCCAGGACAGGGTCCACGCTCGGCTTGCTGGATTCGGCAGCCCGACGCCCAGGTGGGTGGGCAAGCTGGGCCGGGGGCATGACCGGCGCCTCCGGCGGCGCCAGCGGCGCCGGTGCTTTTACTGCGAATGGGGGCGATGAGACAGGAGCCCTGGCATCGTGCCCATTCCACGTCTCAGTCGGCGCACGCTGACGAGGGGGAAGGTACGGCGGCTCGGCCCGACCGGCGACTTCTACCAGCTGCAGCCGGCCGTCGGCCAGCTGCTCGACGTCTCTTACCGCGATTCCGGCCGCCTCCATGGCCATGCCCAAACGAACCAAGCGGCGAATCTCCCGGACGAGTCCGCCACGTCCCTCGCCGTCCTCGAGCACCCTGTCCGCCAACGGCATGAGGTCGGGGAATTGGCTCAGCTGGAAGCGCACCGTATCCGTGTTGGGTCGCTGCTTGGCCATGGTTACCCCTTCGCGTGCATCGCTGCCATGTATGCCGCCTTGGCCATGCCGCGGGCATTCGCGAAGCTCGGATTCGGCGGAATGGTGATCGCTTCTGCCGGCAGGCCCGGGAAGATCTGATCACGGAGGCCATGGAGCAGCACCGCGCCCCCGCCGACAAAGAGCGTGCGGCCGAACTGCGACGCGTCCTGCAGACGCTTGGCCACTTCGTGACGTACCTGGTCGGCGAACTCCTGCAGCATGCCCTGGACGATCGCGCGCACGTCGTGTTGCTTGCCGTACAGCATGTAGGAGCCGGACGTTACCGCGACTTCGAGATACTTGATCGGGATGTCCCGGGTGAGCCCAAAGTCTGCGCGCAGCTTCTGGTTCAGCCGGTCATACAGCGTAAGCGCACCCACATCCGCGGTCCCCGACATTTCCTTGTACAGGCCGGTGCCACCTTCACGCACCACCGCCACATCGAGGGTCTTGCCACCAACGTCCAACACCGCGATGGGAGCCATGTCCGACAAGATCTTGAACTGCTCGTTGATGTTGCCGGCATCGTCATAGCGCTGGTCGAAGAACGCGGCGACGGCCTCGGACAGGACGTGGTGCGTATGCACCACGGGCACCGGCACATCGGCCATGCATCTGATCGGCTTCAGCAGGTTCTGACGCTTCGCCTCGATCAGTTCCTTGTTGGGCAGCTCGCCGATATAGAAGCGGTCCACCGGCAGACCCGACACCAGGCTGGTGGGACCCGCCACGCCGGCGCGCCGCAACGCGTGATGAACGAGCGCGCGGTTGAAGCCCGACGTCGGGTAGTCGTTGGTCCGCGTGTCAACGTGCTTGCCCAGCAGATCGTCGGCCGTGATCGTGACGAATTCGTTGGGGGCGGTCTCATACAGCTTGTCCAGCCCCTCGCCGGCGCTCGACTCGGTCAGGGCGGCGGATGCCACCTTGCCCTGCCACGCCCGGGCGGGCATCGAATACGTGGAAATCGGCGCGCCCGGGTTCATCACGGCGATCTTGATCGCATAGTGGCCGTCGTCGGCGCCCGCAGGGATCAGGTTCTTTTGTTCGCTCATAGGGATGCATCAGTCCAGTTGGGGTGGCGTACCACCGGGATGTTGCCGAAAAGCTGGTCCGCCCCCGGCCGGGAGCAGGTGGTGCCAGATTCGCGACAGTTTCAAATTTCCTATTGGTATGAATCATTATATTGATTCATAATGAAAAGACCAAGCAAAGAGCGGCATTTTCTTCCACTGAATGACATTCGCAATGTCATTCGATGTCAGTAAGCCAGCCGCACCGGACATCGCCAGCTGCCTGCTGGCCCTGCAAGGAATCGTGATATGCCCTCCTCTCGTGCCCTGATCGGCGACGACATACGCACCTCCTGGCGCGAATTTGCGCCGGTCCTTATCGAACTTGCGCGCCACAACCTGCCGCTTGTCGATCGGACCTGGCAATCCCATCCCGGATGGCGCCTGTTGCGCGACGGGCTGGTGCCCATGCTCCTGGGCACCCCATACAAGTTCGACGTTCATCGGCCGGGGGGGTACCACCACCAAGGCACGCTGGACCCCGACCTCGTCCCGGACGCCAACCGGTGTCTGAATCTGTTGCGGGCCAAGATCTGGCAACGCCTCGGACGTCGGTGCAGCGTCCGCAAATCCGAAGAAATGATCGAACAGATCATCCGTTGGCTGGAGCACCTCACCGTGGCTTGCTCAATGGATCTGGAGCTGATCCAGATGGACTTCTCGACCGACCTACCCGAGGTGGGCTCCGTGGTTCACCACAACAACCGCTATGGCCTGGTCCACGCATCCACCGCCGGCACCAGCTCCACGTTGGTCTCCAACATGGCGGCCACCGACCGTGTCGCCGCCCTGGTCGATGATAAGTTCCGGGCCCTGCGCGACTGGCTCGCTGCTCAGCCCAACGGGCTGGCGGATCTGACCAAACGCTTTTCCGAGCTGGCGTACGAGTTGGAGGAGCTTCGATTTGGCGGGCATCCGAATCACGCGCTTCCGGAATACATGAGCGTGTCGTTCTCCCAGTACAACGGGGAAGTGCGAACAGTCGTTCGCCAGATCAGGGCCCGAAAGCGCGAACCCAGCCCGGCGTCCCAATTTGACCAGCAGGCAGTTCTGGCCAGCTTGCACGTGCGGCGATCCTCCCTTCTCGTCCAGCGGCGACAGCGCGGTCTTGCCGGCGCCCTGGCTGCATTCGCCCCCCATCCTCAAGACGGCTTTGACTCGGTGCCGGTCATGGCCAAGCGCTGGCGCTGGCTGATCCACTACCCCCACGCCTTCACTACCCTTCGATCCATCCTGGAATCGCTCCCGGCTAAGGTGTACAGCGAGCCTCGGCACATGCTCGAGTTCATCAACCTGCAGGTGGACATTGCCGTCTTGGAGACGAACTGGGACGACGGCGGCGAATTCGCCGATCTACTCACCGAAGCTCTCGCCACCCTGGATCTTGACGCCGCGACGCAACAGCGCGAGGCCGACTGCAACACGTGGCAGGACGACCAGCGCGCATCGGCCTGGTGGCTCTGGTTCAGTGTTTCGGGGGCGCCACTGTGGGCAAAGCGCACCACGGCCTGCCTCGACGAAGCCCAGCAGCCCCTTCAGGCCGCCCTATCACGGGCCAGGCAACAGATCGCGTCGACTGGCGCCCACATCGACGCGGTTCTGGACCAGATCCTGCGGGAGAACGGTCATGCTCCCGACCGCCTATTCACGCCGACCAAGTCCGACCCCTTCTACTCAGACATGTTGAAGGCCTTTCCGCCTCCCAACCGCCTCGTTGATGCTCCGGTGATGCAGCCACTACTGCCCGAACTACGCCGGCGGCAGGCAGCATCTGCCGACGCCTGAATACCCTTTCGATCCACGGCCGGCCGGTATCTACTGCCGGCCGAATTCTTTGGGCTGCGAACCCGCACCTATATCTTGGAGCAAGGACGCCGCTGTAACGCCCGTCGCCCCATCAGCCACCGAGGAAAGCATATGACCGACCACCCAGCAGTGCAAAAGCCCAAAGCCCGCATCGCATTCGAAGCGTGGCTCGCACGCCAGAACAACGCCCCTCTGTACTGGAACCAGTCCGATGCAATGCTTTCGGCATTTGTGGCAGGCCACGCAGAGGCAACCTCCGCGATGCAGGCGATCAGCGAACCGCACCCTCCCACGGCCGTACCCCAATCGGCTGAGCACTCCGGGATCGCCGCTGACGGGCCGTTGCCGTCGGCCCACACTGGTCATCTGGTGGGAACGGCAGCGGTCCCGGTCCTCACAGCAAGTTCGCCGGGCACCGGGATGCCGCTGGCCGTGGAAGTCTGCGTCCATCGCCAAGGCAATCGAGATTTGGTCAGTGGACTTTTTCCGATGGGCACCCCGTTACTCCCTGGCACTCACACGCTGTACGCCGGTGGGCGGACACCTGTCGAGACGCCGGTCGCATCTATCCAAGTCCCCACCGGAGATTCCTGGAGAGAAGGCGCTGCCGGTCGCCGACCGGCTCCCGCTGCTGACGATGCACAGACAGCAGCTGCACGCGACGTGCTGGCCGAGCGCCACCGGCAGATCAGCGTCGAAGGCTGGACCCCCGAGCATGACGACGCCCACACAGATGGAGCGCTCGCCCAAGCGGCTGCATGCTACGCGGCCAGTTCGCAAAGCCGCGATATCTCGTACATGGCACATCTGTGGCCGTGGTCGACTGCCTGGTGGAAGCCGGGCACCTCCCGCGGTGATCTGCTCAAGGCCGGCGCCCTGATCCTCGCCGAAATAGAACGCCAGGACCGCGCCCGTGCCGCCTTCGAAGCCCAACGTAAGGGGGATGCGTGATGGAATTCAGCGTCACAAAATGCCCCCATTGCGGCGGCGTCAGCGGCGTTCTCACTACCGTCCGCTTCAAAGCTATCCGCCTCAACGGCTGGAATGGCCAGGATCAGGACACCGAAAACTTCGAGGTTCAGTCGGAAACTGATCCGCGCTGTATCGATTGCAGCAAGCCGGTGCGCGCCTACGTTGTCCGCGCCTTCCAGCAGAGCGGCCAGAGCGCGGGGAGGTAGGCGTGGCACGCAACCCATGGACACCCGTAGAAGAAGCAATCGTGTGCAGGTTCTACGCCAACGCGCCAACCAAGGTCATCGCAGCGGCCCTTTCGCGTTCCGAAACATCGGTGTATCAACTTGCGCAGCGGCTTGGGCTGCGCAAGTCCGAAGCCTATTTGTCCGGCCCAGAAAGCGGTCGCCTGGATGGTGTCCGCGGGGGCGCCAGTCGATTCCAAAAGGGCCAACAAGCCTGGAACAAGGGCCTGAACTTCCAAGCCGGCGGCAGGAGCGCTGAGACGCGCTTCAAGCCGGGGACCCGACCGCGCAACTGGCAGCCTATCGGCAGCTATCGCATCACCAAGGACGGGATGCTACAGCGAAAGATCAGCGACGCGCCGGGGAGCAACAGCAGGCGCTGGCGCGGGGTGCACGAACTCGTATGGATTGAGCACAACGGCCCGGTGCCTGCTCGCCATATCGTCGTCTTCAAACCGGGCATGCGCACCACTGATGCCGACCAGATCACCATTGAGAAAGTTGAGTGCATCAGTCTCGCCGACAACATGCGCCGTAACACCCTCCATCGCTACCCCAAAGAAATTGCCCAGGCCATTCAGATGCGCGGGGCTCTGAACCGGAAAATTAGAAATGTCGAAAAACATCAGTGATTTGCGAGATGCCATGTTCGATGCCATTCAGGCGCTCAAAGAGGGCAAGATCACCGTCGAACAAGCCAAAGCAATAAGTGATATTGGCCAGGTCATCATCAGTAGCGCCAGAGTGGAAGTCGATTACATCCGTGCTACCGACGGCGGCGAAAGCACGTTCATCGAACCTACCGAAGAATTGCCTCCGGGAGTAACTCGTCACCGTTTGGGAAGGTAAACAAGGAGGGCCGATGATCGCCACGAGCGCCCAAGCAGCATCTCAGTCGCTAGTGGCACCCCGTTCATCAACGCCACCAGCGGCCCAATTCTTTGGGCCGAATGGAGGCAACGGTATCTTGAGGTGTAGACGTCGTTGAGACGCCCCCGATCACCAATCCGCTACCGCGTAAAGAACATGACCGAGCAGAGCATCATTGCCTCCCCTAGCCGCCATCTGGAGCCGTGCCCGTTCTGCGGCGCCTCCTTATTCGCCCAATGGGATCGCAAAAATCCCAAGGCCAAGTGCCCCACCGAAGGCTGCAAGGGCGCACAACTACCCGTCCTAAACCTCGACGTTCCTGCTGATATTGCGGCCTGGAACACTCACCATGTCCCGCCCAACCCGTGTGGCACGGACCCGGCGGCTGCGGCCCCTGGCAGTTTCCGGGGCGAGCTGGACCGACTGGGAAAGATGGCGCACACGGCCATGAGCCAGGATGCGGGCGACATGCGCAATAGCATGAAAGACTTGGCCTGCCGCCTCCTGGCGTTGGCCAGGGGCACCCCCATGGCACTCGACCCCGTAGCCGCTGTCCGTGACGAAGTGCGCCACGCGCTGCTGGCTTTCACGGCGTTTGCGGCCGAGCGTCGCGCCGAACTGGGGAACCTTTCCCCCGAGATGGAGACAATTGACGTGCGCGCGTGCGCCGCCCTGGCAGACGCCCCTGTCTTGATGGCGCTGCCGCCGGTCGCGTGGCGGTATCGGCCCAACGATGGCTTGAAGCATCCCGCCTTTACCGAACTTGAGGCGCAGGCCCTAGCCTACGATCCATCACCTGTGCCCCTTTACGCCGCTCCTGCAGTGGATCCGTACGGCTTGTTCGTGGCATTACTGATGCTCAAGGAAGCGGTGGAATACACCCCTCTGGGGATCCGGGGAATCATGGCGCTGGAGCAAGCCCGAATCGCCATGGCTGCCTATAGTGGTGCCACTCCCCAAGTCGCCACCCCTGCCGGCCGGGTGGTGGCGTGGAGAATCCACGATGCAGGGCTGAACAAGGGCTATCTGACAGATAACCCGAACGTCGCAAAGGTGTTGATCGCAGAAGGCGGCAATACCGTTCTGCCGCTTGTCTATGGCGTTGGGGCGCTCCAGGCCAGTACTGCCCCAATCTTTCTGCGGATGGTGCAGCTTGCGCGAAATCAGAAGACCTACGCCGCCATGAAATTGGCGTTGGACGCAGCGCTGGACGTTGGTCACGCAAATCCCAGTGCCGACGAAGCCCAACAACCGGGTCCCGCGGCTGCGACGACCGATCAGCAGAGCACGGGGGCGTGACAGATGAGTCGATCCCTTGGACAGCATGCGCGCCACAAGGCCGCGAAACGCCTGGTAAGCCCCGAGCAGGAAGGCAGAGACGCGTTCGCCAACGGGCTTCCGGCGAGCGCAAACCCCTACACGGTCGCGGGCCACGGGAAGGGCCATGCCTGGCTGCGTGGTTGGAATCGCGCCGCCACGCTGCACGGCCGCGGCCATCGGCGAGGGAGGCAATAGGCATGGCCGGCAAGCACAAACGGAATCTCGACCGGCACACAAGCGCAGAGCAGGCCGAAAACAACATCCTGACGGCGCTATCCAAGTGGGGCGCCACGTCAGGGGAGCACTGCCGGTCACTGTCCGCCATTGGCTATGTCGCCTTCCCAGGCTACGACTTTCGGATGCCGCAGGGAGCGGCGTTCGCCGTTGCACGAATCGTGCGTAGCATGGAAAAGCGCGGCCTGGTGCGATATCACTGCGACGACTGGCGTCGAGGATATTTCTTGTGCGCACTCCCCCCAATCGGAAGAAATCATGACCGCACAGCAGCCTTTCGCGCGGGTCACGACGTCCCGACCATGACCGCTTCCACTTCGACCATCAAGGAGAGCTGATGACAAACCCAAGCGAAACGGCCTTACCTGGGCAGGACCCGATCTATGACGCCATCGTCATCTTGACCGAGGACGCGGATGCGCTCAGAGAATGCCACACGCGGGCCGCGGGCGACTGGACGGGCGAGCCCGAAGCCAAGGCCCGGTTTGACTACATGCAGACCGTAATTTCCGACCTGGCCAAGCTTCGCGCCATGCGTGCAGCCGGACCGTTGGCTACCGTCATGAGCTGCGGCACAAGCGACCACTCCGGGTCGGTGTTCCTTGACGCGATCTGCGAGCCAGGCCAGCTGGCACGCCCTGGGGACAAGCTATATCTCGTCGCCGCCCCTCTCTCGGAGGCCCGCCCGGCCGGTCCTGACGCGCTGCGCGGGCCCAACACAAGCACCGGCGCCGGTGTGGACATCGGCGGGAACACCTCCACCGGCCACGGCGAGCCTTGTGCTGCGGCCGTGCTTGATCTGGTCGAGAACGTCCCTTGCTCCTGCCCCAGTGCTGGCGGCTCTCTGCGCTGGCCATGTGCAAAACATCCGCCGAAATGACCATGCCGCCGACCAATAGCATTGCTCTCGAAATGGCGGGACGCCGAGGCCAACGCGCCAGGGACCGTGACGCTACCCTGATCACAGTCCTGCGATCCCGCATTGGGGGCCTGGCCCCGGTGGGTACCGTCCTCAAGCCCGTCTCCAACATGGACTTCCGATTCGTTTACTTTGTCGTCGGACATTATCAGGATGCATACCTGGGGGGCGACGGCCTGGTGCTGCAGGTCTGCCACCGCGTCCACGGAAAGCTGATCCGCCGGCCTGGTGAGATCTTTCGAGACGACATTCGAGCCATTCGCGGGGGCGCCTACAAATGCCTCCGGTACAAGGCGGAGAACTGCTTCGGAATCCGCATCGATCCGCCGTATTTTGTGGCCGTCACCTGGCCTGGCTCACAATTCGATATGTTCGGCGCTCCCCCCACCTGCCCGATCTCAGATAAGGCCGTTGCGGCTCGCCACACCAACGCCGCGGTCGACCAGGACTCCGCCTGCAATACAGCCCACTGGCAGCACGACCATCGCGCCGCGGTACAGATCGATCTCAACTTTATCGGGGGCGACACCCCTGGAGCCAACTGAAATGAACCAGACAATCGCGAATGCACGAGGTCTGCTGGCGACGCACGGCGTACAGCCCCACTTGAGCACCCTGTCCGCCCCCGACGTCGCCCTCGTTTTAAGCTTCATCTTTCATCGCTTCGGCGCCCCCGTCGACGCTGGAGAGCTGCCCACTCGGGTTGTGTCGGCCATCCGCCGTCTCGAAATGGCGCTCGAGGCGCCCAACTTGGGCCTGAGCCATTTTTTACTGCCGAGCACCGGCATTCCGACGCCGGGTACGTCAGACGCGGCAGTGACCGGGTCAGCCTCCGGCCCCACCGAAGATCTGTGGTCCGAGATCATGCGGTATGCGGAGTCGGGGGAGACGCCCACGCCGGATCGATTGAAAGAATGGGCTTCGCAGCATAGCCGGTGCATCCCTACAGCCGCAGCTCTGGGCACAGCCGTTGCCAAACAGGACCAGGTCGGCGATGGTCCCGCCGAGGGCGACGACGATCTCGTAGACAAGGTCTACGAGTTGCGGGCCGCCGTCCAGGACAATTCTCGAGTGTCGAGCTCCGCGCGTACCCAGCGCGTGGCCAGTGCCGCGGAACGCGAACTGATCGCGGGGATTCGCGCCATGCAAGCACGGCTGCAGGTATTCGAATGCCGCCCCCAGGCTTCGCCGATCGGCAGTACGGATGCCGACGTCCGTTCGGCCGCGATCGCACACCTAGAGGGCCTGACTTGAGACCAGATCACACAGGCTTTGGGCGGAGGGCGTCGGGCTAGACATCCTGCACTTGGTCCATGGTGCGGATAAGCTGGCGACCCTGGACCAATCCGTTGCAGCCCCGTTCAATACTCCGGTGCTCATCGCCTACGCTGGGGGCCGACTTGAACACGCTGGACGCGGTCACTGCCCTGATGCGGTGGAAGGACATGACAGCCGCGATTTCGACTGCGTGGTGTGCCAAGCAATTGGCGGCGACGTTCCGCCCGTGGCTGCGCCTGACAACGATGTCGAATCCCTCACGCACGAACTATGGTCGGCGGCGCAGCTGGGGCCGCAATAGGGCATCGCCGACAGGGCAGACCGCATCACGACCTTACTGAGCCGGCATTATCCGGCGGCTCCCAGCGCCTCTCAATCACCTCGGACTTCCGCAGGATGCATCTGGTCTCGTTCGCTAGCGGCACGATTCGCACTCCCGTGCAGGGACGGATCGTTGCCTCGCCCTCCTTGGACGGATAGCCCAGCAGCGCATCCCATATCGGGATGCGCTTCACTACTTCTTCAGCGAGGCCAGTCGTCGCTGCGAACACCTTCCAAGAAGCCACGACCGACTTCAATACGCAGAGAGGAATGGTGGCGCAAGATCTTCCGCGCTATCTCAGGCGAGGCGTAGTCCGTGAAGTCGAGGAGGTAGCTGTAGGCCATTTCACCGCTACTGCCGTCCAACTCCTCTGCTTCCACATCAGCAAGATTGCCAATCTCATGCAGTTCGAGGCCCAGCAGCTCGGCATAGGCTTGCGATCTGCTGCGTAGCGGTGGCTCGCCAACGTAGTCGTCATCACCCCAATTTGTATCGAGTTCCGCTTTGGTAACTTGGCAGTCCAGCGCACCAAAGGAATGGCGGCCCAAACGATCCACATTCAGGAAGCCTTCCACATTCACCATGTGGCCAACGTAGGGGCGTTCAGTGTCGGCGCCCAAGCCAACATGGCCATCCAGGTAGATTTCCAACAAGCCGCCAACGGGGACCTCGTCAAACTCGACCTTGAAATCGAAGCACACCTCGTCAATGCCAGAGTAATTAGCGTTGGCCATCTCGCAATTCACGTCTTCGTCTTCCCTGACGAGCTGATCTACATGCTCACGAAGATAGTTGTCGAAGTCTGCGTAAGAGGTGTGAATGTGAACATGAGGCGCTCGTTCCTTGAAGGCGGCGTCGATCAACTCATGCAGTTGGCTTGTCATGGGGGTCGCGCCAAGTTCGCTGGCGCGCTGATCGAGCTGACAGTAGTCGAGTACAACGTGGTGTACATTGCCAAAATCTTGGGGTTCGAGTACGGCTACCTGCGCAGCCTGGTAGGAGGCTAGGCTCTTGTAGCCAAGTGCCGCAACGATAAATTGCTGCGCGTGGCCAAGCCGCACAGGTGCGGCCATGGATACGCTGTTCTTGCGAACAGAATGGGCTAAGTCGGAAATGCCGATGGGCATACGATTCTCCTGATTCTAGCGTAGACCAATCGAGCGATTACTTGGCCTACGCCCAGGCGATATCGCATGGTGGTGGCAAGAAAGACGGGGGAGAAACAGAACGCAGTCTTGATTGAGCCGCTCGAAGCTCAGGCGGACAGGGCCTAGCCCACATTCTCCGCGAAAAGCCGCCCAAAGACAAATGTAGCAAAGCCCGCACGGCTGGGCACCCCCGGCCACCAGGAAAAGCCCGGGAGATGGCCGGTCGCGCTGGCGTGGTGCAGCGCCGGACCACCTTCGGTGCCTCGCCCCTGACGGGCCTCCATCGTCCCCTAGTTCCTCTCAGCTAACGCCTCCGACCCGAGTTACAGGTTCGGGCGACACGGAGGCTAACCGGGGCGGGGCCCTCGATGGGCTTGCCGTCAACCACTGGAACGCCGACAAGACGCACATCGTCCTACGCAAACGCGACGACACCGGCGAAGACCTCATCCTCGCGAGCGACCACATCGCTCTTGGCTTCCGCCATCGCGCCGCCGAGCAAGCGACTGAAGGGCCGGAGTTGCGCACCGAGCTGGCACTCCAGCAGACCTTGCGGCGCGAGGTGGTGCCGGCGCGGTGGACATCTCATGCTCGCCGGCGGAAATATGGGATGGTCGACGACGGTGAAGGGTTCAGCCCAATGTGACTGCGATCTAGCCCCGGGGGCGCTCGTACACAGCCGCCGGCGCCGGGGGAATGAGTTCGTTCTCGCTCTGAATTTCCACCGCAGACCTGGTGGCGAGACACTCGATTAGGGCGGTGGCGCTCGGAGTGGGCCTGGCGCGCTCATCCACCAATTTGACGATCGCCACGTCCTCGAGTCGGATCCAGGCGGCTTCATCCAGACCCTGGTTTTCCGGTCTACTGCGCTCCAGCTGCAGCCACTTCATCACCGCTCGAGCCTCACCCTCCGTCCACCTGGCGCCCGACCTGGCTGGCCCGATCACGCCCTGATCGCTCACGGCCGCGACTATCCAGTCGATCTGGGCGCAACTCAGCTCGGCCGCGGGATCGACCATGATCAAGGGTCGGTGCAGGACGGCGATCGGCGCCAGGCGCGGCCACGCCTGGCGAGCGTCGTACCAAGCCTGCTCACGCTCGTGGTAGATCTGCGCTCTCAGGGATAGCCAGTCTCTGGGGGTGGTGAACACCAAGACGTCGGCGCCGGCCTCGCGCGCGGCCTGAGCCAACTCGAGGCGGCTCTGCTCCACTGGGGACGCTTCTCCCAGGACTTCCCCTGAAGCGTCATCGACCAGGACGTTTCCGACCTTGGTGGTGCCCGCAGGCAGACCGAAGTCGTCAATGGAACGCCCAACCCAGCCTGGATCCGCCACCAGGGCGAATCGGCCCAAGGCGGCCCCTTCCGGATGCGAAGCCGCCCCTGGCGCGACAAACCGAAGACGGTCCGCGGCCAGGTTGGCCAGCACCTCGTTACCGGCCTCGTCCCAGGACGCCGACACCAGGGCGCGGCCGCCCCCAAAGTCGATTTCGACCGCGGTGGCGCGCACGTCCGGGCCCGATCGCACAGAGGCCCATTCGCTGGGCGAGAACGAGGACCCGAGCGGGATGTCCTCAGGCTCACCCTGGTGGAAGCGCATGGTCGCTTCGGGAGCGAAGTCGGCAGGATCGGCCTTGGGCAGCCCGCCCCGACGATCTCCCCCCGAATCCACCTCTTCATCCGGGCCGCCGTACCAAGCGGGCGGCTCATCGTCGAAAGTGTGCGTTGCTGGGGCGTCATCCAGCCATGGGGGCGGCTCTGCAGGCGGCGGGGCGTCCATGATCGGCTCCCGTTGAACTACAGCCTGCGACGCCGGCGCGACAGCTACCGGCCGCGGGCGCGGCTGCGGCGACTGCTGATGCGGCGCTGCGGCGCCAGGCCGCGCCGGTGCAGCTGGGGCAGGCGGCCGCTGTGGGCGTTGCGGCGCCGGGTGCGCCGCGGGGGGCGACGCGGCAACACGTGGCGCTGGGTCTGTCTCCGGTCCGACTAGGCCGGCGCCAGGGATGTTGAAGCGGATCACCATTTTTACGCTCCCAAGGAAGTTGAACGCCCGGCGACCTTAATTACCCGCGCTCGCGCGGGCGCTCGATCTGTTGGGGCGGCGGGGGCGCGTCGTCGGCGAAGAAGCCTTCGTCAGCAGGCGGCAGCGCCGGCGCTTCGGGAACCTGCGCGGACGAATCGACCTCCGGCGCCTGGGTCAGCTTCTGTTGCTCGACGGGGATCTGCGCTGCAGCTTCCATCTCAACAGCCTGGGGGGCGTACGGCGCGCCGACGCTCTCCAACTGAAACGCCGACGGATGGCCCACAGAGAACACCAGGTCGCGCATGGCGCGGTCTTGCGCGACCAGATCCGCGTATGCCTGCGCCAATTCCACCGAAGGCGCGAATACACGCATCAGCAGAGTTCCGTCTGCCCGATCTTGCGTCGCATCGACCGGATTGCTCGCGGCGCGCGCCTCGAGCGAACCAAAGGCGGCGTCTTCGGGGCACGGCGCGATGTCGCCCCCGCGGGAAAGCGTGACGCCGGCGTGCATCTTGCCGAAGGGCTGCTCCTGCAGCGTCCAATCCGGGTCAACTTCGTCATCTTCCCCGGTCGGCAGCGAGGTGGGAATGGTCGTACGCCACTTGACCAGCAGCCCCTTGGCCTGCATCGGGCTGATGAAGGCCTGCGTCGCCCCTGTTTCCGCCACAATCGCATCCATCGCCTGGCGCGCCAGCGCTTCGTCGTTGTTCAGCATCTGCGCCATGGCGCTGTTCGCCTGGCTGGGGCCTCGCAGGCTGTTGTACAGGTCGGCCCAGCGTGCCTTCAGCGTTGCGGCCAGGTTGGCCTTGACCACCGGCAGCAGATGCCGGGGCAGATCCAGAACGATCACGCCCCCGGGCTCGGAGTAGCGCAGCTCTGCCGGGAGAAACCGCTCGTCCGCGCGCCGCAGGGCGGGATCAATGACGAAGCAGCCATCCTGATAGGACCCGTACGCGCCTTTCAGAATGTTGGAGAGCTGCGTGCTACCCGGGCCGTGGACGGCCTCGATGACCGCCAGTTGCACGAGCGATTCGGGTGCGGGGGCGCCGGAGGCGGGTTGGGTATCTGCAAGTTCGGGCACAGGCGGCTCCTAAGGTGAAATCGACCCGCATTGCGGGCCAGGTGAATTCGAATTCGACGGGGCGACTGGCGCCCCCCTCTGACGCTACGGACGATCGCTCATCGACATAGATCGGGTGTTGGTCTCGGTGGGTGCGAGCTGGCGGCGCAGACGCTCCTGATCCATCCAGGCAACCAGGCCAGGATTGGGGCGAACGCAGTGCTGGGCCCGGGAGAGCGCGACGTACAGCAGGTTGATTTCCTGCTCGTCATCGCTGTCGGCCTGGCCGGCCTGATATGCAGCCAGCGCACGGTAGAAAAAGCTGTCAAAGTCGTCGCACAGGACCACTTGGGGAAATTCGAGACCCTTTGCCCCATGGCCAGTGCCCAAGCCAATGCCCGCATCCTCAATGGTCTCGGCGATCTGGCCGTTGATCTTTTCGACGATCTCGGGCATTCGGTGACGGTATTGGTCAACGAGAGATTCCAGAATCCTCGCGTCAGGATCACCCGTGGTTTCCGCGTACTTGGACAGTTCCTTCCAGCTGTAGAAGCCGCGAAAGAACTCGTCCTGTACATCGTTCACCCGGCCTTCCCACAAGGCATAGGCATCCAGCAGCATATGCACGCGGTACTTGCCTACGCCCCCCACCCAATAGATGGGCGTGCGCTTGGACTCCGCGTGCGCGACCGCAATTTCGAACAGCTTGGAGTTGGTGCGAGCAAGATAGGTCGTGGGGACCGCCTCATTCCACGGCAGGTCCTGGCCACATCCAACCAAGCGAGCTGGCTCTTCCGGATTGAAACCATCCATCAGCAGGTTGACCTTGTCGGCCGTCTGCGGGCCGAAGCGCCACGTATTGGTCATTGTGTGCTCGGAAGCACCGCCCGGAAGATCGTTGAAGATGTTGTAGGCGCCACGGAACTTGTAGATCGACTGGTACGGGTCGCCAATGATCAAGAGCTTGGCGCCATAGTCCAGTTGTTGGAGTACCAGCGCCGCCATCAGCGGGTTGCCATCCTGGGCTTCCTCAAAGATCAGTCTGTCGTAGCCCAGGTTGGGCCGGCCCAGGATGAAACGCTTCAGGTAGGCGTCGTGAGGCAGCCGCGCACGCCCATTCAGGTCGCACATGTCTGCCCAGAGCAGATTGGCCTTTGCAGCACAATCCTCCAGCTTGGCCCGGGCCAGCCGAGGATCCTGCGCGAGCGCGCGCGCGCTGTGAAGGTCAACGCTCACGTGGGGGGATGTGTCGGCAAAGAACTCCTGGAACAGACGCGAGATGACCGCGGCATCCGTCCAGCTCGGCCGGGAACCGGTGAGCCCGTGCAGGTCATCGACGAGCACTCTGGCATTCCAGTACTTGAGCACCCGCGCCTTGGTCCGCGCATCCAGGCTTCGGTACGCGATCGCGTGGCCTGTTGAGCAATCCACGTGCCGCGGAAATCGCGGCCTGGCCTGCTTGGCATTCTCCCTGGCAAAGCAGATATATAGCGCCTTCTCGTGGGGTCTGGCGACGGTGAACGCAACCGACGTTGTGGTCTTGCCGCTGCCGGCCAGCGCCTTGACCACGACAACGTCGGCATCATCGTCGATGACCCCCTGCTGTTCGGGTGTCGGCGTGATGGCCGATTGCGCCGCCGGCGCGCGGCTCGACGGCGGCCGCAGCACAGGCGAACGGCCCGAACCAGTCCCTGCGCCAGGTTGACCGTAGCTGGGGGCGCGCGTCGCCGGCGCCGGGCGGGTTGAATTGAGATAGCTTGAACCTGCCGGCGGCGTCCCCGCAGCGATGGTCGAAGCCGCCCCCCGTGGTGACAAGGGAGCGGGCCTTGCCGCAGGCGAAGCCTGTTGAGCCTGCACCAGGCCAACGCCGGGCACCACAAAGCGAAAGCGCGGTTGAGCGGTCGTCGGGCTGTCCGATTCCGGGGACACCAACTCGTCTGCGCCGATATCCTGGGGTGCGTCACCGCCGCGCACGATGGCCATAGATTGAACTCCGCCCAATTATTTGTATGAATAGTAAGTTTAATTCATACCAATAAGGTCGAAAGACTGGACGCCCTTGATTCGACAGGGCCGCCCCGCGACCACCGCAGTGCAACGCCCTCGCAGCCGTCTCGGGGGGCGCCGCGGCAGACTCCCATTCGCCAGAGTCCGGTCGCCCGTTTCCGTCTGCCTCGGAACCTGTCCGAAAGTTTTAGGGGTGCGCCCCCAATCCGTAGGCTGGATCTCAGAACCAATTAATCAGGAGCCCGCAGCGTGATCACCTACACCTTCCATCAACTGGGTGAGAACCTGCCCAACCTGCAAGCTGAGAGCAATACCGAGTACGGCGCCGCACTCGCCATTCGCGATCGGATTGGCGGCGGCCAGGTGCACCGCTGCGGTAAAGGGCACGACGCCATCAGCAGTCACTGCGGGACGGGCCTTTCCCAAATCATGCTCATGACCGCAGGCGCCCCCACCTGAACAGGGCGGCTGCCGCCGCGCCCCCACGGACGGCGCCCGGCAGCCTCGCTAGCGTCGGGCGTTTGCCTTGAACCCAGCGGCTGGTCGGCGACGCGTGGTAAAGCCACCGGCCGGCACGGACTTCGAGCCCACGCCGGCCTGCCTTCGTGGAGCTTTCCCCCCGGGTGGCCCTGAACGCATCCGCTCCAGCGATCCTGGCAAGGCAATGCGATGCCGCCAAACAAGATCACCCGAACCAGCCGCATGGCCTCCAATGGCCGAAGGCCCCCGACCCAGCAACTAGGCCTGGCCTTGCACCATTTCAGCCAGGCCGCCCAGGGCCGTATGGTTGTCCCAACCTGTCGCACCAGGCAGGCGCGAGCTTTGGGCAGTGCCGTGAGGCGCGGTGAACACTGCCCACAGCGACTCACCCATCTCACCCCCAATGCCCAACGCCTCAGACAGAGCGGGCTTGCTCGCCGGTAGATGGGCAGCACTGAAGGCCCTGCAACCCGCTAAGAGAGCGCCGCCTGCCTCCACCCCTGGCCGCGGCTCCGGGTGATGCACCTTGATCGCCTCTATAGCCTAGAAGAAACCGGTATCGACGCTTTCACCATGGGCGGGGGGCGGCGGGGGCGCTTGCGGCGCCGGCGACTCCTGATGGCGCTGCTGCTCAGAAGGACGGTCCTTCGAGCGCACCACCCCTGGGCGAGCCTTGCCGATAGGACCGTAGTATGCGGAAGCCTTCCGGGGCGAATTCCCCATCTCAATCGCCGCGGCGTGCAACCCATCGCGCTTCTTGCGGTCTGCGCCGAACTGACCCCGCGCCATATAGAAGGTGAGCGTGATGCCCAGCTGCTGACACACGTCATAGCGCTTGCGGTCCATGGCCTCGTAGAACGCTCGATACCCACCAGGTTGCGCGTACGCGCGCGCCACATAGGCGAGAAACAGGTCGACCCACAGACGATCTTGGGGGTCGACCCTCACGATGCGCTCCCGCGGCAGTTCCGGGGCCGGCTCAGCCCCGACCATGGACGGAAGCGTCTGGAGTGCTTGCCGTCGCTTTGAATTTCGCACTTTGAGTTCCAGCGCCCCCGGCGAGACCCACTCCGCCCGCGGCCATTCATTCGGTCGCAATCCTGCCGCCTGAAACGCTCGCATGGCGACGGTCACGCACGAACTGGGATCGAGGCGACCGCCCTTGCGCGGGCGCGCCTGGAGCGCCAAACGCTGAGTGAGTAGCCGCAGATGAGCGGGCAACACGTGGCGCCTCTTGGTGGATGCCGCGGCGTAGAGGCGCTGCGTCGTGCCCGGACGCACCCCCTTGAATCCGTCCCGGGGCGAAAGCGCCTCCAGGCGTGCGTCCGCATCCAGGGCTTCCTGCGAGCCCTCCCGTGCGAAGTAGTCCCGTAGGGCCGCGCGCCTGATCATCCACGTCCCTGGGCGAATACTGGGGGCGTGATGCACCAACCAATCGACGAGCGCCTGGAAGTATCCGGGCCGGGCCGGCACATGTCCGGTGTGTGCCACCGCGCGTTGGATACGTACCAGTGCGCGCGCGTAGGTCTCGGTCGTAGACGTCATCAAGACGCGCGCGGCCGCGGGGGGCGGCTCCGCCTGGACGTCTGAATCGGGGGCGCTTGCGACCAGGGCGGGGGCGGACTGGGCGAGGGCATCGGCCGGCGAATGCGCCTCCAGGCCGGGGGCGCCATAGACGAGAACACCGAGGGGGCGCGGCTCCATCAAACCCCCTCCAGACTTGCGCAATAGCGACCAGGGCGCGCGGAGGGACCGACCAGGGCGAATCCGACCCCAGGAATGAAAGCGGCCCAGAGCGGGTCCTGCTGGTGCGCAGAGGCACCAATTCGAATCTGCCCAGGGGCGCGAGCGCACAGTTGAGTGGCGGCGTCTTGGACGGAAGCGTGGGGGGCGAATGCGTCGGAGGGAAGCCCTATGGGGGGCGTAGGCGACCGGAAGAATGCGATGGGGGTGCGAACGTCTTCGGGCGCGCGGTGCCGCTGGTAGGGCCGGAAACGGCCCTGGCGCGAATGCAGAGCCACCCGTATCCGACGAGGGGCGCGGGCGCAGTGGTCGGGTCCACCAGGCGCGCATTCCACGTGTGCGGAAGCACCAGACAGCGGGCGTACACGGCGCAAGCGCAGCGGAGCGGTCACGCAGAGGGCGGCGGCGCAGGGGGCGGGCGCGACCGTGTGCGGGGCCTGCTGGGGCGTATGCGCGTCTGGAAGCGGCTTGTAGGGGGCGCGGTGACGCACTGGGGCGGTCGCGCTTGGAACGCCCGCGTAGGGGACGAATGTAGCCCGTGAACGGCCTGCCAGGGGTGATTGCGAGCAGGAGCGGGCCAAAACAGGCGTGATTTCGAACGAGAGCGGATTCTTCCCCATTAGTGGGAAGGGAAATTTTCGGAGTAATGCGACGTGCGGCAAGAAATCACCTCGGAGATGGCCTTTTCAGCGGGTAGCCACCCGCCAGAAATTCGCGATTTCCGGCAATTATCGGCGCTTTGCGCAGCGCGCCCGGAGCAAATGGCACACGATTTTCGGATGTAAGTGTCACCTCTCAAGTTCAGTGAATTCCACATGGGGTCATAGAAATTCACCTCTTATTCCCTAACGCCATGATTTGGCAAATGAATCGTGCGAGAAGAAATTGCCGACCGTCGATTCGTTCCATGACGCAGCGCAATTTCCTGTTTTTGTTGGCCTTTTCCTAGATGGCAGTGAATGCCAGTGAAGGGCATTCAAACCGCTCCGCGAATCGCGCTGCCATTCAATGCCATTCACTGACGATCAGGGCGCCGCTACCCCAGGAGAACGGTCCTTACTGGCTTCCGCAGCACCAACGAGCTGACCGAATGCTCTCGCCTACCGATACCCCTTCGATCACCAGGCAGCTGGCCTTGTTCGAGCCACCACCACCAGCACGGACAGCCCCAGCCAGGCCCGCGGCGCCGAGTGCGACCTGGTTGCCGAGCGTGATCACTGCCGGCACCTTGGAACGGCTTATACTGTGTTTTTAGACAGGTGTTTTATGGGCGCCCTTCTCTGTTCCGTTGTCCGGACACATCGCCTTGGCGCACGGCTTGATGACTCCGAATGGGAGCCCCAAGACGCCAGGGGCGTGCGCATGTCCTCTACTCGTAGTCCGAGCCTGAACCGCGAGGTCGCCAGACCTGACCGCTCAGGACATGGCCAAGTTCGGCCGCTTTGAGCCTGCGCCCTTCCCGGATCTATTCGACCCTGTCCTACTGACGTTCCAGTCGCACCGCGGCATGATGGTGTGCGGCTTTGAAGACATCGACGGCCGCCGGTACTACCAGGGCTGGTGGTTGCAATGGAAGACAGGGGGCGCCGGCCTGCTCTGTTCGGTCGTAAGGACCCACCGGCTTGGCGAGAAATTGAGGGATACCGATTGGGGCGCGCCGGTCGTCGGCTCGGTCAGCATGAGCTCGGTGATGAACAAGAGCCTGAATCGGTTCGTCATGACCATGGCCATGACACGCCATGGGAAGTTCGGCAGCGTCGAGAACTCACCAATTCCAGCTCTCTACGAGCCAGAGCTGCTGACCTTCGATTCCGAAAGGGGCATGATGGTCTGCGGCTTCGAAGAAATCGCCAACTGTCGCCACTACCAGGGCTGGTGGTTTCAGTGGAAGCGCGACGACGCCGCTGGCGCCAACGCTACCGTCCCCTAGACCAGGCGCATCGCGACGGTCCTGCCCGCGCGGACAGCCCGGCGAGTTGCCCAGCTCGTCAGACTTGACTGCCCGACCGATTCAAGTGGATTTCCAAACCTGCCGCGCGAACGCCACCGCCGGCGGCCGCCGGCCAGCCAAAGAGAAACCTGCCATACCCCGCCTCGAGCGCGGCCAACTTGTGCTCCACTCGCCTGGCCTGCCATGGCGAGTCGGGCTGCCCGATCAAAGTCTGCTCCAAACGGCGCACCAGGCCTTCCCGCTGCCAGAGAAGCGGCGATGCCAGCACCAGGCAGAATTCCCGTTGACCGCTGCGCACCGCGCCATCCAGCACCTGCAGCGCCACTTGCTCCAAAGTGGCCATCAGCCTGCGCGTATCCGAGTAGGTGTTCAGGAGTCGAAAATTTCCCCTGCGCCGGCGACATAGCACGAGCAGGCGATGCTTCACCGCGCGTAGTAGCGTCGGCAAATCCGCACCTGAAAAATGCAACGACCAAAGGTGGGGTCCATCCCAGGCTTTGGTAATCAGGATCCTGCCAAGGCCTGCTCCAAACGTCTCCACCGTCCAGTTCAAGCGGCCGATGAAATAGAGAAGTACCCCACCATACAAACCGGTGATCAGTACAGCACCGACTATGTAGGTCAGGATGAGTGGCAATCTCTCGTCCCCAGCCATTTCATCAATAAGCAACGGCAGCAACGCAGCGGCGATCAGTAAGGTAAATCGATAATGCTTGGGGTGGGCGCGGAATGCACGTCGACCTTGAGCCATGTCCTTTAGGCACAGGCCGTGTGCTGCCCACCAGCCCCAGACGATCACGATCATCGAGGCGGCACAAAGGACCAAAGCAAAGGCCAGGGGCGGCCCCTGGTATAGGGCGATGAGCCAATCAGAAATCAGGGCGAGCATGGTGAGCTGTTGGGGAGGGATCCAATTGTGCGGGCGCCTAACGGGTCGGCTTCATCGAACCGACCGGCGAGAGCCTTGAAGCCGCAAAGCGCGTCGCGCAGCTGGCGAGGCAAACGCCCCTACCTCATACCCTATACGACTGCATAACGCACCGGCTTAAGGAAACTTCCTACAAAATCGACATGCAGGTAGCTCTTAGAATTGTCGATTGTGCATTCCACGTATTATTCAAACACCAGCAGGAACCACGCGAGCTATTCAGCCGGGACGTCGCCCAGCTCTAGAAGCTCTTCGCGGACCTTGTCCAATACGTCATTGGCTCCGGCCGGCGCCCCACCGCCATAAGCCAGCGCCAGCAATGTTACCGGGTGAATATCCAACACTTCGCAGATGTCTGATAACTTGCTAAGGGTCGGACTTTTCAAATCCCGTTCGAGTACGCTCATATACGTCCTGCTCGAGACGTCCGAGAAGTCTTCCTGGCTTAAGCCACGGGCTTTTCTCACCGTTCTCAATGCCGACGCAAGAGAGTGCTTTGCTGCCACTAATGGGTTCCCCTGTAAACCCGCATAGCAACGCATTGCGCTCTATAGAGCTACAAACTATAGTGTTCATTTCAAAATTTTACCGTTTGCGTCCTTTCTTGTAACTAGCAAGGCAATTCACCCCGGCAACCTCGTCATGACCTCTCGCTCTAACAATGCTCCGCTACCCTCGATCGCCCATTCGCTGACTTGGCCACCACCGGCCCGCAATGGCGCGCGCCACTTCACCAACCTCTCGCCGCTCCCCGCAAATGGCCCGGGTCAAACCGTCAACGGTTGGACGTCAGTACCAGAAGGCCTGGTGGATATGCTTGAGGATTTTGACAACGCGTTCATCGCTTCAGCAGCAGCCGCCGTCGACCCTCGAGAAAGACGTTTTTGGCATGAGCGAATGGAGCAGTTGCAAGCACTACGCCAGCGACTGGACGCAGCCAACCCGGCACGTAGCGTCCCTCTGGTACCTCGCTGATTCAAAATTTTCTCGCCTGAGATGGGCAGCGTAGTATCTGGATCTATCGCGATCCGGATCGTCGGCGATCGTCCGGGCCAAAGAGACAGGAGTGTGAGATGAAGAAATACAAAGCGCGCTGCAAAGAAAAAAATGAGCTTGCTGCCGCGGCCAATGGCCACAGCCACATCTATCCAGAAGCCGACTGCTTGATCAGCGGCGACACGGCGATCTTCAGCCGTCAGGGTAAGGAAATCTGGCGCTGCAGCGCAATTTACGCGCGCGCGCAGTTTGGACTATCCCCCGCTAGGGGAGACCAACCATGAGGTATATCGCCTGCCTGATCCTGGCGATGGGGGCGGCTCTGGCCGGCTGCTCGAAGGCAGATGACGCCCAGCAGTTCGTGCCCACGCAGGAAATGCAGTACAAGAAATAGCGCTGAATCCACCGCCCAACGCACACAGTCGAGCCGGAAATGCCATTCAGAACGTCCGATCAGATGCTGTGCCCCGATCCCATCACGTCATCCGGCATCATCGATGAGGCCAAGAGGCGGCCACCAGCAGACATGTCTGAATATCACGCCATCGTTGCCGGCCTCGCGTTAGCTGCAGGAGCGCCAGCGGATGTAGAAGTGTGCTATGACCGGGCCCGGAGCATCCTGCTGTACGCATGGCTCGACTACGACCTCTTCATCCCTGCTCAGACCCAGGCTCTCTCCGCGGTGGAACTTGCGCTCCACCATAGAGTCCATGGGAATGGCGGTCCAACGAGTTCGACCATGGGGAAATTGATCATTAAGGCGCGCGAAGACACAGTACTTCCGGCGCTGGGCAAGTCGGTGGAGGAGCGCAGGGGCGACCTGTACGAAAGACTGCTGGACATGCGCAACGGGCTCGCCCACGGCACGGCTGACCGGGTTCCCCCATCTCAAACCGTCGACGTCTTCCAGATCTGCTGCGCGGTGATCGCCGACCTATACCCGCAGTGCTAAACGGACCAGGCCGCAAGCCCCTTCGGCAACACGCCCCTACCCAGTTCTAACTGGCGCGCTTTCGCGGCTTACGCGAACGATGGCGAGCTGCTTCCAAGTCAGCCTTGGCCGTGGCATAGTCGGTCGGTGACAAGGGCTTTTCGCCATCGGGGTAAAACCACCCGAGGATGCAAGTGTCATCTCTCACCGCAATCTGAATGTGGGTGTCGAACCGAAATCCCGAATTGGCGGCGATCGGTTGCCCTTGAGGAAACGCCGCCCGCACAGCCTGGTATGGCAGCATCGGCACCTCGTCACGCACTTCGTGCAGATGCGTGAATACTGCGTTGTCCAGTTTCCGCAGCAGGATATCGGCGTCATCGTCATTCGCCCGGACGTTCTCCGGATGCTGCACACCCTTATGATCGAATAGCCTGATGAAAGCCGCGTGCGCTAAAGCAAACTCCTGCAGCCCCTCTTGCGTCGTCATATCCAACCAGTGCTGGACGCACAATACAACGCCGACAGACGCCGGCAATAGAATCGGTTCTTTCGTATAGAGCCTTTCAGGGTGCTCGTGTGAAGCCCGCGCAAACTTCAACGCACGAGCTGAATCACCCTCGAAGAAATATGCCCCCGGGCCAAGCCAGTCGTACTCGTTGCGGCTATGGCTCAAATGCGAAATGCGCCGCGAGACAAGATCGTCCCGAACCACCGCGTCACACCCGTGATACGCAACTACCAGGTGGCCCGCGCTCACTTGAACAATTTCGCGAGTTTTCCGGTCGGGGTCAGCACACCCGCCCGCTTCAAGGCCTTCACGCCTTTGTCAACACCGATCCAATACGGATTGGCGGCGTTGGCGCCCGCTTTGACCTTCATGAACACCCCGCTAGCGCTATTTTTCGCGACCGATCCTCGCCCCGTGCTCTGAGAGCGCGGAGTCGCCATTGTCGCCTTTTTGCTGAGGGGTGCTTGCTTAGCCATGCGCATATTTTTGCACAAACATCCGCGGATGTCCTCTCCGGCACCAGCCCCAGTTGCAGCCCATCAACACCTCTTCCTCGGGACAGTCAAGATACATCAGATTTGAGGCCTCAGAAAACTCTTGTTACCTTAGCCAATCCTACGCTGGGCGGCGTACACGCCGAGCGCTTCATCCAACACTTTGGCCACTATGGACCACCACCTCTTGAAAGCCCTCCAGGACTTGTGGGCAGCAGCGCCGCGATACAAGGGGGGCATATTGTCCACGCCCGAACTGGCGCGACTCATTGAAGCCTGCGGCCCGTACACAGAAGGCCCAGCTCATTATTTCGGGCAACAATTCGCCTTCTTCAACGCGCTACGCTCTCTTGGCCTTCCCTCCCAAGAGGACGGCGAACAAGCGTCGACGGATCTAGAAGACGTCGCCGCCCAATTGATCGACGCCTGCACGTGCACTCACCGCGTCCGCACACACTTTTGCCCTTTGGACTTGGCCGATGACTGGCCGGACCTTGCCTTCGGCAATGCGGTGGTGCGCACGTTCTCGCCTGAAGAACTCGCTCTGGAGTTAGACATGGCCAGGCTTACCGAATTTCATACCGGTGAAGGAGTGGACCTCGAACGTCTCTCTATGGTGAAGTGGTTGGTGGTCAAAGACCCGTATCCCATTCAAGGCTCGCCCGCTCGACGATCAGGTTCATTTATGGACCAGGTTCTTCCCAAGGATTGGGGAGCCGTCAAACCGCACGAAAATGGCTGGCCACAGGCGGTTGAAGATGCCGTCTTCTTCCTTTTGCTCGCCCCGTGGGAAGAATGGGTCGCCTTCCCCCAAGAGAACATTTTTGGCTTCCAAATTCCATGGGTCTACACGGTGGAATCGGACATTTTCGTGCCACCGCTCTCACCACCAATTCCGGACAGACTTAGCATCCACTGGCACCTCGAAGTCTATCCTGATGGCAGCGAGCACGAGGAGCAAAGTCCCACCAAGGCCCATCTGCATTTCAAGGTGCAGGGCAAAATCGCCCTTCTGAATTCCGACTACTGGCAGAATATAGAGAACGCCAAGAGCACTTCCCTCTTCGCCACCCCAGTCCAACACTTCCTTGTCCGCGCATTTCAAGCCAAGGGGATCGACGAACTCCTCGCGCACATCACAGCGATAGAGGCAGCCGTTGGTACCCAAGCTGACTACGGCAGACGCACCAAGTACAAAGAACTATCTGCAAGCCTGCGAGTCGCCGCTAGATTGGCCGGTCTGCTCGGCGACGACTGCGCGGCACACGAGTATGACTCGCTGTTTGACCTGAGGAGCAAATTTCTTCACGGAAGGGCTGGGATAGACACTGTCTCGAGCACGCAAAGAGTTGCCGCCCGCCGGCTTGCCAGACGAGCCGCATTTAAGCTGGCCGAGCGTGCTGCAAATCTCCCCACGAGCAGAGACGCGTTACTGGAACAGCTGCTAGAGTCGGGCGTCGATTTGGTACGCCGCACGCATCACGGCCCACCGCCGCCCATCAGTTCCGACCAGCGACTGGACAGCACATCGAAGAAGAGTGCAGGAGCGATCGAACCGTAGGCACCCACCGAAAAGCCATCGTTCACTTCGACCAGAACGGTGGCTCCGCTGGTCGCCAGTACCCCCACCTCACTACACCAAACGGGTCGAGCCTTGGAGTACCCCTGAAAGCGAAGATCCCCGATCTCGATCAGCGAATCGGCCACGAAGCCGGTAAACCGCTTCCAATTATCTGCAGGCTTGATGAACAACGGTCGCGGATGCACCAATGCCGAGGCCAGGCGCTCCTCGCGCCAGACTCGGCGCCCAAGCGCGAACCTAGCCGCGGCAGGATAGGGGTCGTCCACCGGCAAGGAAACACCTGCGTGCTGGAACGCCTCTCGCGTCCATGGCACACCGCCATAAGCCAGGGCAGCGTCCTGCAGCACCGCTCTGCTCAGGTCAGACCGACCAACAATTGCCACTTCATGGCCCCGGGCCAGCGCTTCCGTCCGCAGTATCTGTTCCCCGAAGCCGAGCCGACCCCTACCCTCCAACACGACCACGCCCATATCGCTACCTGGATCCCCCGTGGACTGCGCAGTAGCCCCCGGCCGCGCGCTGCGCCTTCCACGACTGAGGCGCCAGATGCCTGGCGCCCACAATGTACTGCCGGCAGGGCATACCTTTGGTTGTAGTGCCCGAGCAATAGACCGCGCCTTGGTCCCCTTGCCATAGCAGGTATTCCTCGCGCTCAAGCCCCATCAGCTCGGCAAACACACCCTGCTTATCCTGTGGCAGGCGTAGTGCCTGTTCTGCGGTCGCTACTCTCGTCGCCACGCCGCCGATGCCGGGCACCTGCACAGCAAATTCACACCCCGCATTTTGCAGAGACTTCAACAACGTCAACGCGTCCATGCACCACTCCGATCAGTTAAAAGGGTTATCAGCACGTGTAGCGAACAATTCACATTCTGCCAGAATGAATCGAATCCAACCGCAGCGGCTGATCAGTAATTGTCTAGGCAATATGCTCGCACACGCAACTCACTCGACAAAATATTTGACGGAGACGCCGCAATGGTTTTCAAGTCAGTCGACAACATGCTAAGCGCTGATCCCCGCAACAGCGGTACGGTCATCCATGATGCACAGGGATTGCGTCAGGCCGACATGGTTGGCCACCACGCCAAAATCGCCGAATTGACACTTAAAGGCTCGCCGCCAGGCGCTGTTCGTGCGTCCTTCGACCGCACTCGTAACATTCTTCTCTATTCCTGGTTCGACTATGAGTTGCTTCTGGTAGCGGAACTCCTCGCCTGCACCACATTCGAGCTCGCACTCAAGCATCGCCTCCGACAACTTGGGCAAGCTCCCAAAAAGCAAGGCACCCTCCGCGTTCTTATGGACAAAGGGCGCAGC
This sequence comes from Achromobacter sp. DH1f, assembly GCF_000633435.1. Lineage (NCBI taxonomy): Bacteria > Pseudomonadati > Pseudomonadota > Betaproteobacteria > Burkholderiales > Alcaligenaceae > Achromobacter > Achromobacter sp. DH1f. Next base: position 7,135 of record NZ_AYMF01000028.1, on the reverse strand, counting down.
ATTGGGCTCTTGCCAAAGTTAGCCGCCGTACCAGGCGACGCAGCAGTGCCCGCGCCTCCAGACGCCTATGAAGCGATGCTGATCTTGCGAAACGACTTCGCTCATGGCACCGCAGACATCCATACGCCGGCCATGGCATTTCAGTTCATAAGATTCTGCACTGACGCAATAAATGCTTTATCCCCACCAAAGTAGGTAAAATTCGCATATAGAATTCTCCTCTTAAATATCCAGGATTTCGGAGAGACAGTGGACAAAATACGCGCGAACGATGACCTGCCGATGACCTTTGATGAAGTCAGAGTCATCCAAGCGCTGAGTTATCACCTCGCCGACCAGCTGCACCAGAACTTCAACCCAAAGATCACCGTGAATCTTAACGATCTGTTGAAAAATACGGCACATAGTGCCCTCGACGATCAGGATATACAGTGGTTAGCTGCCCTCTTGGGTAAGACGTGGCGCTTTTCGAAAAAAATCAAGGATGGGGCCCAAGTTGAATTTTTTCAACTCGCTACGCAGTACCGCCTGGTCGACAATGGCCACAGCCTTCATATTCAGCTTTCGCCAGCAGCGATTACTGTGCTTGGTGACCTAATTCAAAATGGCACATTCAGCCGTAGCAGTGACTAGAAAATGCTCACACCACAAGAACTGGGATCGGCTGAAGTAGCCGAGACACCTGACACGTCGCCATCAAAGAAGCTGCTACCTCCCGTGTTTTTGGCGTTTCAAGGGGGCGGTGCTAAGGGAATTGCGCACGTAGGTGGCCTCGCCGCAGTCAATGAACTCAAGCTCGAAATCAAGGGGGTGGCCGGCACCTCCGCTGGGGCGATCATCGCAGCCCTGATCGCTGCGGGATATTCGGCAAAGGAAATATTTGACATCGAGACCAAATCTCATCTGTTAAAAATTGTGGCCCCCGGCGAATACTCCAGGCCAATTGACCTATTCACCGACCGCGGTTGGAAAGCGATATCTAGGGTTATGGGGCACGCCCAGACACTGTCACGCTTTACATCGTGGTGTAAGAAGGAGCGCCCAAAGCAGCTGGTTTGGGGTTTAAAGCTCTTAGCCGCTGCGCTCGGTTCGATCACGCTCGGCGCACTGGTAGCTTGGCCGTTCCTCACCCTATTCTTACTAGCTGGGCTTGTCGTATTAGTTGCACTAGCGAAAGGGTATATTCAAAAAATCCACACGGGCCTAGCGCCCTTGGATGCCGTACGATCCGTTATTGACATCGCACTGGCAAAAAAAATCGGACTCAAAAAAAAGAATATAACCTTTGAAGACTTAAAGAAATCGGGCGCAACTTCTCTAAAGTTGATTGCCACCAACCTCAGCGATCAATCACTGCAGCTGTTTTCATTCGAAACCACACCGCATACCGCAGTCGCAGATGCAGTAGCCGCATCCATCCGCCTCCCCTTTATCTTTCAGCCGCTGGAAATAGAGATGCAAGGCCCGCAGGATACCAGCCCTAGTCGGCGTTCGTTCCTTGATGGAGGTTTGCTCTCAAACCTGCCGGTGTGGGCCTTTGATGAAGAGCGAGAACTAAATCCAAACGCCGCAACAATTGCATTCGGACTGAAGGCCTCACCTCAGAACGGGAGATACTGGCTGCACGCAGCTATGGACGCTGTTGTTGCCGGCCCGCCTCAAATTCACAGGCGCGGAGTCAAAAGGCTCATCTATGTCCAGCTTGAATGTTCTCTGGGAGTATTAGACTTTAACGCGTCATTTTCTCAATTTAGCGAAGAGATACAGGCTGCCCGAAAGAAAACAGTTAACCTCCTCAACGATGAACTGACCGAAATTCCACATCTGGTTAATCAGCAATTGGAAGCTTTACGCGACTACGTGGCACGAGGGATAGATATGCGACGTCGATTGTGGAAAATCCCCTCGCCTGGAGTATCGTTTCGCATTGCTCTGGCGGTGCAGCGCCCCGACGACAATTTGTCGATGACTATCGTCTACGCGGTGGGCCATCCTGCAGACGTGCTCGGGCTCCGCATATCGCTCGATCACCCCGTGGTAGGCGCCGCCTGGACACATCGTGACACCGCGGTCAGCTTTTTGACTGCTTTCCGCCTCGACACTCCGATGCCGTCGGCCCAAGAAGCAGACCGCGTCTTCAAGGACAGTCGCTGGATAGCGGCGGTGGCGGTAGCTCCAGTTGCGACTGGCTACACCCCAGGCGCACTCACATCGAACGCCGTCGTAGCCGTGATCGACTCCCCTGATGAATTGGGGACGCTTTTAGAGACGAACTCAGAACGCCTTGTTCAGTACGCCGGCATCCTAAGGGCACTTGCACTACAATCAATTGACAAAGCCGAATTCGGCAAGCTCGCAAGAAGGAGCGTCTCATGGCTGTAAGAATTTATGAGAAAGACGGTAGTGTCCGTACCGTAAACGAAACGCCAGCGCAGGCATCAAAGGCAGAGTCGGCTGTCAGGAAAAGCAGATTCCTCCGCGACCGCCGCATGGTAGAAGTGAACGCGGCGGTTGAGACTGCAGCGCAGCGCCTCAAAGAGGCGTTAGACAAGTCAGATCTCGCCAAGGCTCAGTACCAAAAAAGCAAGCTGACGTTCCAGCGTTAGGAACCGTCGGCTGCATGCGTTTCACAAATACGGCATTCAACATCCCGCACGATGTTGAATGCCGGATTGCGGCGAGTCTGCGCGCTACACACTGTCGAACACGGCAGGCAACCACTCACCGCATACCACCACTGCCCGAGACACAAGACGTCCCATCCCCGGCAGGTCGTCAAGATCGTCCGGGCCAGAGAATGTCAGCGCTCGCACCACGCCCCTGGTCCAAGCTGATTGATATCCGATCAACCGGTTCATGTTATTCACGCACGCCGAATTCGATCAGCTCAGATTCATCGCCATTGATAGCGCTCTGACCAGGCCTGCGTGCCCGGGCAGACGCCGGCCCCGCATACAATTGCCAGACAGGCGCGGTGCCCCCAACGCCTGCTCTTTGCCAACATAGGCCGCCGGAAGCATGCTCGGAGTGTTTGCTAGCAAGAACCGCGAAATAATCATCAGCAACAGCGAGATCGACGCTGCCATGGCGCATTTGCGCGCCATGCCGCACCGTTCACCGATGCCCCCTAGCTGGGACCGCCAGCGCTTCCTGAACCAGTTGCGGGCGGCTGTTGGCAGCCATCCCAAAGTCGACCACCACTACGCCGTTGCCCCTGGCGTGTACGCGATCCTCATGCCGTTCGGCTGCGACAGACTTGGCGCGGCCGATTCGGCTGACGATCGCCTGCAGGCTTGGCTGCTAATCCGCCCCATGCCTGATGGCACTGATCGCCTAACCACGTTGTAGCCGGACCGTCCAGCGCACGAACGTCAGGTCAACTCGATGCGTTGCTTGAGCAATGCCTCAGTCGGAAGGTTCACTTGAGGCCTCGCCGCTTTGCCGCGAACGACACCAGCCGGCCAGTATGTTGATCCAAGCGCCATCACGGCTTCACGGACACCGAATTCCTCGATCAAGCGTTGCCGAATCGAGGCCGGGATAAAACCAGCATCGGCCAATGCCGCCTGGACGTACTCCTCGAAATACGGGTGGTCCGGCCAGCGGTTGTCCGAGATCGCAGCGTCGAGCGAGCGGTCAAAGTGCGAAAGCAGAATTGCCAGGGCGCCCTCGCGTTGCTGAGCAGCATTCGCCGACCGCATCCACTCGTAACCTTGGCGTTTCAGCCGCTCGCGCTCGGCGTACTGGGCAGGCAGATAGTTGCGCACCAGGCTGACCTCTTCGTAGCGTTGGTGCTGCGCGCGGTGCAGCTGCTGGTCTTGCGCCTCTCCACCGTCAAATTCCAACCCACAAAGACGGCAGCGATGGACGGGCCCACGCTTGTCGACGCACGCGTCGACCACCGCCTCATAGCGCTGCTGCAACTCGTAGAAATGTCGAACACCGAACTCGGACGCCGCCAAGGCATCCATGCGCTGTGTGTGCGAAAGGTGGGGATAGGTCGTCTTGGCAGCCTTGGCGGCCTTCTTCAGACGGGCCAGAACGGCCCATGTGATTTCGATTGCAGTCATTGGTCTCTCGATCGAAAGACTCCTAGGGTCCGCTCAGTAGGAATCCGATCCAGATTCCAAGGGGGTACTGCAGAATGTGGTAGTGACTCAACTTTGCCATTGCGGACGGCCAGCACCTACCAGTGCATGCCCGAGAATTTACCACGATGTCTGGCCGGGCTCATCAGCAATGGCCTGCGCAGGCCGGCTCATGTTCAATCGGGTGTCTATCATGAACCTCAAGCCTCCCAACCGGCGACGCCCGCGGCGCCGGCCGGGCACCATCTATCGAACTCAGCTGCGCTCGATGGTAAGGAACGATCCTTCGATCAGGATTCCGGTCTTGCGCAGGAAATCGTCGCCCACCAGCATCGGGCGATACGCGAATCCCCTCAGGGTATCGGGATGGCTCGCGATCACACCACCGTGCCCATCCTTGCGGTTTTGCAGCACGGCGAAGCTGGTTGCCAGTGACACGTCGATCACCTCCAGAGAAGGCAGCGTGACCCAGGCGTGCAACCCAATCTCCCCGCCAGGATGGCCATTGGCGAGCTTCTCGGCGATAAACGCGTCATCGAACTGGAACAGTGGCGCGCCGGCGTCAGTGTCCACCCAGCCAATCGTGTAGTAGACCTCGCAGCCCAGCCACTCCTGAAGCACCGCCCGCAGGCGAATGTTGATGGCCATACACTGACAAACCAGGTCATCCACGGTCAAGTCGCCCAACGCACGGCGAATCACATAGGGAAACTCGGCCTGGCGCTGGCTCGTCAGATAGCGCTCTTCCCCCGGCGCCACCATCTCGGGAACCTTCAGCCCAAATCGTGCGGAACGGTCCAGAGCTTCTGTCCAGTCTGCAGCGTAGCTACGCGTACTCATTTCCAACCTTCCTCCATATCGTGCCCAGTTTGGGCGTCTACACTACCTGCGCACCAGGCTGGCCATGCCCGACCGGAACACGAAGTCTGGCCCGACCAGCATCGGCTTCAACACCACCTGGCCAGTGTCATCCGGATCCCCGGCGAGAACCCCGCCCTTCCCCTCCGTACCCAGCGTCACAGCAAGCGACGTCATGAAGACGTCGTCGAATTGACACCACTGCCGATTGGGTCCGAGTTGACATCTTTTCCGGAGGTGGGCAAATGTGAGGCAGAACAAGAAATACACCGCGATATCCCGCTTTCTCATCCGTTCGATTTCATCAAACCCAGACTAAGATCCGCTGGCATAGCGATTAATTGAGAGGGCTGAGACATGAGCAAGTTCATCACCAGTTGGTTTTATGCTTCCGTAGGCAAATACAAAAACGTGACTACCGAAGGCTTTTTTTGGAACAGGAAAGAAAGAGTCGAGGAAGTAGCTCAACCACGGACGGCGAACTATCAAGAGTTTGCAGACGAATTGGCCAAGATCTACAACCACTTCGATGCGGAAGGATACGATGTAGTGAACGTAGTGCCTCTGGCCATCGGTGCCAGTGAGCCAGTTCATGCACAGTTGTCCGGCGGTGCCAGAAACTATCTGGGCGATACGGGATTCTCCGTGACCCGCGGCGCAGTCGTCGTTGGAAAGCGCCGAGACGATCGAAAATGATCCGCAGGTAAGATCTTGCTGCCGAAGCGCCCAGAAGCGTAGCCGGAGCGGGCGGAACACCACTTCCGCCCATCATTTTCTCAAGCGCGGCAGTGCTCACTGTGGATCACAGGCCGCCGCGCAGCATCACCCCGTCCGCCATGCATCCCCGGGCATAATACGTTTCATGAACTCATCGAATAGCGGAACCGTGAACGCGGTATCGCCGTGCGTCGGGCTCCAGATCATGCCCTTTGCTATAAGGGTGCTGCGCACTGGGCCAAACGAAGCGACAGCGCGCCCTAGTTGCTGGGCGATGTCCCCCGAACGATGTGGCCCAGGGCCCAACTCTGCCATAGCGCGGAGGTACTTCTTTTCCGCTGGCGTCAGTCGATCGAAGCGAACGCGAAAGAAGCTCTCGTCCAATGCCGCTACAGCTTCCTTCGACGCTGTTCGGACGTCGTCGACGGTAATCGGACTCTCCACCGCGACGTCCCAGGCCGATTTCCCCCATTCCTGAAGAAAATACGGATATCCCTGCGTTTCGGCGGTGATCAGCGCGATCGCAGCGGGATCAACAGCAACATCTTCCTCCTTCGCGGGCAAGGTAATGGCAAGAGCCGCATCGCTTTCGCTTAACGCGCCGATTTCCGAAAAATTGAACAACCGCTCGGCATAAGACTTCGCCTCGCCCATTCGCCCACGCAGTTGAGGCAGACCAGCACCGACTACCGTGACCGGCAGCTTCTGCTGAGCGCAGCGATGGAGTGCGGAAATCAGCGCAGCTAACTGATCTTCTTCCACATATTGCAGTTCGTCGATGAACAGTACGGCCACCGTCCCAGCGGCTTGAGCGGCACGCCCAACCTGTTCGAGCAACGCTGAAAGGTCGCCCTCGAGATCGCCATTGTCGGCCAGCCCCGGCTCCGCGTCATAGTCGATACCGACCTCGATGTCGCCAAACGTGACCTTCAATTTACCCACAAAGCCGGCCAACGCGCGAAGCCCTCTGATGGCGTAGTCTTGGGCGGCCTCCACGCGGCTCAATCGGAGAAGCGCCAGGCGCAATTGAGGAGCGAGCAAGGCCGGCAGGGATTTCTTTTCCGGAGCCTCGATACGGACAGTGTGAAATCCGGCCGCCTCGGCGTCGTGCCGCATCTGATCCAGCAGCACAGTTTTCCCGACGCCACGCAAACCGATGAGGAGCACGCTTTTAGCCTGCTTTGCGAGACGTAGCCGCTCCAAGCAGATGCGTACCTCTTCGCGAATTTCATCCCGGCCTGCCAACTCGGGAGGTGGACTGCCAGCACCAGGCGCGAACGGATTGCGGATGGGATCCATATCTAGGGAAATTAGCTAAATTATCGTTCCAACATAATTTCACTAATTTCCCTATAAAGCAAGATGGATTCGGTGATCCTGAATACGCACCAAGCGTGCAGATAAAAGGGGACGCAACACCAATAACCATCGTCTCAGGTCTGACACGCCGATGACCCTAACCCAGTTTTTAG
>NZ_AYMF01000027.1:0-101434 GCF_000633435.1 Achromobacter sp. DH1f | reverse complement strand
GGCTTTTTCATGGGCGTCGCGCGGATGTGGCGGGCCCCTTCAGGAACTGACAGGCGGGCTAGGCTTGCAACGCCCGCTGGCTGCGCAGCCACGCGGTCAGGCTGTCGAATGCATCTTGTGCGCCTTGCAGCGCACGCGCCTCGTGCCCCTGGGCCGCGCTGTCCAGGTGCTGCAGAAACCCTTTCCACAGCGCGCCGACCTCGTCGCCATAGCCGCGCAGATAGCTCAGCGGCAGGGGCGGGGTGATGTCCTCCAGCCGCTTGGCCAGGAAGCGTCCGCCCAGTTGCGAGCCTTCCACCACGTAGGCCACGCCCAGTGCATAGGCGTCGGCCTGCTCTGGCGCAGGGGCGTCGGCGCAATGCGCCACCGGCGCCGCATCACCGGCCGCTTGCAGGTCGGCGCGGATCAGGGCGCTTTTGCCCGCACGGGCCGAGGCCCGCAATTGCTCCGGCCATTGCAGCTGCCACAGGCGCTGTTCGACCGGTTCCAGCCAGCCCAGCAGGGCTCGCAAGTAGTTCAGGTAATGGGCGCGGCTGACGTCGCCATCGGCCAAGGCCAGGCCTTGGTCCAGGGTTTCGTGGCGTTCGCGGGTGCCGTCCCGCAGGACCTGGTGTACGGGGGAGATCATGCGAAGCTCCTTTGAGTTGTCAACAGGCGGTGGCGGCGGCCGGCAGGTGCAGCGACCAGCGCTGTGGCTGGCGCTCCAGGCGCCACCCCGAGGCCGCGGCCAACAGCGCGATGTCTTGCGCATCGAACAGTTGCGGCGTCGCGGGCGCCTGGGACGCGGCTGAAAAATCTGCATGCCAGACGTCCGTGGCGGAGGCATCCAGCACCAGCTCAGCCCCTTCAGGCAGCCACGGCAGCATGCACAGCAGCCAGGCCATCACCAGGTAGCGCGAGGCGAACGCCGGCAGTTCGATCGCAGCGGCCTCGTCGGGCCAGCGCACCTGGCGCTTGGACCACATCAATTGCGAAAACAGCAGCTTGCGGCATTGGCGCAGCAGCGCGTCGGCCGGTAGTCGCGCGCCGTTATCGGCCAGCCATTGGTCCAGGTCGCGCACCACATTGACGCTGTCTTCGAGCATGTGTTGCAGGTCGCCGGCCAGCCGTTGGCAGCGCTGCTGCAGGGCGTCGGCGCTGGCGCCTTCCGGCGTCTGGCGCAGCATGGCCACGGCCAGCGTGGCGTTGGACAGCGGCGCCAGGGTCTCGTGCCGCAAGACGGGAAAGATCTGCGCCAGCACCTTGAAACGCACGCCATCGGCGGCCAGGGCCTGGGCTGGAATATCGGCGTGCATCGGCGGCCTCAATCCGCCTGCCGCAGCACGCTCAGCAGCGCGTCGGGATCAGCGGGTTTTTCGATCCAGCCATTGAACAGGCGCGTGGCGTCTTCGTGGCGTTCGTGGCGGGCCAGGCCGCTCAGGGCATAGATGCGGGTCGACGCGCTGCGCTCGCGCAGCCGGCGGGCCAGTTCGTAGCCGTCCATGTCGGGCAGCAGGATATCGACCAGCACCGCCTGCGGGTCGAAGGCGGCGACTTGCGCCAGGGCATCTTCGCCATTGACGGCGCAGCGGGTCTCCAGGCCGGACAGCGCCAGGAATTCGGCCAGCAGTTCAGAGCCCATTTCGTTGTCGTCGACCAGCAGGACGCGTAGCGAGCGCGCTTCGTTCAAATCATGTCTCCAGGATGCGGGGTTGCGGGCGGCGCTTCAGCGCCGCGCGGCAGGATAACAGTGAAAACCACCAGGCCGTCATGGCAGCCGACGGCAATTTCACCATCGTGGTCGCGGACCACCTGTTCGGCAATATACAACCCCAGCCCCAGGCCATTGCGATTGCGCGAATGGCCCATGGATTCCGGCTTGAAGGGCGAGAACAGATGCGCCATGACCTCGTCTGGAATGGGCGCGCCATGGTTCGCCACGGTCAGTTCGATGGCCTCGCCGTCCAGGCGCGCCGTCACGCGGATCGGCATGCGCGGCGCGCCGTGCTGGCGTGCGTTGCTCATCAGGTTGGTGATCACCTGGGCGATGCGGTCGGTATCGGCCATCAGGGTCAGGCCGGGCTGCACGTCGGGTTCGATGAGCAGGCCGGGGTAGGCCTGGCGCTTTTCCTCGATCAGGCCATTGATCAGTTCGGACAGGCAGCATTCGCGCTTTTCGATGCCCAGCCCCATGCCGGCCTGCAAGCGCGACAGGTCCAGCACCTGCGAGATCAGGCGCTGCATCCGGCCGCTGGAATAGCGGATGCGCTCGCCCATGCGGGCACCGGAATCCGTTTTCGACAGCAGCGTGGCCGCCATGGAAATGGATTGCAGCGGATCGCGCAGGTCGTGGCCCAGCATCGCCAGCAGCGCGGTGCGGGCGCGGTCCACGTCGGCGGCGCGGCTGGTGGCGATATGGGACAGCTCGTCGCGCAGGTTGTCGGCCGCATCCAGTTCGGCGGGCAGCCAGGGTGCGCTGGTGTCGCGCGTCACTTCGCGCCACGCTTCGAACGAACCGCGCGGCGTCAGACGCGGGCCCAGGTTGCCGACGGCATACTGTTTTTCGGGCTTGCCGCCCCACACCACGGTTTCGATCTGCTCTTTGCGCAGCCAGATCAGCCAGCCGTTGTTCATGGGGTCGAACTTGCAGGCCAGGAGGCCCGCGTACGGCACCAGGTCGGTCTGCAGGTCGGGATAGTCGCGCGCGATGTTGCTGGTGTGCACCAGCCGCTGGCCGCTCTGGTCCAGTGCGCACAGGATGCCGGCCAGTTCGCCGCGCGGTGCGATGCCGCCAAACACCGTCACGCTGTTGCCCCACAGGCACAGCGCGGCGTCGTTGGGGAGCAGCGCGGCGGGGGAATCGGGCCCGCCGGACAGGGCCAGGTGCACGTTTTCGGACGCCGACACCCGTTCGGCCAACCGGCTGACCAGCGCGGCGCTGCGGCGCGCCTGTTCGGCGCGCTCGCTGCCTTCGATATTGGCCAGCGCGGCCGACAGCACCTGTGCCAGCGCCTCGCACGCCAGGCGGGCGGGGTAGGGGATCTGGCGCGGCGAATGATGGTGGCAGGCGATCATGCCCCACAGCTTGCCGCCGATCACCAGCGACAGGCTCATCGAGGCGCGCACGCCCATGTTCGCCATGTATTCCAGATGAATCGGCGACACGCTGCGCAGCACCGAAAAGCTCATTTCCAGCGGCGGCTCGTCATGGCGGTCCTCGCCCAGCACACGCACCGGCTGGTACTGCGCATCGGCAATCTGGCGCAGCGTATTCACCGTATACAGGCGGCGCGCCTGGGCGGGAATGTCGCCTGCCGGATAGCGCCGCCCCACCCAGTCTTCCAGGGTGGGGTCGCCGCGCCGCTCGGCCACGATCTCGCCGCTGTCGTCCGGATGGAAACGGTAGGCCATGACGCGGTCAAAGCCTGTGGCGCGCTGCACTTCCTGCACCGTGCGGTCCAGGAGGCCGGCAATGTCGCGCTGCAGGCGGATGCGTTCGATGCCGCGGTAGATGCGCGCGGGGTCGGCGATACCGGTGTCGTCGCCGCGGCGTTCCAGTTCAAGCAGCGTCAGGCCATCCGCGTTGCGGTGGGCAATGACGTCATAGGTGTGTTCGTCCAGCGCCAGGGTCAGCGGGTCGAAGACCGGGTCGGCGCTGTCCAGCCATACCGACAGATAGTGTTCCAGCCCCGGCGGCAACGCGCCGGGTTCGCAGCGGTAGCCCAGCGCCAGCGGCGTGCCCAGCACCTGCGGCGCGGTTTCGCTCGCGTAGCGCAGCACGCCCGCGGCATCGAACGCGAGCAACGCGCCCAGGGGCTGGATGGCGCCCGGTACGTGGATCGGTTCGCTGTCGCAATTTGCGAGCGTGACAGGCGGGTGGGACTGGGTGGGCGCATTCATTCTAGGCTTGTCCTGGAGGCGCGCAATGTGCTGTCATTATGTCAAAGTTCTTGCGAATGTGTGCATTTGCTGCGTCTCGGCTTTTTGGCGCGCGAAGGCCTTACGCTCTTTGGCGCCAACCGGCCCTAATCCCCTACGGAGTTTTCATGGCGCGTCTTCCCTACGCCGACCTGTCCCACCCCGAAGCGCAGCCCCTGGTGGACCGTATCGTTGCCGAGCGCGGCAGCGTGCTGCACCTGTACCAGATGCTGCTGCACAGCCCGGCCGTGGCCGGGGGCTGGCTCAACTACCTGACGTCCATCCGGCAATTATCCTCGCTGCCGGGCGACATTCGCGAGCTTGTGATCATGCGGGTGGCGAGTGTCAACGGCGCGCCCTACGAAGCCGACCAGCACGCGCCGATCGCCCTGAAGGAAGGCCTGTCGCAAGCCCAGCTGGACGCTTTGCCCGATTGGGAGGCATCCACGTTGTTCAGTGAACGCGAACGCGCGGTGCTGGCCTATACCGACGCCATGACGCGCCAGGTGCAGGTGCCGGAACCGGTGTTCCAGGCGGCGCGCGCCGCGATGGGCTCGGACAAGCTGACGGTCGAACTGACGGCCACCGTGGCCGCCTACAACATGGTGTCGCGCTTTCTGGAAGCGCTGCAGGTGCACTCGCACGACCACCGCTGACAACCGTCCGGGGGCGGCACGCCGCCCGCCGGGCAGGTCAGGGACGTCAGCCGCGCTGGGCTTCGATCAGTGCGTCCAGCTTGATGGCGTCGGCCACGAATGCACGAATGCCCTCGGACAGCTTGTCGCTGGCCATGGCATCGTCGTTCAGCTGCGTGCGAAAGGCCACTTCGTCCGACGCGATGCGGGCGATGTCGCCGCTGGCGGCATCGGCGCGCAATTGCGCCGGGGCGTCGCCTTCGGTGGCGGCCAGCTGGGTCAGCAGTTCGGGGCTGATGGTCAGGAGATCGCAGCCCGACAGCGCCAGGATCTGGCCCACGTTGCGAAAGCTGGCGCCCATGATCTCGGTGGCGATGCCGAAACGCTTGTAGTACTGGTAGATGCGGGTCACCGACTGCACGCCAGGGTCACGCGCGCCGGCGTGGTCGGCTTCGACCCAGGCGGCGCCGGCGGCCTTCTTGTGCCAGTCGTAGATGCGGCCCACGAAGGGCGAAATCAGCTGCACGTTGGCGTCGGCGCAGGCCACGGCCTGCGGCAGCGAGAACAGCAGGGTCAGGTTGCAGCGCACGCCCTCGGCCTGTAGCGCGCGGGCGGCCTGGATGCCTTCCCAGGTGGACGCGATCTTGATCAGCACGCGTTCGCGCGGCACGCCGGCGGCTTCGTACAGGGCGATCAGGCCGCGGGCGCGTTCGATGGTGGCGCGGGTGTCGAACGACAGGCGCGCGTCGACCTCGGTCGAGACCCGGCCGGGCACGATGTTCAGGATGGCGCGGCCGAACGCGACCAGCAGGCGGTCCATCAGCTCGGCGGTGGGGGCGCCGCGGTGGTCGCGGGCGGTTTTTTCCAGCAGCGGGCGGTAGGCGTCCTGCTGCACGGCCTTAAGAATCAGGGACGGATTGGTAGTGGCGTCGGTGGGACGCAGCGCCTTCATCGCTTCGAAATCCCCGGTGTCGGCGACAACGGTGGTGTGATTGCGCAGGGCGTCAAGTTGGCTGGGCATGGACAAAACGGCTCACAACGTCAGGGTTGAAGGTGCTTTAGCGTATCACTGCCGACGGTCCAAATCTTCGATCCTGGCCTTATTTGGCGCGGTTTTCCGGGGAAAACGGCCGCTCAAGGTATAATTCGAAGGTTTGATTATCGATTCATAAAACCGGGGTTTACTGTGCTGCCGCAACTTTTTTCCGAGGGGATCAACCGCTTCCCTCCTGCAATTCTGGCTCTGGCGGACGGTACCATTTTTCGAGGCGTGTCGATCGGTGCGCCTGGGCATACCGTTGCCGAAGTGGTGTTCAACACCGCGATGACCGGGTACCAGGAAATTCTCACCGATCCCAGCTATAGCGGCCAGATCGTCACGCTGACCTATCCGCACATCGGCAATACCGGCATCAATGCCGAAGACGTCGAAGCGAATCGCGTCTACGCCGCCGGCCTGGTGGTCCGCGACTGTCCCGCCCGCGTGTCGAACTTCCGTTCCACGCAATCGCTGCCCGAGTACCTGTCTGCCCAGGGCATCGTTGCCATTTCCGGCATCGACACCCGCAAGCTGACCCGCATCCTGCGTGAAAAGGGCGCTCAGGGCGCCTGCATCTTCGTTGGCACCGACGCCGACCGCGCCGTCGAACTGGCCCGCGGCTTTGCCGGCATGGCCGGCCAGGACCTGGCCAAGGTCGTGTCCATCAAGTCCAACAGCACCTGGACCGAAGGCACCTGGCAACTGGGCGAAGGCTACACCCAGCCCGACCAGTCCAAGTTCCACGTCGTCGCCTACGACTTCGGCATCAAGTCCAACATCCTGCGCCTGCTGGCCGATCGCGGCTGCCGCCTGACGCTGGTGCCGGCCCAGACCAGCGCCGAAGAAGTCCTGAAGCTCAACCCCGACGGCGTGTTCCTGTCCAACGGCCCCGGCGACCCCGAGCCCTGCGACTACGCCATCGACGCCACGCGCGTGTTCCTGGACAAGAAGCTGCCGGTATTCGGCATCTGCCTGGGCCACCAGATCATGGGCCTGGCCGTGGGCGGCAAGACGCTCAAGATGAAGACCGGCCACCACGGGGCCAACCACCCGGTGCAGGACCTGGCGTCCAAGCGCGTCTTCATCACCAGCCAGAACCACGGTTTCGCGGTCGACGCGGCCAGCCTGCCGGCCAATGCGCGCGTCACGCACGTGTCGCTGTTCGACGGCACGCTGCAGGGCTTCGAGCTCACCGACCGTCCGGCCTTCTGCTTCCAGGGCCACCCCGAAGCCAGCCCCGGTCCGCACGACATCCTGGAGCTCTTCGACAAGTTCATCAGCCTGATGTCCGGCCAAAAGTAAAGATTGCATCATGCCCAAGCGTACAGACCTAAAAAGCATTCTCATCATCGGCGCCGGCCCCATCATCATCGGGCAGGCCTGCGAATTCGACTATTCCGGCGCGCAAGCGTGCAAGGCGCTCAAGGCCGAGGGTTACCGCACCATCCTGGTGAACAGCAACCCCGCCACGATCATGACCGACCCGGAAACGGCCGACGTCACCTACATCGAGCCCATCACCTGGCAAGCCGTCGAAAAGATCATCGAGCGTGAAAAGCCCGATGCGCTGCTGCCCACCATGGGCGGCCAGACCGCGCTGAACTGCGCGCTCGACCTGGCCCACCACGGCGTGCTGAAAAAGCACAACGTCGAACTGATCGGCGCCAACGAGCACGCCATCGAAAAGGCCGAAGACCGCCAGAAGTTCAAGCAGGCCATGACCGACATCGGCCTGGAATCGGCCAAGTCGGGCGTCGCCCACACCATGGACGAAGCCTGGGAAGTGCAGCGCCGCATCGCGGCCGAAGTCGGCACCTCGGGCTTCCCTGCCGTCATTCGCCCCAGCTTCACCATGGGCGGTTCGGGCGGCGGCATCGCCTACAACGCCGAAGAATTCGAAACCATCTGCCGCCGCGGCCTCGAAGCCTCGCCCACCAGCGAACTGCTCATCGAAGAATCGCTGCTGGGCTGGAAGGAATTCGAGATGGAAGTGGTCCGCGACAAGGCGGACAACTGCATCATCGTCTGCTCCATCGAAAACCTGGACCCCATGGGCGTGCACACCGGTGACTCGATCACCGTGGCGCCGGCCCAGACGCTGACCGACAAGGAATACCAGATCATGCGTAATGCATCGATCGCGGTATTGCGCGAGATCGGCGTGGACACCGGCGGCTCGAACGTGCAGTTCGCGGTCAACCCCCGCGATGGCCGCATGATCGTCATCGAGATGAACCCGCGCGTGTCGCGTTCGTCGGCGCTGGCTTCCAAGGCCACCGGCTTTCCCATCGCCAAGGTCGCCGCGCGCCTGGCCGTGGGCTACACGCTGGACGAGCTCAAGAACGAAATCACCGGCGGCGCCACGCCCGCCTCGTTCGAGCCGTCGATCGACTACGTCGTCACCAAGGTGCCGCGTTTCGCCTTCGAGAAATTCCCCACCGCCGACGCCCGCCTGACCACCCAGATGAAGTCCGTGGGTGAAGTCATGGCCATCGGCCGCACTTTCCAGGAATCGTTCCAGAAAGCGCTGCGCGGCCTGGAAGTCGGCGTCGACGGCCTGAACCAGAAAACCACCGACCGCGAAAAGCTGCAGGTCGAACTGGGCGAGCCCGGTCCGGAACGCATCTGGTACGTGGGCGACGCCTTCGCCCAGGGCTTCACGCTCGACGAAGTGCACGCCATCACGCACATCGACCCCTGGTTCCTGTCGCAGATCAAGGAAATCGTCGACATCGAGCTCGCGCTCGAGCAAAAGACGCTGGCAGATCTGGACTACGCCACCCTGTGGGAACTGAAGCGCCGCGGTTTCTCCGACCGCCGCCTGGCGTTCCTGCTGGATTCGGCCGAATCCGAAGTGCGCAAGCTGCGTCACCAGCTGAACGTGCGTCCGGTCTACAAGCGCGTGGACACCTGCGCCGCTGAATTCGCCACCCGCACCGCGTACATGTACTCCACGTACGAGGAAGAGTGCGAATCCGCCCCCACCGATCGCAAGAAGATCGTGGTGCTGGGCGGTGGCCCGAACCGCATCGGCCAGGGCATCGAATTCGACTACTGCTGCGTGCATGCCGCGCTGGCGCTGCGCGAAGACGGGTACGAGACCATCATGGTCAACTGCAACCCGGAAACCGTGTCCACCGACTACGACACGTCCGACCGCCTGTACTTCGAACCCCTGACGCTCGAAGACGTGCTGGAAATCGTCCACAAGGAAAACCCGGTCGGCATGATCGTCCAGTACGGCGGCCAGACCCCGCTGAAGCTGGCGCGCGCCCTGGAAGCCAACGGCGTGCCCATCATCGGCACCAGCCCTGAATCCATCGACGTCGCCGAAGACCGCGAGCGCTTCCAGAAGCTGCTCAACAAGCTCGGCCTGCGCCAGCCGCCCAACCGCACGGCCCGCACCGAAGGCGAGGCCCTGGCCCACGCCACCGAAATCGGCTACCCGCTGGTGGTGCGTCCCAGCTACGTGCTGGGCGGCCGCGCGATGGAAATCGTGCACGAGCAGCAAGACCTCGAACGCTACATGCGTGAGGCCGTGAAGGTCAGCAATGACTCGCCGGTGCTGCTGGACCGCTTCCTGAACAACGCCACCGAAGTCGACGTCGACTGCCTGGCCGATGGCGAAACCGTCTTCATCGGCGGCGTCATGGAGCACATCGAGCAAGCCGGCGTGCACTCGGGCGACTCCGCCTGCAGCCTGCCGCCTTACTCGCTGTCGGCCGACGTCATCGCCGAGATCAAGCGCCAGACCACCATGATGGCCAAGGCCCTGAACGTCAGCGGCCTGATGAACGTGCAGTTCGCCATCCAGGGCGGCGACGTCTACGTGCTGGAAGTGAACCCGCGCGCTTCGCGTACGGTGCCTTACGTGTCCAAGGCCACCGGCCTGCAACTGGCCAAGATCGCCGCGCGCGCCATGGCCGGCCAGACGCTGGCGGCCCAGGGCATCACCAAGGAAGTCGTGCCGCCTTACTTCTCGGTCAAGGAAGCCGTCTTCCCGTTCGTGAAGTTCCCGGGCGTGGACACCATCCTGGGCCCGGAAATGAAGTCGACCGGCGAAGTGATGGGCGTGGGCATGAGCTTCGGCGAAGCCTTCGTCAAGTCGCAGCTGGCCGCAGGCGTGCGCCTGCCGGAATCCGGCACGGTGTTCATCAGCGTGAAGAACCAGGACAAGCCCCGCGCCGTGGAAGTGGCGCGCGGCCTGCATGCCCTGGGCTTCAAGCTGGTCGCCACGCGCGGCACGGCGGCCGAGATCGAAGCGGCTGGCATTCCCGTGCAGCGCGTGAACAAGGTCACCGAAGGCCGTCCGCACATCGTCGACATGGTCAAGAACGGCGAGATCTCGCTGGTCATCAACACCGTCGAAGAACGTCGCAACGCCATCGTCGACTCGCGCACCATCCGTACCCAATCGCTCGCTGCGCGCGTGACCTTCTTCACCACCATCGCTGGCGCCCGCGCCGCGGTCGAAGGCATGCAGTACTTGCGCCAAGGTCTGGGCCTGCAGGTTTACCCCTTGCAGGAACTGCACGCGTCGCTGCAGGGCCAATAACGCCCAGGAATAACATTCCTGTATGCTCGGGCTGCCCTTTCCTTGCGGAAGGGGCAGCCCTTTTCACATCAGGCGCCGCCTAGCGCGCCACCTAGCGTGCGCGGAAATCCATCATGAACAGAGTCTTCATCACCGGCGCCAGCAGCGGCCTGGGCCGCGCCCTGGCGCAGCAATATGCCGCAGCCGGGGCCACGTTGGGTTTGTTGGGTCGGCGCGAAGACGCGCTGCGCGAGCTGGCCGCCAGTTTGCCAGGCACGCATCGTTGCTATGCCGTTGACGTTCGTGACCGCGCTGCCCTGCATGCGGCAGCGCAGGACTTCATTGCCTTCTGCCAGGGGCGTGTCGATGTGGTGATCGCCAGTGCCGGCATCAGCGCCGGCACGTTGACCGAGCATGGCGAGGACTACGACGTTTTCAAAGCCATTGTCGACACCAATCTGTTGGCCACCGTTGCCACCTTCGAGCCCTTTGTCGACAGCATGCGCGCTGCCGGCAGCGGGCGGCTGGTGGGTATCGCCAGCGTGGCGGGCGTGCGCGGCCTGCCAGGGGCGGGCGCCTATAGCGCATCCAAGTCTGCGGTGGTGACCTACTGCGAAAGCCTGCGGCTGGAACTGGCGGGCGATGGCATCCGCGTCGTCACCATCGCGCCGGGCTACATCCGCACGGCGATGACCGCGCACAATCCGTATTCCATGCCGTTCCTGATGGATGCCGACGCCTTTGCGCGGCGCGCGCAGGCGGCCATCGGGCGCGGAACGTCGTACACGGTGATTCCCTGGCAGATGGGCGTGGTGGCCAAGCTGATGCGCCTGTTGCCCAATGCCGTCTATGACCGCCTGGCGCGCAATGCGCCGCGCAAACCGCGCAAGGCGGACAAGGCAGGGCAGTAGTAGATCTGACGGGCCAGGCCGCGCCAGGCGGCCAGGCCTCAGGGCATCACGGCACGACGTCGTCGCCGACTTCGGCGGCCACGTGGCCCACGTCGCCCCAATCCAGCACTTGCCATTGGCGGCCTTTCACGCCGACCCGGTTGATGCTGACATTGAGCAGCGCGGCGTCGCGCGGCGCATTCAGCGGCACGCCGCTGGCATGGCGCCAGATGATGTCCAGCACGCCGCCGTGCGTGAACATCAGGATGCGTTCGCCGTCGTGGCGGCTGGCAATGTCATCCACGGTGGAGATCACGCGCGACTGGAACTGGCCCAGCGTTTCGCCACCGTCCAGCGGGCGCAGCGGATCGCGGCTTTTCCAGGCGGCAGCGGCTTCGGGCGCCAGCACGTCGATGCGGTCGTGATCCAGGCCTTCCAGCACGCCAAAGCCGCGTTCGCGGATGCCGGGTTCGACGCGCACGCGCAGGTCCAGTTGCTCGGACACCGGCACGGCGGTAGCGTGGGCGCGTTGCAGGTCGCTGCTGTAGAGGGCGTGGATCGGCGTGTGGCGGGCTTCTTCGCGCAGGCGCCCCGCCAGCAGGCTGGCCTGGTTGCGGCCGAATTCGTTCAGCGGGATGTCTTTCCAGCCTTGCAGGCGGCGTTCGCGGTTCCAGTCGGTTTCGCCGTGGCGGATGAACCAGATTTCAGTCATTGCAATATCGATACGGTGGGGAAAGGGCGCGGGCCCGGCTCAAAGCGGGTCGGGCGCGATCGGCGCGCGCGGCTTCCAGATGGTTTGAATGACCGAGCTTAACGCGACCAGCGCGGGCTCGCTAGCGCGTTCGTAGGGCAGGATGAAGCCCAGCATGGCGTCGGCGCGGGCCTGGCCCCAGACGATGAAGTCGTTCGAGGCCGCGCCGGCCAGCGCGGTTTCCTCGCGCAGCAGCGCGCAGCCGGCGCCCGCCCGCACCAGCGCTTCCAGGTTGGCCTGGTCGTCGTGCTGCATGGCTACGCGGGGCGACAGGCCATGGCGTTCGAACATGTCGCGCAGCAGCAGGTGGGTATGGCTGCCGGCCGGGCCGTCCAGCCACGGCAACTGCGCCACTTCGCGCCAGCCGCCGCGCTTGAGCACGGCGGCCTGTTCCTTGGGCAGCGCGATGCGATAGCGCACGCTGCGCAGCGGCTGCCACAACACCCCGCGCGGCGGGTGGGCGGCAATGGTCAGCGCCGCCGGCAAGCGGCCGGTGCTGACCTGTTCGGCAAGCGTGGCAGTGGGCAGGGTCTGCGTCTTCAGTTCGATCAGCGGCAGCCGCTGGGCGATCGCCGAGGCCAGTTCCCCCAGCCGCAGGAAGTCCGGTTTTTCGCTGGGCACGCCCAGTTCGACCACGCCTTGCAGGCTGCCCTGCAACTGCTGCGCCTCGGACTTGAATTGCGCGCCCAGCACCAGCAGCGATTCTGCCGTGGGCAGCAGCATTTCGCCGGCCTTGGCCAGCGCCAGCCGCCCACCGCTGCGATCGAACAGGGCCACGCCCAGGCTTTGTTCCAGGGCCTTGATCTGCCCGGTGACGGCGGGCTGGGTCAGCGACAGGGCTTCGGCCGCCTTGGTCAGGTTGCCCAATCGGGCTACCGTGACGAAGGCGCGTATCTGATAGATTTCCATGGCGCCTTTGTAGGGGAACCGGCGTCAGGCGGCAAGCAGCCGCACTTGGGTCGGCTCCAGCCCGATCGATACCGGCGCCCCCACCGGAAACGGCGACAGCCCTGCCAGGTGCGACTGGTCGGCCGTCAGGCGCTGTTCGCCCACCTGCACCTGGTAGCGGGTGAATTCGCCCAGGAACTCGCTGCTTTCCACCACGCCCGGCAGCCACACATAGCGTGCATCGCCCAGCCCGTCCGCCATTTCGATCTGCACCGTGTGCGGCCGGAAGCTCGCCGCCAGGCGCTGCGCCGTGGGGGCTTCGACCGCCAGCGGCAGGTGCAGGTCGCCCACGCCTTCCACCGCCAGCACCACGCTGCCGCTGGTGCGCTCGCGCACATTGCCTTCCAGCACGTTCATGGTGCCTACGAAGTTGGCCACGAAGCGGTTCACCGGATAGTCGAACAGCGTGCTGGGCGCGCCGATCTGCTGCACCACGCCATGGTCCAGCACGGCCATGCGGTCGGCGGTGGTCATCGCCTCTTCCTGGTCGTGCGTCACGAAGATGGTGGTGATGCCCAGGCGCCGTTGCAGGCTGAGCAGGTCCTGGCGCATCTGCACGCGCAGCTTCTTGTCCAGATTCGACAGGGGTTCGTCCAGCAGCAGCACCTGCGGTTCGATCACAATGGTGCGGGCCAGCGCCACGCGCTGCTGCTGGCCGCCGGACAGCTGGTTGGGCCGGCGGCGGGCGTACTGCGACAGGCCCACCAGTTCCAGCGCGGCCTCGACCTTGGCGCGGATCTGGTCGCGCGGCAGCTTGCGTTCGACCAGGCCGAATGCCACGTTGTCCCACACGGTCATGTGCGGCCACAAGGCATAGTTCTGGAACACCATGCCGATGTTGCGGTTCCAGGGCGGGATGCCGCTGATGTCCTTGCCATCCACCAGCAACTGGCCGGCGTTCTGGCGGTTGAAGCCCGCGATCAGGCGCAGCAGGGTCGATTTGCCCGACCCCGATGGCCCCAGCAGGGCGAAGAACTCGCCGGGCTCGATGCTGATGTTGACGTCCTTGAGCACTTCCGTCTTGCCGTACGACAGGCGGATGTTGCGGCATTCAACGCTGACTTTCTTCATGTTTTTCCCCTTGGTTCAAGCCTCGTCGCCGCGCGCCGGACGCTGGCGCGCCTGGGCGCGTTCCACCAGCAGGTGCGAGACATACGTGCCGACGGCTACGGCCACCACGGCCAGTACCCCCAGCGCGGCCCCGGGCCCGCGGCCCGCCGCGCTCTGCATGTACAGATAGATGCCGTAGCTCATCGGCGCCTGGCTGTCCTTGGTGACCAGCATGATGGTGGCCGACAGCTCGACGGCCGCCGTCACGAAGCTGGTCACGAAGCCGGCCAGCATGCCGCCGGCCATCAGCGGCACCACCACCCGGCGGATGGTGCGCATGCGGGTCGCGCCCATAGATTGCGCGGCTTCTTCCAGCGACACGTTGATCTGCTGCAGCGAGGCCACGCAGGAGCGCAGCGCATATGGCAGCCGCCGCACCGAGTACGCGATCATGATGATGATCCACGACGAGGTCAGCAGCGTGCCGGTGCCGGGAATCTCCACGCCGCGGAACGTGCGCAGCAAGCCGATCGCCAGCACGATGCCGGGAATCGCCAGCGCGGCGGACGCCAGGAAATCCAGCCACTGGCGGGCCGGCAGGCGGGTGCGCAGCATCAGGTAGGCGATGGCGGTGCCCAGGATCACGTCCACGCCCGCAGCCAGGCCGCAATACAGCAGCGTGTTGGCGATCATGCCCTGCGACTCGCTGAACACGGCGGCGTAGTGCGCCAGCGTGTAGCCGTCGGGCAGCGGCGCAAAGCTCCAGACGCTGGCCAGCGACAGCAGCAGCACCCCCATGTGCGGCGACAGCACCAGCAGCAGCACCAGCGCGATCCAGCCATAGGCCAGCGTGCTCTCCAGCGGCCGCAGCTTGCGCTTCTGGATCGAATTGCCGCCCTTTTGCAGCGTGGAATAGTCGCGGCCCTTGAGCACCCGCGCCGACAGCCACAGCGCCAGGATCGAAAACGCGATCATGATCACGCTGATCACATAGCCCAGCGGATCCTCCAGGCCCACCTGGGTGATGCGCAGATAGGCCTGCGGCGCCAGCATGTTGGTGGTGCCCAGCACAAGGGGCGTGCCCAGGTCATCGAACACTTTCACGAACACCAGCGACGTGCCCGCCACGTAGCCGGGCAGCGCCAGCGGGAAGATCACGCGGCGAAACAGTCGGAACCCGCGCGAACCCAGGTTGAAGGCTGCCTCTTCCATGGCGCCGTCGATGTTGCGCAGCGCCACCACCAGATTCATCAGGATGAACGGGAAGTAGTGCAGGGCCTCGACGAAGATCACGCCGTTCAGCCCGTCCATGAACGGGATGGTGAAGCCGAACCAATCGTTCAGCAGCAGGTTCACGCTGCCCGAGCGGCCGAAGATCAGCTGCATGGCCACGGCGCCCACGAAGGGCGGCATGATCAGTGGCAACACGCCCAATGTCTGGATGATGAGCGCGCCGCGAAAGTCGAAGCGCACCGTGAAGTACGCCAGCGGCACCGCGATCAGCGAGGCCAGCAGGGCGGACCAGCCCGCGACGTAGAGGCTGTTGAAGAAGGCCTCGCGCATCAGCGGCTGGTTGAAGAAGGCGCCGAAATGGCCCGTGGTGAAGCTGCCGTCCGCATTGACGAACGCCGTGTAGAACACGGTGCCCACCGGCACGGCCAGGAACAGCGCCAGGAAACCCAGCACCAGAAGCGCGGCCAGCACGGGGCCGGCGGGCAGGCGGGTATGGCCCGGAAGATTCATCGAGATTCCCGTTGTGGTTGAAGACAGGCGGTGCCCGCCGGCCAGCGGCAAGGCCGGGCCGGCGGTCACGCAGGCGGGGCGAGCCCCCCGCCCGGCAGGTCCTGCGTTACAGCGCTGCCGCTTCCCGCGCCAGCTTCACGGCCTGCTCATAATTGCTTTTGGCCGTGCCGTTCCATTCGCCTTCCAGCTGTGTGATCTGCTGGTTGACCGCCGCGTCCTTCTTGTTGCCGCTGAAGATCTTCAGGAAGGCAGGGTCGGCGGCCTTCTTGCCATCGACAAGCGGGGCCCACGCCAGCTTGCGCGCCTGTGCCAACAGTTCGGCCGGCTTGCCGCTCTTGGCCTTCTCGCCCAGCTTGGCTTCGGCGTCGTAGATCGCCTTGGTGGCCGCCTGCAATTCCTTCAGTCGGAATGTGACGGTCTGGTCATACAGCGACTGCACCACGTAGTAGCGCGTCTGCGACAGGTCGGCGTTGAACTGGACCTTGCTGCGGCGCGCGATCTCGGCCGGGTCCGGATAGCCTTGCGGCACCTTGCCGGCCAGCGCCGAATACGGCAGCACGGGCAGGCGCGAGATCTTCGGTTCCAGCAGCAGTTCCTGGCCAGCCTGGCTCAGCGTGAAGGCGATGAACTTCTTGCCTTCCTCGGTGTTCTTGGCGCCGTCGATCAGCGCGATGTTGGCCGGCACGATGGCCGTTTCCGACGGGTAGACGAATTCCACGGGGAACTTCGAATACTTGCTCGACAGGCCGAAGAAGTCGATGACCGGACCCGCGCCGAACTGGCCGTTGTTGACGCCGTCCGGCACGCCGAACGAACGTTCGGTCACCGCGCTGCTGTTGCCCGACATGCGCAGCAGGGTGTTCCAGCCGTCGTCCCAGCCTTCACCTTGCAGGATGGTTTCCACGGTCAGGTGCATGGTGCCCGAGCGCGACGGCGACGTGATGCCGACGTGGCCGAACCACTGCGGCGCCAAGAGGTCCTTCCATTCGACCGGCGCGGGAATGTTATGGGCCTTGATGTAGCGTGTGTTGTAGACGATGCCGTAGCCGGCCAGCGCCTGCCCCAGGTACATGCCGCCCGGGTCGTTGATGGGGTAGTTGCCGATCTTGTCCGGCACGTCCTTGTTGGCCACGTCCGACGACTTGGCCAGCAGCTTGTCGCGGCCCAGCACCTCGAACGCGTCGGGGGCGCTGGCCCAGAACACCTCGGGGCGTTGGCCGGCCGGCGTTTCGCGCACGTAGGCGATGCCGGACACGGTGTTCTTGTTCAGGATTTCCAGCGTGATGCCCGGGTTGGCCTTCTCGAACGCGGTCTTGTAGGCCTGGGTCAGGTCTTTCGGGAACGACGTGATGACCGTGACGGTGCCCGCCAGGGCCGGCGCCGCGCAGGCGGCCAGCAGCGCCCCTGCAAGGGCTGTGCGCATTGCATGCATGGTTTGTCTCCGTGGTTTTTTGATTTGTCCGGAGACCTTAAAGGCTGCGCCCGCCACGCGTCCAATCAGAAATTTTGATGCGCGTCATCAGCCGCGGCGTCGCGCACCGCAATGCCGGGGCAGGCAAAAGGGGGGCGGGCGCACGCCCGCAGGCGCTTACGCGCGCGTAGCCGCCCGGGCTGCGGTCTGTGCTGCCTTGGCCTGCAGTTCCATGACTTTCTGGATCTGGCCCATGACCTGCATGGCCTGGGAGTTCAGGGCCTGCAGCTGGGTCGCCTTCTGCTCGGCGGAGGCGTTGCTGGCGCGCACGCGCTCGATCTGTTCCATGATCCGCTTGAGCTGGCGTTGCAGCTCCTTGATCTGGCGCGTGTAGGTGTCGTCATTGTCGGAGGACTCTGTCTCCTTGGACTGACCCACTTTCATGGCGCCGGCATTCGATACCCGGACTTTGCCGTCTGGCGTCACGGTGACGCCCTGGCTGTCGTCCTTGGCGTCCTTGGCTTCCTTGTTGGCCTGGATCTTCTGCGCCCACAGGTCGGCGATGCTGCCGATGCGCGAGGTGCCGCCGATGGAATTGATGGCCATGAGGATCTCCGGGAGGAAGAATGACTGGGGTTTCCACTAATACGGCATGCTGACCGGGAACTTAAGTTGCCGCCCGTTCCCGCCCCCCTTTACACTGGCGCCCGCTCACACCAATCACCCCCGGGGAATCCATGTCCAATTCCTATTTTCCGCGCTGGCGCCTGGCCGACGACGCCGAACCCGGTGTCATCATCGCGCCCGATGAACGGCTGTCCTGGCCCAAGAACGTGGCTATGGGGGCGCAGCACGTGGTGGCGATGTTCGGCTCCACCGTGCTGGCGCCGCTGCTCATGGGCTTCGATCCCAACGTCGCCATCCTGATGTCGGGCATCGGCACCCTGATCTTCTTCCTGTTCGTCGGCGGCCGGGTGCCCAGCTACCTGGGGTCCAGCTTCGCCTTCATCGGCGGCGTGATTGCCGTGACGGGCTATGCCGGCGGAGGCGCCAATGCCAATATCGGCGTGGCGCTGGGCGCCATCATCGCCTGCGGCCTGGCCTACACCCTGATCGGCGTCATCGTCTGGATCGTCAACGCCCGCGCGGGCGGAGGCGCCAACTGGATCGATACCCTGATGCCGCCGGTCGTGACCGGCGCGGTGGTCGCGGTGATCGGCCTGAATCTGGCGCCCATCGCCGCCAAGGGCGCCATGGGCGCCTCGGGCTTTGACAGCGTCATGGCGATTGTCACCATCGTGTGCGTGGGCGGCATCGCCGTCTACACCAAGGGCATGGTGCAGCGGCTGCTGATCCTGGTCGGCCTGATCCTGGCCTGCGTGGTGTACGCCATCTGCGCCAATGGCCTGAACCTGGGCAAGCCCATCGACTTTTCCGCCGTGTACGCCGCGGCCTGGTTCGGGCTGCCGCATTTCGCCGCACCGGTCTTCAAGGCCGAGGCGATGGGCCTGATCGTGCCGGTCGCCATCATCCTGGTCGCCGAGAACCTGGGCCACGTCAAGGCGGTCAGCGCCATGACCGGCCAGGACCTGGATCGCTACCTGGGCCGCGCCTTCGTCGGCGACGGCGTGGCCACCATGGTGTCGGGCGCGGTGGGCGGCACCGGCGTCACCACCTACGCCGAGAACATCGGCGTGATGGCGGTCACCCGCATCTATTCGACGCTGGTGTTCGTCATCGCGGCCCTGATCGCCATCGTGCTGGGCTTCTCGCCCAAGTTCGGCGCCTTGATCCAGACCATCCCGGCCCCCGTGCTGGGCGGCATGTCCGTCGTGGTGTTCGGCCTGATCGCCATCGCCGGGGCTCGTATCTGGGTCGTGAACCAGGTCGACTTCAGCGACAACCGCAACCTGATCGTGGCCGCCGTCACGCTGGTGCTGGGCGCGGGCGACTTCACCGTCAAGCTGGGCAACTTCACGCTGGGCGGCATCGGTACCGCCACCTTCGGCGCGATCATCCTGTACGCGTTGCTGCGCCGCAAGAAACAGGGGTAGGGCGGCAGGCAAGGGCCCGGCGACGGGATCCGGCACGGGCCAGGGGGCTGCCGGCGAGCCCTGGCCGGCATGGCGCCCGCCCAGGCCCACGCTGTGTCACGGCCGCGATAGCCGCGAGGCCGGCGCCCGGCCCGTCACCCGTACCGGCGTCGCCTCGATCACCTGGCCAGACTGGGTCTTGAACACCGCGGTGGCCTCCGACAGGCGCCGCGCCTGGTCTTCCATCGCCGACGCCGCGGCCGAGGCCTCTTCCACCAGCGCGGCGTTCTGCTGCGTCACCTCGTCCATCTGCGACACCGCCAGGGTGACCTGGTCGATGCCGCCGGCCTGTTCGGCCGACGCTGCCGAGATCTCGCCCATGATGTCGGCCACCCGCTGCACCGAGGTCACGATCTCCTCCATGGTCTGGCCGGCGGCCGACACCTGCGATGACCCCGCCGTGACCGTCTCGACCGACGTTTCGATCAAGGCCTTGATCTCCTTGGCCGCCTGCGCCGCCCGCTGGGCGAGCGAGCGCACTTCGCCCGCCACCACCGCGAAGCCCTTGCCCTGTTCACCCGCGCGCGCCGCTTCAACGGCGGCATTGAGCGCCAGGATGTTGGTCTGGAAGGCGATGCCGTCGATCACCGACACGATGTCGGCGATGCGGCGCGAGCTGTCCGAAATGCCCTGCATCGTCGCCACCACCTGCCCGACCGTATGGCCGCCGCGCTGCGCCACTTCCATGCTCACTGCGGCCAATTGGTTGGCCTGGGCGGCGTTCTCGGCGTTCTGCTTGACCGTGGCGGCCAGCTGTTCCATGGTGGCCGCCGTTTCCTCCAGCGCCGCCGCCTGCTCTTCGGTGCGGCTGGACAGGTTGGCGTTGCCCGCGGCAATCTCGGCCGCGCCGACGTTGATTTCCTCGACCCCCTGGCGCACCGTCGTCACCGTGCGGGTCAGTCCGTCCTGCATCCGCCTGACCGCCGAAAACAACAGCCCGATCTCGTTGTTCGAGCGGGCGTCCACCCGCTGGGTCAGGTCGCCAGCGGCAATGCGGTCGAAATGACGGCCCGCGTCCTGCAACGGCAGCAGCACGCCGCGGCGGATGAAGGCCCAGCACAGCACGGCCAGCAGCACGGCCACAGACAGCAGCACGATGGACGACACCCTGGCCGTCGCATAGGTCGTCTGCGAGCGGTCCAGCACCCCGTCGCTGCGTTCCTGCACCCGCGCCAGGAAAACCTGCATGTCCTTGGCGAAATCCGTGTCCGACTGCCGCACGGCGCTTTCGCCTTGCTGGTAGCGGGCGACCGAACGTTCCTTCAGCGCCGAATCCAGTTCCTGCAGCGCCGCCGCGTAGCTGTTGAAACGGCCTTGCAGCACCTGGGCCAGCTCCTGGCCGCGTTCGCTCTTGGGCACGGCCATGTAGCGGGTAAAGCGTTCCCGCGCCAACTGCAGTTGCTCGGCCGCCGTCGCTTCCGCCGCCGCGGCCTGGTCGTTGGCGCCCGCCTGCAGGTCTGCGATGCCGGCGGCCAGCGCCAGCCGAGTCCGCAACAGGGCGCCATTGGCCTCGTACAACGGGTCGACCTGATGCACGGCCACATTATTCAGGTCTTCGATTTCCCGCACGCTGCTTTCGGCATTCATCCAGCTCAAGCCGCAAGCCAGCGCCAGGGTCACGACGAAGCAGGCCAGCACCAGCATCATTCCCGTACGGACTTTCAGTTTTTCCAGCATGAGAGCTCCCGTTCTTGAACGCGCTCCACCGCTGGCGCGGGCCCCAAGCCCATGGGCGCTGCGGTAGAGGGGCAAACGTCGAGCCGGATGACTGCGATGCGTCCGCCCAATCTGCAACACGCACAATCGATCGATACACGCGGCGGCCGCATTATGTTTCTGGCCGCAGCGCCCCTCGGGTCTGAATAAAGAAAATCGCCGGTTGATTCCGACTTGTATTTAATTGTTATTAATGGGCCGATTTGTCGGTTATACCTTTTTTATTGAATACAACAGGGCGTTTTTACAGAAACCCGGGGGCGTCCCGATATCCGGGTTATCGGTGAGTATCTTTTATGCAACGCCTTCCGGCGCCGATCTTCTGGCGGGTCAGGGCCAGGCTTGTCGGGGACGGGTCGAAAACAAGACCGTTTTGAGAAACGACGGGTTTTAGCGGGTTACAGCGGCGAAATGCGCCGAAAACGACGGTTTCTCCGGTGGCTTGCAATTCCCGTGGACTTTGACCACAATATGGCCTTGATTGCCCCGGTTCCGACCCGAGCCGGGGTTTTGTTTTGGTCGCAGCTTGCCGCATCCGCCTGGCGAGCCGACCGGACGCCTACTGCGTCAGGTCCAAGACCTTCACACCGAGAACGCTCCGTCGGGGGCGTTTTCTACTTTTGTTTGGGAAACGACAATGTCTGCCATTCCTTTGACCGTGCGCGGGGCCGAGCGCTTGCAAGAAGAGCTCCAGCGGCTGAAAACCGTGGAACGTCCCGCCGTCATCAACGCTATCGCTGAAGCGCGCGCGCAGGGCGATCTGTCGGAAAACGCCGAGTACGATGCGGCTCGCGAGCGCCAAGGTTTTATCGAGGGCCGGATTGCCGAACTTGAAGGCACGCTTTCCAATGCCCACCTGATCGACCCGTCCTCCCTCGAGGCCGAAGGCCGCGCCGTGTTTGGCGCTACCGTCGACATCGAAGACCTGGATTCGGGCGACCGTGTGACGTACCAGATCGTCGGCGACGTCGAAGCCGACATCAAGTCGAACCTGATCTCCGTGTCGAGCCCCGTGGCCCGCGCACTGATCGGCAAGAGCGAAGGCGATGTGGTCGAGGTCAAGGCCCCGGCTGGCGTTCGCGAATATGAAGTCCTGGGCGTGCGTTACATCTGACGCCTGCCAATAGCGGTAACATCAGCAAAACACCATAGCCAGAACGTAGCGTTCGTCAGGATTTCCGCGGCAACAAGGCGGAACGCTATGGTGGACCGGGCGCGTAAAGCGCCCGTTTTTGTGCCCGGGTTCTATCTTTTGGGCGACGACTTGCGGCTGGTGCCGCTGCGAGCCCCGGCCCGCAGGCTGAGCGCGCTGCCGGCGCGGCGCGGAATGCCGTGACCGCTCGAGGCCGTCTTCTTGTTGCTGGGACGCATCGGCTTGCCGTTCTTGTTCAGCTGGTCCTGGGGCACGAAGCGGGCCTTGGCCGGCTTGGGCTCTTCGGTTTCGGAACGGCGCGGACGCTTGGACAGGGTCTTGCCTTCGGCGGCCAGCTTCTTGGGCGTATGCGGCTCGGAAGCGCGGCGCTTGGTCGAGGCAGGGCGTTCCGGTTCCATGGCGGCCAGCGCGGCGGGCTTGATATTGCCGGCCAGCGGGCGGAAAAGAATCAGGGTCTTGCCCAGGTGGTGCACGGGGGCGCAGGACAGCGTGTCGCAGATGGTCGACAGCATGGCATCGCGAGCCTCGCGGTCGTCGCCGCCGGCGCGGACCTTGATCAGGCCGTGGGAAGCGAGTGCCAGATCGATTTCCTTGAGCACGGCTTCAGTCAGGCCATTGTCGCCAATCAGGACGACGGGGCGCAAAGGGTGAGCGGCGGACCGAAGGTCGCTGCGCTCACGAGAGGTAAGTTCTAATATAGGCATGCGTGGAATTGTACGGTAATGGCCAAGAATAAATTCTCTAAAGACTGGATTCACCAGCACATCAACGATCCCTATGTGAAGATGGCGCAACAGAAGGGCTACCGGGCCCGCGCCGCCTTCAAACTGATCGAGATCCTCGACACCGAGAAACTGATGCGCCGGGGCGACCTGGTCATCGATCTGGGGTCGGCCCCGGGCAGCTGGTCCCAGGTGGCGCGCGAGCGCCTGGCCGGGCCCGGCGGCGTCGTGGACGGACGCATCATCGCGCTCGACATGCTGCCCATGGAGCCCGTGGCAGGCGTCGAATTCATCCAGGGCGACTTCCGCGAAGATGACATTTTGAAACAACTGGAAGACATGGTCGGATCGCGCGCGGTAGACCTTGTAATTTCCGACATGGCCCCCAACTTGTCAGGCGTGGGTATCGCCGACGCCGCGCGCATCCAGCATGTGTGCGAGTTGGCGATGGAATTTTCGCTCGCCCATCTCAAGCCCAACGGGGCGCTGATCGTCAAGGCTTTCCACGGAACTGGCTTCTCGCAGATCGTGCAAAGCTTCAAGCAGCACTTCAAGCGGGTGGTCGAGCGCAAGCCGAAGGCGTCGCGGGACAAGTCCTCCGAAACCTTTCTGGTGGCCCGCGATCTGAAATAACCCATGCCGGGGCCTCGCGTCCCGGTCAGAAGAAACCCCCCGGTCGGCCACGGCCGGCCTGCCGAGACAACGACCAGCCAAATCACGAATCAGACGTAATTTAGAGGCCCCGGCTGTTCCCAGGACGCAACCCGGTCCAACAGGGTAGAATGGGCTATTGACATACTTGTGACTGTGCCATATGCGGGTGCGCGGTCGCCGGTCGGAATCGAAAGCAGGAGATCGACCTTGAATAATTCATTTTCGAAAGTCGCCGTCTGGATGGTGATAGCCCTGGTGCTATTCACGGTCTTCAAGCAGTTCGACGGACGCGCGCAGACCCAGGACGGCGTGACCTACACGCAGTTCATGGACGACGCCAAGGCGGGACGTATCCGCAAGGTGGACGTGCAAGGCGGCCCTGGCGGCGACGTGCTCTACGTCACCCCGGACGCGGGCCGTGCCTACACCCTGACCTCGCCGGGCGACCTCTGGATGGTCTCCGATCTGCTCAAGTACGGCGTGCAGGTCTCGGGCAAGCCGCGCGAAGAGCAATCGCTGCTGATGAGCATCTTCGTGTCCTGGTTCCCCATGCTGCTGCTGATCGGCGTGTGGGTGTTCTTCATGCGCCAGATGCAGGGCGGCGGCAGGGGCGGTGCGTTCAGCTTCGGCAAGTCGCGCGCCCGCATGCTCGACGAAAACACCAACCAGATCACCTTCGCCGATGTGGCGGGCTGCGATGAAGCCAAGGAAGACGTCCAGGAACTGGTCGATTTCCTGCGCGACCCCAGCAAGTTCCAGAAGCTGGGCGGTCGCATTCCGCGCGGCGTGCTGATGGTCGGCTCGCCCGGTACCGGCAAGACGCTGCTGGCCAAGGCCATCGCCGGCGAAGCCAAGGTGCCGTTCTTCAGCATCTCGGGCTCGGATTTCGTTGAAATGTTCGTCGGCGTGGGCGCTGCCCGCGTTCGCGACATGTTCGAAAACGCCAAGAAGCACGCGCCTTGCATCATCTTCATCGACGAAATCGATGCGGTGGGCCGTCAGCGTGGCGCCGGCCTGGGTGGCGGCAACGACGAACGCGAACAGACCCTGAACCAGATGCTGGTGGAAATGGACGGCTTTGAATCCGGCCAGGGCGTCATCGTGATCGCCGCCACCAACCGTCCCGACGTGCTCGACCCGGCGCTGCTGCGTCCGGGCCGCTTTGACCGCCAGGTTGTGGTGCCGCTGCCCGATATTCGTGGCCGCGAGCAGATCCTGAAGGTCCACATGCGCAAGGTGCCGCTGTCGCCCAACGTCGACGCGACCATCCTGGCGCGCGGCTGCCCCGGTTTCTCGGGCGCCGACCTGGCCAACCTGGTCAACGAAGCCGCGCTATTCGCCGCTCGCCGCAATGGCCGCACGGTGGATATGTCCGACTTCGAAAAGGCCAAGGACAAGATCATCATGGGCGCCGAGCGCCGCTCGATCGTCATGCCCGAAGAGGAACGCAAGAACACCGCGTACCACGAGTCCGGCCATGCGATCGTTGCCCGTCTGCTGCCCAAGACCGACCCGGTCCACAAGGTCACCATCATTCCGCGCGGCCGTGCGCTGGGCGTGACGATGCAGCTGCCGGAAACTGATCGCTACAGCATGGACAAGGGCCGTCTGCTGTCGACCATCGCCGTGCTGTTCGGTGGCCGTATCGCCGAAGAACTGTTCATGGACCAGATGACCACCGGCGCCTCGAATGACTTCGAACGTGCCACGGCCATCGCCCGCGACATCGTCACGCGCTACGGCATGACCGACGAACTGGGCCCCATGGTCTACGCCGAGAACGAAGGCGAAGTCTTCCTGGGCCGCAGCGTCACCAAGACCACGCACATGTCCGAAGCCACCATGCAGAAGGTGGATTCCGAGATCCGCCGCATCATCGACGAGCAGTACGGCGTGGCGCGCAAGATCCTGGAAGAAAACCGCGACAAGGTCGAAGTCATGACCGCCGCGCTGCTCGAATGGGAAACCATCGACGCCGACCAGATCAACGACATCATCGAGGGCCGCCCCCCGCGTCCCCCGAAGACGCCGCAGGGCCCGTCGGATACGCCCGACACGCCCCCGAGCGGCCTGGCAGCAGGCGGCAATACGGCGGCTGCAGTCTGAGGTCTTCCGTCCTGAGTTATGGCAAATAACTTCCTTTGCGGGCGCTTCGAGTTTGATCTCGAGCGCCCGCTTGTCATGGGCATCGTCAATGTCACGCCGGACTCGTTTTCCGACGGCGGCCAGCATGACGATACCGATTCCGCCGTCGCCCACGCGCGCCAGCTCATCGACGAAGGCGCCCAGATCCTGGACCTGGGCGGCGAATCCACGCGCCCCGGCGCCGACCCGGTTTCGGTGGCCGACGAACTGGACCGCTTGTTGCCGGTGATCGAGGCGTTGCGCGACTGCGGCGTGCCCTTGTCCATCGACACCTTCAAGCCCGAGGTCATGCGCGCCACGCTGGATGCCGGCGCCGACATGATCAACGACATCTACGGCTTTCGGCAGCCTGGCGCCATCGAGGCGGTGGCGCAATCGCGCTGCGGCCTGTGCGTCATGCATATGAAAGGCGAGCCTCGCACCATGCAGGCGACGCCGCCCGAATATTCAGACCTGATCGGCGAGATCGGGCTCTTCCTGGGGGCGCGCGCCCAGAAATTGCGCGCGGCCTGGATCGACCCCCGACGCATCGTGCTGGACCCGGGCTTCGGGTTCGGCAAGACCGCCGACCAGAACTTTCAACTGCTGCGCCGGCTGTCCAGCCTGCGCAGCGGCGGTTATCCATTGCTGATCGGCTTGTCGCGCAAGACCATGATCGGCCAGGCCACTGGCCGGCCGGTCGGCGACAGGCTGCCCGGCAGCATTGCCGCTGCCCTGGCCTGTGTGGCCCGTGGCGCGTCCATCGTGCGAGTGCACGATGTGGCGGCCACGGTCGACGCGCTCAAGGTATGGCAGGCGGCAGAACAAGGAGCTATCACTTCATGATCCGACGCAAGTATTTTGGTACCGATGGGGTTCGCGGCGAAGTCGGCGGACCGGTGATCAACGCGGAATTCGCGTTGCGCCTGGGTTATGCCGCTGGCCGTGTGCTGGCGCGCGAACACGCGGGGCGCGGCGGCAGCCGCCCGCAGGTCGTGATCGGCAAAGACACCCGCATTTCCGGCTACATGCTGGAATCGGCCCTGGAAGCCGGTCTGTCGGCGGCCGGCATCGACGTGCTGCTGGCGGGTCCGATCCCGACCCCGGCCGTGGCCTACCTGACGCGCGCATTGCGCCTGGTCGCCGGCATCGTGATCAGCGCTTCGCACAATCCCTACCAGGACAACGGCATCAAGTTCTTCTCGGCCCAGGGCATGAAACTGCCCGACGAGATCGAAGCCGCGATCGAGGTCGCGCTGGACGAGCCGCTGGGCTGCGTCAGCTCCGAAGGGCTGGGGCGCGCCCGCCGCATGTCGGACGCCCAGGGCCGCTATATCGAATTCTGCAAGAGCACGTTCCCCAACGATCTCGACCTGAACGGCATGACGATCGTGGTGGATGCCGCCCATGGCGCCGCCTACAACATCGCGCCGCACGTCTTTCGAGAGCTGGGCGCCGAGGTGCATGCCATCGGCGTGCATCCGGATGGCTTCAACATCAACAAGGGCGTTGGCGCGCTGCATCCCGAGTTGCTGGCCAAGGAAGTGAAGGCGCGCGGCGCCCAGGTCGGCATCGCGCTGGACGGCGACGCCGACCGGCTGCAGATGGTGGATGGCGAAGGCCGCATCTACAACGGCGATGAATTGCTCTATGCCATCCTGCGCGAGCGCATGCAGCGCGGCAAGGTCGACGGCGTGGTCGGCACGCTGATGACCAACTTCGGTTTCGAGCGTGAGCTGAACCGCCTGGGCGTGGGCTTCGAGCGCGCCAATGTGGGCGACCGCTACGTGCTGGAACAGATGCAGGCGCGCGGCTGGCTGTATGGCGGCGAAAGCTCCGGCCACCTGTTGTGCCTGGATTGCCACTCCACCGGCGACGGTATCGTGGCGGCCTTGCAGGTGCTGACCGCGCTGCGCCGCAACCAGGTCTTGATGGCCGATTGGGTGAAAGACCTGCGCATGTACCCGCAAAAGATGATCAACGTGCCGATCACCCCGGGCCAGGACTGGAAGACGCATCCGGGCCTGAGCGCGGCGCGCAAGGCCGTCGAGGCCGAATTGGCGGGCCGCGGCCGCATCCTCATCCGCGCTTCGGGCACCGAACCCAAGCTGCGCCTGATGGTCGAAGCCGAGGACGAGGCCCTGGCCGTGACGTCTGCTGAAAAGCTGGCGGCCAGCCTGGGATAAGCCTTTTTTTGCGTGGATCGAACATGGCCATTCATCGTTTTGCGATGAATGGCCATTGTTTGTGAATATTGCGTATTGCTTTGTAAAGAATTGTCGAGCTTTGCAGGAATTGGGCCGCATCGCTCCGATCTAAACTTCATAGTCACGTAACATATTGGTCAAGTCTTTGACATACAGGGCGTCCAAACTGACCGGACTCTCTAGGAGCTTCGCGCAATGCTGGAACTAGCACGCATCAACCCAAGCCGTAATGCCGCCGAACCGTGGACGGGACCTGCCGCCAGGGTGCTGGTGGTCGGCCTGGCGCGCACGGCCGAGGAAATCGAACAAATCCAGCGCCTGCGCTACGACGTCTTCACCGAAGACATGGGCGCGGTCTTCCCGGATGCCCAGGACGGGATCGAGCACGATCGCTTCGACCCTTTTTGTGAGCATCTGATGGTTCGCGAACTCGACACCGGCCGTGTCGTGGGCACCTACCGCATCCTCACGCCTGAAAAGGCGCGCGAAGCGGGCGGGTACTACTCGCAATCCGAATTCGACCTGTCCGGCCTGGGCGCGATCCGCGACGAGCTGGTGGAAGTGGGGCGCTCGTGCACCCACGCCGATTACCGCAATGGCGCGGTCATCATGCTGCTGTGGTCCGGCCTGGCGGAATACCTGCGCCGGGGCGGCTACCAATACGTGTTGGGCTGCGCCAGCGTCAGCCTGCGCGACGACGGCGTGACCGCCGCCGAAGTGTGGCGCACCATTTCGAAGCAACTGCCCAAAGCGGGCCAGCCGCATGTGACGCCGCTGCACCGCTATCCGGTGGAAAAGCTCAACAGCACGCTGCCGGCCCGTGTGCCGCCGCTGATCAAGGGCTACCTGAAGCTGGGCGCCACGGTATGCGGCGAACCTGCCTGGGACCCCGATTTCAACGCCGCCGATTTCCCGGTGCTGTTGAAGATGGACGGCATGGACGAGCGCTACCGCCGCCACTTCGGCCTGGATCAACCCGTCGCCAACGGCCAGCGCTGATCATGCGCCGCCTGTTCCGCCGTATGAAGATCAAACTGATACGGCGGGCCACGCGGCCTTTCCGTCTGGAACTCAAGCAACTGGAACGGCAGACGGATCTGTTGCCGTTCTAGCCCGCCTGAGTCCTGAGCCACACGACGCGGGGCCTGCCCCGCGTCGTCGTTTGCCTCAGAATTCCAGCAGTTCGAACGAGAACCCCACCTTCGACCACTCGGCTTCTTCCGCGCGCAGCGTGAAGTCGCTGAGCGGATGCTGCGCGAGCCAATCGCGGTTCACGCGCACCACGATCGAGTCGTTGCGCATCGAGGCCGTGAGGGGCAGGGGCTCGATTTCGCCGCGGCGGCGAAACAGCAGCACCGCCAGGCGCAGGCTCAGGATGGCCATCCATTGGGCGCGGGTGCGCACCAGGGGTTCGAGCTTGCTCAGCTTGCCCTGGTGGCCCAGCGCCAGCAGCGCCAGCAATTGCTGGTCAGCGCGCGAGAAGCCGGGCATGTCGGCGTTTTCCAGCACGTAGGCGGTGTGCTTGTGATACGCGTTGTGGGCGATCGACAGGCCGACTTCGTGCAGGTCCGCCGCCCAGCCCAGCGCCACGCGCAGTTCGGTGCGCTCCGGGCCTTCGGGCATCATCGCGTCGAACAGGCTCAGCGCGGCATGGTGCACGCGGCGGGCCTGGTTGACGTCGACGTGGTAGCGCTTCATGAACTGGCGCACCGATTCGTCGCGCTTGTCGTGTTCGTCGTCGCGGCCCAGCAAGTCGTACAGCACACCCAGGCGCAGGGCGCCGTCGCCGGTGTGCATGACGTCGATACCCAGTTCGTCGAACAGGGCGCTCATGATGGCCAGGCCACCGGGCAGCACGTCGGCGCGCTCGACCTTGATGCCGGGCAGTTCGGACGGGATCACCCGGCCGGCGCGCACGATGCGGTCTTTGAGCTTGGTCAGGCCGGCGCGGGTGATGCCGCGGTCGGACAGACCGCCTTCGGTCAGGATGGCGAACAGCGCCTTGGCGGTGCCGGACGAGCCATAGGCTTCTTTCCAGCCCGTCTTGCGGTACTGCTTGGCGATGACTTCGATTTCGCGGCGGGCGGCCAGTTCGGCCAGCTTCATCTGGTGGGCATCGACGATGCCGTCCGAGAAGAACTGGCGGCTGTAGCTGACGCAGCCCATATACAGCGACGACATCAGGCCGGGCTCGTGGCCCTTGCCGATGATGACTTCGGTGGAACCGCCGCCGATGTCGATCACCAGGCGCTTGTTGGGCGAGGGGGGCAGGGTGTGGACCACGCCCGAGAAGATCAGGCGGGCCTCTTCGCGGCCGGCGATGACTTCGATGGGAAAGCCCAGCGCGGCTTCGGCACGGGGCAGGAAGTCGCGGGTGTTGCGCGCCACGCGGAAGGTGTTGGTGGCCACGGCTCGCACCCGGTTGGGGTGGAAGCTGCGCAGGCGGTCGCCGAAACGTTCCAGCACGGCGATGGCCCGCTCGATGGCGTCGTCGCCCAGGCGCTTTTCGGCGTCCAGGCCGGCGGCGAGCCGGACGGTTTCCTTGAGGCGGTCGATCTGATAAATCTGGGGCGTACCGTCCTGCTGAACGATGCGTCCGATGGAGAGGCGGAAGCTGTTGGACCCGAGGTCCACGGCGGCCAGAAGTTGATCCATGCGGCTCGTCAATATTGGCTTTGAGGTGGCCTGATTATAGATACCCCATGTGACAGCGCCGTCGGCTGCGGGTTTTCGCTTATGGAACATATGGTTGGCGTCGAAAGAAGGGTGCGCCATGTGTCCCGGTTTTGTCGTACGCTACACATTTGGCGTTGTGTCATAGAACCGTCACCCTTTTGCAGTAAAACTCCACGCTCTCCCTACGTATGGAATCCGGTATGACCACACGCCCGCCCGCCGAGCCCTTGCTCCTGAATCGCGAGTTGTCGCTGCTCAAATTCAACGAACGCGTGCTGGCGATGGCGGAGAATCCCAAGACGCCCTTGTTGGAAAGGCTGCGCTACGTCTGCATCGTCAGCTCGAACCTGGACGAATTCTTCGAAATCCGGATTTCCAGCCTGAAAGAGCAGCAGCGCCAGTCGCCCAACCTGGTGGGGCCGGACGGCATGACGCCGGACCAGGCGTTCGAAAACGTCCAGCAGGCGGTGCACGAGCTGGTGGGGCGGCAGTACGCCCTGCTCAATGACGAGATCCTGCCGGCCATGCAGGCCGAGGGCATTGCGCTGCACCACGCATCCGAATGGAACCCGCAGCAGCAGGAATGGGCGCGCGAGGTTTTCAATCGCGACGTGATGCCGCTGTTGACCCCCATCGGGCTGGACCCGGCGCATCCGTTTCCGCGCGTCTACAACAAGAGCCTGAATTTCATCGTGTCGCTGTCCGGCGCCGACGCCTTCGGCCGCCAGGCGTCCATCGCCGTGGTGCAGGCGCCGCGCGCGCTGCCGCGCCTGATCAAGATGCCGTCCGAGCTGTCGGGCCATCCCGAGGGCTACATCCTTCTGACGTCGTTGCTGCGCGCCTTTGTCGGCGAGCTGTTCCCGGGCCTGGAAATGCTGGGCTGCTACCAGTGGCGGGTGACGCGCAACAGCGACCTGTTCGTGGACGAGGAAGAAGTCACCAACCTGCGCCACGCGCTGCAAGGTGAGCTGTCGCAGCGCAACTTCGGCGCCGCGGTGCGGCTGGAAATCGACAAGCTCACGCCGGTGGAACTGGAAACCTTCCTGCAACGCGAGTTCTCGCTCAAGGCGGAAGACACCTACCGCGTGCCCGGCCCAGTGAACCTGTCGCGCCTGATGCAGCTGTGCAACTCGCCCGACCGCCCCGACCTGCTGTTCCCCGACTACCGCGCGCCGCTGCCGGCGCCGTTCGACCGGGTCGGCGACAAGCCGGCCGACCTGTTCGAGGCCGTGGCCGAGCAGGACCGCCTGCTGCATCACCCGTACCAGTCGTTCCAGCCGGTCATCGACTTCCTGACCGCCGCCGCGCTGGATCCGGACGTGATGGCCATCAAGCAGACCATCTACCGTACCGGCGAGGATTCCGAGCTGATGAAGATCCTGCTGGCCGCCGCGCGCGCCGGCAAGGAAGTGACGGTGGTGGTGGAATTGATGGCCCGCTTTGACGAGCAGACCAACATCAATTGGGCCTCCAAGCTCGAAGAGGTGGGCGCCCACGTGGTGTACGGCGTGGTAGCGCACAAGACGCACGCCAAGATGGCCGTGGTGCTGCGGCGTGAAAAGGGCCGCCTGCGCCGATATGCCCACCTGGGCACGGGCAACTACCATCCGCGCACCGCGCGGCTGTACAC
Organism: Achromobacter sp. DH1f; assembly: GCF_000633435.1. Taxonomy (NCBI): domain Bacteria; kingdom Pseudomonadati; phylum Pseudomonadota; class Betaproteobacteria; order Burkholderiales; family Alcaligenaceae; genus Achromobacter; species Achromobacter sp. DH1f. The sequence goes on along the minus strand of NZ_AYMF01000027.1, from coordinate 69,561 downwards.
CGATTTCGGCCTGCTGACGGCCGACCCCAAGCTGTGCGAGGACATGGACAAGGTCTTTGCGCAACTGACCGGCCTGGGGGCGCGCCGTTCGCTCAAGGCGCTGATGCAGTCGCCGTTCACCATGCATGACGGCATGGTGGCGCTGATCCGCGCCGAGGCCCGCGCGGCCAAAGCGGGCAAACGCTCGCGCATCATGGCCAAGATGAACTCGCTGCTCGAAGAGCAGATCATCGAAGAACTGTACAAGGCCAGCCAGGCCGGCGTGAAGATCGACCTGATCGTGCGCGGCGTCTGCGCCCTGCGGGCCGGCGTGCCGGGACTGTCGGAGAACATCCGGGTGCGTTCCATCGTGGGCCGCTTCCTGGAACACTCGCGCGTGTTCTATTTCTACGCGGAAGGCGCCGAGACTGTGTACCTGTCGTCGGCCGACTGGATGGACCGCAATTTCTTCCGCCGCGTCGAAATCGCCTTCCCGATCTACGACAAGTCGCTCAAGAAGCGCGTCATCGACGAAGCCTTCACCTTTGCCCTGCGCGACAACCAGCTGGCCTGGCAACAGCAGGCCGACGGCGACTACGTCCGCGTCAAGAGCCGCCGCGAGCCGTTCAACCTGCACCAGTACCTGATGCAGAAGCTGGGCGTCTAGCCCCAGCCTGGCGCTGGGAGGGGGGCGAGGGTGGGCATCCGTCCCCACCAAGCCTCGTCCCGTCTCACGCCATCCGCCCCCAATTTTCCCGAGAGCAAAAAACCGCGTTCGAGGCAGGCGCTCCCAGAGCCAGGCCGCGCGGATCCGGCTACGCCGGTCCGCCACCGGCGCCCCCCTGGGGGGGAAGCGCGCAGCGCTCCGGGGGGGGAATGTGACTGTCACTATCTTGTCACGTTGGACTTCTAAGATGCGAGGGTCGCTGAAAGACAGGCAGTAGAAAGCCTGCCAAGACTCCTCTAACGAGCACAGAAGGAACCAAGATGTTCAAACGTGTCTTCAAACAAGTTTCCCTGGGTGTCGCTCTGAGCGCCGCCGTGTTTGCCGTCCAGGCCGCCGATGTGACCGGCGCCGGCGCATCGTTCCCGTACCCCGTCTACGCCAAGTGGGCGTCGGACTACAAGGCTGCCAGCAACAGCGCGGTCAACTACCAGTCGATCGGTTCGGGCGGCGGCCAGCAACAGATCATCGCCAAGACCGTCGATTTCGGCGCCTCGGACGATCCCATGAAGGCAGCTGACCTGGAAAAGAACGGTCTGCTGCAATTCCCGGCCGTCATCGGCGGCACCGTGGCTGTCGTGAACGTCGACGGCATCGCACCGGGCAAGCTGAAGCTGTCGGGCAAGGTCCTGGCCGAAATCTTCCTGGGCAAGATCAAGAAGTGGGACGACGCCGCCATCAAGGCGCTGAACCCCGACCTGAAGCTGCCGTCGGCCGACATCATCGTCGTGCACCGTTCGGACGGCTCGGGCACCACCTTCGGTTGGACCAACTACCTGTCCAAGGTGTCGCCGGAGTGGAAGGAACAAGTCGGTGAAGGCAAGGCCGTCAAGTGGCCCGTGGGTCAAGGCGGCAAGGGCAACGAAGGCGTCGCCGCCTACGTCGGCCAGCTGAAGAACTCGATCGGCTACGTGGAATACGCCTACGCCAAGCAGAACAAGCTGGCCTGGACGCAGCTGCAGAACAAGGACGGCAAGTTCGTCCAGCCGGAACAGAAGGCCTTCGCCGCTGCCGCTGCCAACGCCGACTGGAAGAGCGCGCCTGGCATGGGCGTGGTGCTGACCGACGAACCGGGCGCCGATTCCTGGCCCGTGACCGCCGCGACGTTCATCCTGATCCACAAGTCGCAAGACAAGCCCGCCCAAGGCAAGGCTGTCCTGGACTTCTTCGACTGGGCCTTCAAGAATGGCGCCAAGTCGGCTGAAGCCCTGGACTACGTGCCGCTGCCGGACGCCGTGACCAAGGAAATTCGCGCCGCTTGGGGCGAAGTCAAGTCCGCCGACGGCAAGGCCGTCTGGAAGTAAAGCGGATGACCGGTGCGGCGGCATCGCCCCGCGCCGGTCTCTGCCCGCCGCCTCGGCCTCCGGATACCCGGTGCCGGGGCGGGTCTCCCGGATCCTCTCGTAGTTTCCCCCCAGGTTTCCTAAGGAAAGTCCATCCATGAGCGCGGTAATGGATAATAGTGTGCCGCTTTCGCCCAGCGTGGCGGACTCCGTGACTACCGGCACGCCTTCGCCTATGAAGCAAAACAAAAACGCGCTGATGGATGCGCTGTTCAAGAACCTGACCCGCCTGTTCGCCTTCCTGGTGTTCATCCTGCTGGCGGCGATTCTTATTTCCCTGATCTACGGCAGCCGTGAATCGCTGGCCAAGTATGGCCTGTCGTTCCTGTGGTTGAACGACTGGGACCCGGTCAAGCAGAACTACGGCGCGGTGGTGCCCATCATCGGCACGCTGCTGACGTCGGCCATCGCCCTGATCATTGCCGTGCCCGTGTCGTTCGGCATCGCCATCTTCCTGACCGAACTGTCGCCCACCTGGCTGCGCCGCCCCTTGGGCACCGCCGTCGAAATGCTGGCCGCCATCCCGTCGATCATCTACGGCATGTGGGGCCTGTTCGTCTTCGTGCCGGTGTTCCAGCAATACGTGCAGCCTTTCCTGATTGCCACGCTGGGCAGCCTGCCGATCATCGGCGGCATGTTCGCCGGGCCGCCTTTCGGCATCGGCATCTTCACTGCCGGGCTGATCCTGTCGATCATGATCATCCCGTTCATCGCGGCGGTGATGCGTGACGTGTTCGAACTGGTGCCGGCCATGCTGAAGGAATCGGCCTACGGCCTGGGCAGCACGACCTGGGAAGTGATGTGGCGCGTGGTACTGCCGTTCACCAAGTCGGGCGTCATCGGCGGCATCATGCTGGGCCTGGGTCGCGCCTTGGGTGAAACCATGGCGGTGACCTTCGTGATCGGCAACGCCTTCAAGTGGTCCGGTTCGCTGTTCTCGCCGGGCAACTCGATCGCCTCGGCGCTGGCCAATGAATTCAACGAAGCGGGCGGCATCCAGAAATCGGCGCTGCTGGAACTGGGCCTGATCCTGTTCCTGATCACGACGATCGTGCTCGCCCTGGCCAAGATGCTGCTGGTTCGCCTGTCTGCCGGCGAAGGCAAGAAAACCTGACTCGCCGCGAGCCCAAGGAAAAGAACATGGCTGTATCCGTACTCAATATGCAGAACGGCGTGTATCGCCGGCGCCGCGTGGTCAACCGCATCATGCTGACCGTCTCGCTGGGCACGCTGGTGTTCGGGCTGTTCTGGCTGTTCTGGATCATCCTGACGCTGCTGACGAAGGGCGCCCCGGCGCTGTCGTACACGCTCTTCACCGAGATCACGCCGCCGCCGGGGCAAACCGGCGGCCTGATCAACGCCATCTTCGGCAGCGTGATGATGGCCGGCGTGGGCACGCTGATCGGCACGCCCGTCGGCATCCTGGCCGGCACGTACCTGGCCGAATACGGCCAGCGCGGCTGGCTGGCGCCGGCCACGCGCTTCCTGAACGACGTGCTGCTGTCGGCGCCGTCGATCATCATCGGTCTGTTCATCTACGCCGTGTACGTGGCGCAGGTGGGGCACTACTCGGGCTGGGCCGGCGCCATCGCGCTGTCGATCCTGGTGATTCCGGTGGTGGTGCGCACGACCGACAACATGCTGCTGCTGGTGCCCAACAGCCTGCGCGAGGCCGCGGCCGCGCTGGGCTGCCCCAAGTGGCGCATGATCACGCTGGTCTGCTATCGCGCTGCCAAGACCGGCATCATCACCGGCGTGCTGCTGGCGATTGCCCGCATCTCGGGGGAAACCGCGCCGCTGCTGTTCACGGCGCTGTCGAACCAGTTCATGTCGACCAACATGAACGGCCCGATGGCCAACCTGCCGGTCGTCATCTACCAATACGCCGCCAGCCCCTTCAAGGACTGGAACGACCTGGCCTGGGCCGGGGCTACCCTGATTACGCTGCTGGTGCTGGGCATCAACATCCTCGCCCGCAACATGTTCCGCAAGTAAAGATCGCTTTGCCGGCGCGCCAGGCGCGCCGGACCTAGGGAAACCAAATGGAAAACACTGCTACCGCCGTCAAGAACAAGATCGAGGTCAAGAACCTGAACTTCTACTACGGCAAGTTCCATGCGATCCGCAATGTGAACATGTCGATCCAGGAGAAGAAGGTCACCGCCTTCATCGGCCCGTCGGGCTGCGGCAAGTCGACGCTGCTGCGCACCTTCAACCGCATGTTCGAGCTGTATCCGGGCCAGCGCGCCGAGGGTGAAATCATCCTGGACGGCGAGAACCTGCTGACCGCCAAGACCGATATTTCGCTGATCCGCGCCAAGGTCGGCATGGTGTTCCAGAAGCCCACGCCGTTCCCCATGAGCATCTACGACAACATCGCCTTCGGCGTGCGTCTGTTCGAACGCCTGTCCAAGGGCGAGATGGACGAGCGCGTGGAATGGGCGCTGAGCAAGGCCGCGCTCTGGAACGAAGTGAAGGACAAGCTGCACCAAAGCGGCAACAGCCTGTCGGGCGGCCAGCAGCAGCGTCTGTGCATCGCCCGCGGCGTGGCCATCAAGCCGGAAGTGCTGCTGCTGGACGAACCGTGTTCGGCGCTGGACCCGATCTCGACCGCCAAGATCGAAGAGCTGATCGCCGAACTGAAGAACGACTACACCGTCGTCATCGTGACCCACAACATGCAACAGGCCGCGCGCTGCTCGGACTACACGGCCTACATGTACCTGGGTGAGCTGATGGAATTCGGCCAGACCGACCAGATCTTCGTGAAGCCGTCGCGCAAGGAAACCGAAGACTACATCACCGGCCGTTTCGGCTGAATTGACGCCGGCCTGTGTGGCCGGATCATTGACGGCGCGCCCGCAAGGCGCGCCGTTGTCGTTTTCAGGACCGCTGTTGTTGCAGGGTCTGCGCGCCGGTGGCGGGTTGGGCCTGCGATCCCCCGGCGTAGCGGCCGGGGATCAGGATCACGAACACGGCCGCCAGTACCGCCGCGCACGAGAAGGCAATGAAGTTCCAGGCCAGCGGCAATTGCAGGCTGGCGAGGTAGCCGCCGACGATGGGGCCGCTCATGGCGCCGATGCGGGCGAACGACAGCGCCCAACCAGTGGCCGCGCCGCGCGCATGCGCCGGGTAGTAGCCTGCCAGGTAGCCCGTCAGGATCAGCGAAGACGAGATGCTGCCTACGCCCGCCAGCGCCACCCACAGGTAGTTCACGACCAGCGGGTTGTTGTAGGTCAGGCAGTAGATGCCGACGGCGCCCACCAGGAAGAACAGGGCCACGATCTTGCGCGGCTCGGTCTTGTCGGCAAACTGCCCCAGCACCAGGCCGCCAATGGCGGACGCCAGGCTGAACACCAGCAGGAACGACAGGCTGGAACCCAGGTCGTAGCCGTTCTTGCGCATGATCTGCGGCAGCCAGGTGTTCAGGCCATAGACCAGCATCATGCCCAGGAACAGCGCGCCCCAGAAGCACAGGGTGGCGCGCAGGTGGCGCGGCGAGAACACCGCCGCCATCACATCGCGCCAGGTGGCTTTCTCGCCCGCGACGTCGCGGGGGCGGAACGGCTCGAGCGACACGATACCCAGGCGATCGGCCATGGCGCGGGCGCCGGCTTCGTCACCCTTGGCCAGCAGGTATTCCAGCGACTCGGGCAGCCAGCGCGCCAGCAGCGGCACCAGCAGCAGCGGCACCGCGCCCACCAGGATCACCGACCGCCAGCCCCAGTGCTGCAGCAGCGCCATGGCCACCGCGGCCGAACACAGGATGCCCAGCGAATAGCCCGAGTACATGACCCCATAGTTGAAGCCGCGCCTGGCCGGCGGTGAATATTCGATGGTCAGCGCCGCCGCCACCGGAATCACGCCGCCCAGCCCCAGCCCGCCGATGAAGCGGAACGTGGCGAACCAGGTGGGCGTGGGCGCCCAGGCCGCCCCGATCATCGTCAGCGAAAACAGCGTGACGCAGGCCAGCAGCATGCGCCGGCGGCCCAGCAGGTCGGACAGGGTGCCGACCGCGAACGAGCCCACGAACATGCCAGCCAGCGCGTAGCTGCCCAGCATGCCCAGCTGGATCGGCGTCAGGTTCCAGCTCTTGTCGTCGGCCAGCGCGGGCAGCACCGCGCCCATCACCCCGACGTCGTAGCCTTCGAACAGGATCGCCAGCCAGCAAACGAACAGCACGGTATAGGTGGTCCGCGTTGGAGCAGCCCAGGCGGATGAAGCAGAGGCGGTGGCCATGATTTTCCCGATGAGATTGTCGTTATGGATCTGAATTTAATTTATGCTTCAACTATATAGGTGTCAATCAGGGCTTGCGCGCGAAAACGGCCTTCCGGGAAGCGGGAAGGGCGCCGTTTCGGCGCGCCTGCCGTATCTGGTATAGTTGCCACCCTCGGGGCGTAGCGCAGCCTGGTAGCGCATCTGCTTTGGGAGCAGAGGGTCGTGAGTTCGAATCCCACCGCCCCGACCAGTAAAAACAAAGGGTTAGCTCATTTTTGGTGAGCTAACCCTTTTCGTTTTCTGGCGCATGTGTCTTCAGAGAGACGCCTCAGCGCAGATCTTTGGCGTGCATCCGAGGCCTATCGGCCCGCCGGCGCCATCAGATACCGTGTGAGCTTCTCCATCATCGCGTCGCACGCCTCAAGCTGGGACAGTTCGACGTATTCATCCGCCTTGTGCGCCACGTCGATGCTGCCCGGCCCGCAGATCAGCACCGCCGTCTGCCCCCACAGCTGCTGGAACAATCCGCCTTCGGTGCCGAAGGCGGCCTTGGTGAGCGGCGTGTCCGGCGGTAACCACGAGGCCAGCAGCGCCACGCCTGCGGAGTCCTCCGGGGTGGCAAGTCCGGGATAGCTGTTGACCGTCGTGACCCGGGGCGGCTCGGCATCGGGCAGGGCGCCCGCGGCACGCATCTTTGTCTGAGTGAGCGCCAGCACCCGCTCCAGGATCTGGTTCGGGTCGTCCTGCGCGACGTTGCGGATCTCGAAATTGACTTCGCATTCCGCGGGCACGATGTTCAGCGCCGTGCCGCCCTTGATGGTGCCGGCATGCACGGTGGTGTAGGGCACTTCGTAGCCGGGTTCGCGCGGCCCGTGGTCGGCCAGGTCATGCTGCACGTCGCGCAGGGCGCTGATCAGGTCGCTGGCCGTATGGATGGCATTGACGTAATGCGGCGCCAGCCCCGAGTGGCCCGCCTGGCCGCAGCACAAGGCCCGGTAGGCTGCCTTGCCCTTGTTGCCGGTGCCGATCTTCATCAGCGTCGGCTCGCCCACCACGCAGAGCAGCGGGGCGGGTTGCATGGGTTCCAGCGCGCGCAGCAGATGGCGCACGCCGACGCAGCCAATTTCCTCGTCGAACGACAGCGCCAGATGCAGGGGCCGCGCAAGCGGCTGGCGGGCTGCGCGGATCATGGCCATCACGGCGCAGGCGACAAAGCCCTTCATGTCTGCGCTGCCTCGGCCGTAGATGCGCCCGTCGCGGTCGGTGGCCTCGAAGGGCGGCGAGGTCCACGGCTGGCCCGTCACGGGCACCACGTCGGTATGGCCCGAGAGCACGATGCCGGGCACGTCCAGGGGGCCGACGGAGGCGAACAGATTGCTGCGCCGGGCGTCCTGCGGGTCCGCCACCCGCGTGGACGCGATGCCCGCCTGCGCCAGCAACGCCTGCACGCGTTCGATGAGCGCGATGTTGGGTGTCAGCGTGACGGATTCAAACGCGATCAGTTCGCGCAGTAGGTCTGGACTGTTGTCCGGCGTCGGTGTGCTCATGGCATGGACCTGCAGGGTTGCGGGCGGCGCGCGGGCGTGCCGTCCGTTCAGTTGTTTTCAGGAGGCGGCACATAGGGGTCGAAGAAGCTGCCTTCGCTCATGCCGGGTATGTACTGATCCGAGATATAGGCGCGGCAGCGCTGCATGAAGACTTCGGTCAGCCGTGACGGTTTCATCGGCTTGTAGGTCGTCAGCCCAAGCAGCATGGGGCGGTGTTCGCCCACCAGGCGCAGCCGCACCAGCCGCTTGCCATCCAGGGCTTGCGTGGATTTCGGCCGCACGTTGAACAGCGCATAGCCGATGCCGTTGGCGACCATGGACCGCACCACTTCTTCCGAGCGCGAACGCGCCACGATGTTCGGCTCCAGGCCGAACTTTGCGAATAGCGACATGAAGTAATCGCGGCTCAAGGGCAGGTCCAGCAGCACCATGGGCAAGCGCGCCAGCTCTTCGAGCGTCACCGCGATCTGCTGCGACAGCGGATGCAGTTCGCTCACCACGACGTGCGGGGGCAGGCGCGCCAGCGCTTCAAACGAGATTTCATCGCCCAGCCTCAGGTCGTAACTGAGCGCGACGTCGATCTCCAGGGTATGCAGCTTGTCGATCAGCAACTGCTGGTCGCCTTCGACCATGTGCAGGTCGACTTTGTCGAAGGCGCGCGAGAAGCCGAAGATCACTTCCGGCGCGATCATGGCCGTGAGCGACTGGAAGCAGCCCACGCGCAAGGTGCCCTGGATGGTATTGCTGGAGACCGACGCGATCTTGTAGAGGCGTGAGGCGCGTTCGAGCAGGTCTTCGCATTCGCTCATGACCTGTTGGCCGAGCACCGTCAGGGCCAGGCCCTTGGACGGATGCCGGACGAACAGCTGCACGTCCAGCTCGGTTTCGACGTGGGCGATGGCAGCCGAAATCGACGGCGCCGAAATGTGGATCTGGCTGGATGCCGCGGCGATGCTGCCGTGTTTGGCCGTGGCGACGAAGTACTCCATCTGGCGCAGCGAAATGCGATTGAGCATAGTCCGATGTGAGAAAGAAAAGTGTCTCCACTATGCCCGCACAGCGGGCCTGGCGCTCCTCGGGTTTTCTCGCACTCGCCGTTTGCCACAGCCTGTCACAGATTGCCTGGCACGCCGAAACTCGGTGCGGCGCGCGGATCCCTGGCGCGGGTGATGTAATCCTGGATCTGCGGTTCGTAGACCTTCCAGGCCTCGTACAGGGTTTCAACCGGGCATTGCTCCACCCAGTCCATGCGCAGGTCCACGATGGGCCAATCCAGATCCGCCACCACCAGCAGGCCGGCCGAATGCACCGGCCCCTCTTCGCCGCCGGCTGCCTGACCGGCCAGCATGGCCTGCATCAGGCGTTCGGCCAGCGAACCCGGCGTCTTCTCGAAGGCCGACAGCATGGCAGCGGGCACGTCCAGCGAGGCCAGCATATTGCCGGCGCACGCGGCGTGCTCGCCCTTCGCGCTGGCCAGGCGGCCCAGCGCGTTCGACCCGGTGAAGATGGCCGGCGCCTGCGTGGCGTCAATGGCCATCAACTGCCGATAGCTGATGAAAGGGCGCTCGGCCAGCGACTGCAGCGCACGCTCGGGCGAGTGGCCCTGGCTCATCGCGTCAAGGATGAGCGGCCCCAGCGCGGGGTCGGTGATGTTCTGGCTGACCGCCGCACCCACGCCAGCGCGTGCGCGCACGCATCGCGCCGCGACGGCGGGAGACGACGATGAGACGGCCGCGCCGAACTGGCCGGTGGCCGGGCAACGGGCAATGATGGAAAAAGTCATGACCTGGGCCTCCTGGGGCGTCAATCCGGAATAACGGCAGTCGCGTCGATCTCGACCAGCCACTCGGGACGCGCCAATGCCGACACCACGATACCGGTGGACACGGGGAACACGCCCTTGAGCCACTTGCCGACCACCAGATAGACCGCCTCGCGATAACGGGGGTCGATGAGGTAGATCGTGATCTTGCAGATGTCCTGCAGCTCGCCGCCGGCTTCCCTGAGCAGCATGTCGATATTCTTCATCGCCTGCTCCGCCTGGCCCGAGGCATCGCCGATGCACACGCTCTCGGACGTGTCCAGGTTCTGGCCGATCTGCCCGCGCAGGAAGACGGTGCTGCCGCGCGCGACGACGGCCTGGCACAGATCGTTGTCGAGTTTCTGTTCCGGGTAGGTTGCCTTGGTATTGAAGGTGCGTATGCGCTTGTGCTTCATGGCTCGTATCTTTATTAGGGTTTATCCGGGGGCCCCGCGCTTGCCTTGCGGACGGCATCGCATAAGGCCGTGATCTGCCCGCTGATGGTCGGCCCAAGCGGTGCGGCAGCCTATTTGTTTTTTCCGGCGTCCCGTCTCGGAAATCCTGACGCGGGCGGCCATCAGGAAAATCTATCCACGCCAACGGAAAAGGCGACTTGGTCGCTCGGATCGCGTCTCTCATCATTGGTTTTCGCTGGCCGAAGCCACCTTCCTTGCAGGGAATCCGGATGACCATTGCCTCAACGCTCCTACCCGCCGCCTATCCCCGATTTCGCTACGACGGGTCCGGCGACCTTGCCCGCATCGGGCTGATCTACATCGCCTCCAGCGTCGTGATGGAAGAAGAGACGTGGGCCATGTCCGGACCGGGGGTTTCCACCCATACCGCGCGCATCAAGCTGCCCAAGGTCACCGTGCAGGGCATCGAGGAAATGATGAACGCCCCGGAACTGGAGCAGGCCGCGCGGCTGGCGGGCGCGGCCCCCATCGACGTGCTGCTGTTCGGCGGCACCAGCGCTTCGTTTCTTCACGGCACCGCCTACGACCAGGCGCTTATCCAGAAGCTGCGGCAATGGGTGCCGGGGCCGAAGATCACCACGGCGTCCACCGCCACGCTCGCGGCACTGAAGAAGGTGAAGGCGGGCAAGGTGGCGCTGGCCACGCCCTATCTGCCGGAAATCCACGAGCGTGCCATCCGCTTTCTGCAGGAAAACGGCCACGAGGTCGTCAGGAGCGCCTGCCTGGGCATTTCGGATGACCACGCGCTGGCTGAGGTCTCGCTCGAGAAGGTCTATGACCACGTGATCTCGGTCGACCACCCTGACGCGACGGCCATCTTCGTGTCGTGCACCAATTTCAGGACCGTCGGCGCCATCGAGGCGCTGGAGCAGAAGCTCGGCAAGCCGGTGATTTCCGCCATCCAGGCCTCGTTCTGGCATTGCCTGGACCTCACCGGCGCGGCGGGCGCCAAACCCGGTTACGGGTCGCTGTTCAACGCCAACCTGACCAAGGCCGACACGATGTAAGCACTTCGCCACGGCGGATCACCAATAAACAAGGGGAAAAAAGATGCATCTGCACAAAACCATCACGGCGCTCACACTCGCAAGCGCCTCGTTATTCGTCCTGGCGCCGGCCCATGCCGAGAAGCTGGTGCTTGGCAACGAGGGAAGCTATCCCCCGTTCAGCATGGTCGATCCCTCGGGTCGCCTGACGGGTTTTGAACCCGACCTGGCGCGTGAGATGTGCAAACGGATGAAGGTCGATTGCGAAATCGTCGTCATGGACTTCAAGGCCCTGATTCCGGCGCTGCTGCAAAAGAAGCTGGATGCCGTGGTCAGCCAGACCAAGCCGCTGCCCGAACGCAAGGAAAAGGTGCTGTTCGGCCGTGCGGTGCTGTTCAATCCGGACTCCTACGTGGTGCCGGAAGCGAAGAACTACACCTTCACGCCCGAGGGGCTCAAGGGCGTACGGATCGGCCTGCAGCGCGGTTCGGCGCAAGCCAAATACGTGTCCGAGACGTTCGGCAACGCCGTGCAGATCGTGTTCTACGACAACCCCGATCAGATCCGGCTCGATCTCGCCAACGGGCGGCTGGACATGAGCCTGGGCCCCAAGATCAGCTGGACCAACGAGTTCCTGTCCAAGCCCCAGGGCAAGGGCTGGAAGTTCGCGGGCGGCGACTTGTGGACCGGCGGCGGTGAAGCGGGTTCGAGCTGGATCGCCCGCAAGGACAGCGGCGAGCTGCTCAACCGCATGAACGCCACGCTGGAAACCATCATCAAGGACTGCACCTTCACCAAGCTGCGCAAACCTTACATGGAAGTGGAACTGCTGCCCGAGGAAGCGGCCTGCCGCTAGCCCTGTCCGCGCACCCCGCCTGAGCCGCCCGGCACGAGGCCGGCGGACCGGGCGGCACGTTTCGCACGCTTGCCAGGGTCTGTGCCTGGCGCCTTTCAATGTGACCAGGCTTTAGGAATACCTCATGCCTTCGATGGGTTTCGTGCAGCAACTCGCGACCGGCGCGATGATGACGATCCAGGTCGCCGTCTGCGCCTATCTGCTGGCGCTTGTGATCGGGACGTTCTTTGCCCTGGTCACGCTGCGGCCGACGCTGCTGGCCAGAGTCATCTGGATCCCGTATGCCTCCATCTTCACCGGCGTGCCGTCGCTGCTGGTGGGCTTTCTGTTCTATTACGGCGGCTCGCAGATCGTCGCCGGCCTGCTTGCGCCGTTCGGCATCGGCCAGCGCATCGAGATCACGCCTTTCATGGCGGCGGTGGCGGCGCTGGGCATGGTCTACGGCGCCTACCTGGCCGACCTGATACGCAGCGCGATCCAGAACGTGCCCCACGGACAGTTCGAGGCCGCGCGCGTGCTGCTGGTGCCGCGCAGCGCCATCTGGCTGAAGATCATCCTGCCGCAGATGCTGCGCCTGGCCTTGCCTGGCATGACCAATATGTGGATCGTCGTGCTCAAGGACACCGCGCTCATCTCGCTGATCGGCCTGAAGGAAATCATGGCCTACGCCAAGCTGGCATCCGGTGTCACCAAAGAGCCTTTCGTCTACTACCTGCTGGCGGCGTTCTTCTTTCTCATGATGACCTGGCTGACCTACTACGTGGCCCGCCGCGTCGAAACGTGGGCCGCGCGGGGCTTTCATCCCGTCGTGACCCAGGGAGCGTCTCATGCACTTTGATTTCCAGGTGGCCTGGGACAGCCTGCCCAAACTGCTGGCCGGCGCGGGCACCACGTTCGCCGTGTTGTTGCCGGTGCTGGTCATCGGCCTGTTATTGGCGCTGCCGGTTGCCCTGGCGAGCTTTCGGCCGGGCCCGCGCGCCGTCTTCGCCAGCAGCTATATCGGTTTCTTTCGCGGCGTGCCCAGCCTGGTGCTGCTGTACCTGATCTACAGCGGACTGCCGCAGTTCTCTTTCGTGCGCGACACCTTCCTGTGGGACATATTTTCCAGCGCCTACGTCTGCGCCTGGCTGGGCCTGGCGTTGACGCACTCGGGCTTCATGGCCGAGATCATTCGCGGCGGGCTGGCGGCGATTCCCAAGGGCACCATCGAAGCCGCGCAGACCCTGGGCCTGAAGCCCGCGCAGATCCTGCTTCGCCTGCGGCTGCCGCTGATGGCGCGCTATGTTCTGCGCGCCTATCAGAACGAGCTGCTCATCATGGTGAAAAGCACGGCGGCCGTCAGCGCCATCACGCTGGTCGACCTGACCGCCGCCGCCAACACCGTGTTCGACTACACCTACGACCCGTTCACGCCCCTGATCACGGCGGCGGCCATCTACTGGTGCATCACCAACTGCATACGTCTTGGATTCTCGATCGCGGATCGCAAGTTGAACCGCTACCTCGTCAGAGTCTGAACCGCCCCGGCCGACCGTCCACCAGAGCGCGAACCACCATGACTGCCATCCTGTCCCGCATCACGCCGCCGTTGTCCACCGTCCGCTCCGAATGCGCGCCCGCAGTGTCCATCTCGGGATTGAACAAGTTCTACGGCACGTTTCACGCCTTGCGGGATATCCACCTTGAGGTGGCCAGCGGTGAAATCGTGATCTTGTGCGGCCCATCGGGATCGGGAAAGTCCTCGCTCATCCGCTGCATCAACCATCTGGAACAGCACGACTCGGGCGGCATTCACGTCAATGGCACCGAGCTGACCCGGCGCCCGGAAAGCGTGGAGCAAGTCCGGCGCCAGCTGGGCATGGTGTTCCAGAGCTTCAATCTCTTCCCGCACATGACGGTGCTGGAGAACTGCACCTTTGCGCTGAAGATCGCCTTGAAGACGCCGGCCGGCGAGGCCGAGCAGACGGCACGGGAATACCTCGCCAAGGTCAATGTGATCGAACAGGCCGGCAAGTATCCGATCCAGCTTTCGGGCGGGCAACAGCAGCGCGTGGCGATCGCCCGCGCGCTCTGCCTGCGCCCGCGCATCATGTTGTTCGACGAACCGACATCGGCGCTGGATCCGGAATCGGTCGGTTCCGTGCTGCGCATCATGGAAGACCTGGCCCATACAGGCATCACCATGATCTGCGTCACGCATGAGATCGGCTTTGCCCGCAGGGTGGCCGACCGCTGTGTGTTCATGGAGCGCGGCGAAATCATCGAGACCGCGCCCACCGAACAATTCTTTGCCTCGCCCAGGAACGAGCGGTTGAAGACTTTCCTGGAGCAGGTTCTGTAGCCAACAACATAGACAAGGGGTTGTCATGATCAAGAAACTCATTTGCGCCGGCATGCTTGCCGGCGCGGCCCTCGCCGGCACGGCGCACGCGCAGGATGCCCTGGTGGTGAGCACCTGGGGCGGCAGCTTCCGGGACCTTATCGATGAAACCATCGGCCGCGAGTTCACGCGGCAGACGGGGGTGCCGGTGAAGTACATCACGGGCGGCACCATCGACCGCCTGAACAAGGCCAAGCTCGCCACCAAGCCGGAAAGCGACATCACGTTCACCACCTCGCACATCGGCTGGCTGTACGTCAATGCCGGCCTGTACGAGAAGCTGGACCTGAGCAAGATCCCCAATTATGCGCACCTGGTCGAGCGCGCCAGGATCAGTCCTTACCATATCGGCAGCTGGGCGTATGTGTACACCATCGGTTACCGCCCCGACCTGGTGCCCGCCGGCATCACCTTCAACAGCTGGAACGATCTCTGGAATCCGGCGCTGAAAGGCAAGCTGTCGGCGCCCGATTTCGACCCCAGCCATATCATCGACATTGCGGCGTTGCTCTCGGGCGGCGATGCGAGCACCTGGGAAAAGGGTCAGGACAAGCTCAAGGCCCTGAAACCCAACTTCAAGGCCTTCTACACCAACGATGCCAACAGCCAGCAACTGATCGCCGCCGGCGAGACGCCCGTACAGATCGTGCTGTCCATGAACGCCTACTACATGATCGGCCAAGGCGTGCCGATCAAGGTGGCCATGCCCAAGGAAGGCGCGGTGCTGGGCGTGGATACCATGGGCATCATGAAAGGCAGCGCCAGGATCGACCTGGCGCACAAGTTCATGAACATCGCGCTTTCGCCCGACGTGCAGGCCAAGATCGTGGCTGCCAAGAAGGCCAGCCCCGTCATTGACGACGCCAAGGTCTCGCCGGAAGACGCGGCGCTGCCGGGCGTGTTCACGACCAGGCAGCAATGGGATACCCAGGCCATCGTCATCGACGACAAGCTGCGCGCCGAAAAGACCGCGGAATGGCGCAAGTGGTTCACCGAGAACATCATGAACTGATCGCCGGCGCCGCGGCCTGTCTGACCGCGGCGCCGCCATGCTTTCACCGTACACGAAGGATGGGTCCACCATGGATGCGCGTTCCAATCTGAGGGGATGGCTGATATCCCCGGCCAGCTTCATCGCGCTGTGCATCTGCGTCGCCATGGCGGCCGTGCTGCAGTACAGCTTGCGCACTTTCATTCCCGGTTCGCTGGATGTCGGCGGCCTGACGCTGACGAACTTCTCGGGCATGGGCAAGAAAATCTACGTCGATGCCTTTGTCAACACCTTGCGCCTGAGCGTGGAGACCACGGTCTTCTCATTGCTCGTCGCCTACCCGTTGGCGTACGCCCTGGTCAGGGTGCGAAACCGCTATATCAAGTCTTTCATCCTGATCGTCTCCATCACGCCGCTATTCCTGGGCGAGATCGTGCGTACCTATTCCTGGATCATCGTGCTGGGAAGCACGGGCTTCATCAATTCGATGTTGCTCAAGCTGGGCCTGATCGATACGCCGCTTACGCTGATGTTCAGTCATCTGGGCGTACTGGTGGCACTGGTGCACGTCACCGTTCCCGTGGTCGTGCTGATGCTGGCCACCGCCATCTCGCACATCGACCGCGACTACGAGAAAGCCGCGGAAAGCCTGGGCGCGGGGCCGGTGCGCACCTTCCTGACCATCACGTTGCCGTTGTCCATGCCCGGCATCCTGGCCAGCATCACGACCTCGTTCGCCTGGACGTTCAGCGCCTTCGCCACGCCGCAGATGATCGGCGGCGGCCGGGTGCCGACGGTCTCGACATTGGTCTACCAGCTGGGATTTTCATCGATGAACTTTCCCCTGGCGGCCAGCCTGAGCGTCATGGGCCTGGGCCTGACGGCGATTGCGCTGATGCTGCTCGGCCGCGTCACGCGGCGTCTCAAGGTCATTGGAGGACACTGACATGAGCCTGCGCAAATCCCTGCCCCTGTGGCTGCGTATCGGCGCCCCTGTGCTGATCACGCTCATCCTCGCTTTCGTACTGCTGCCGGTCGTGGTAGTGGTGCTGGCTTCCTTCAATGAAAAAGCCTTGCTCACGTTTCCACCGCAGGCCTGGTCCTGGCGCTGGTTCGAGCGGGTCTTCACCTACTCGGACTTCCGTGACGGCTTTCGCGCCAGCATGGTGGTCACGTTCTGGTCGTCGTTGCTGGCGCTGGTGATCGGTACTGGCCTGGCGGTTGCCGTCAAGCGCATGGTGTTTCCCGGCAAGAACATTTTGCAGGCCATCCTGCTCTCGCCGCTGGTGATTCCCCACTTCACGGTGGGGCTGGGCCTGTTGATCCTGGTGGCGCAGCTGAACATCGATCGCGGTTACGGCATCGTGATCCTGTGCCACGTCATCCTCGTCCTGCCGTTCGTGCTGCGCAGCGTGTATGTCTCGATGGAGAACCTGGATGTGCGTCTGGAGCAGAGCGCCGCCAGCCTGGGAGCGTCACCGGTGCGGGTGCTGTTCACGATCACCGTGCCCTTGTTGGCGCCCGGCCTGTTCGGCGGCTGGCTGTTCGCGGCCATCATGTCGTTCAGCGAATTCACCGCGTCGCTGTTCGTGACCACCCAGAACACGCAGACCCTTCCCGTCACCATGTACAACTATGTACGCGAGTTCGCCGACCCGACCCTGGCCGCATTGTCGGTGGTCTATATCGTGGTGACGGCGACCTTGCTGATCTTCGCCAACCGTTTCCTGGGATTGGGCAGGATCCTGAATATCGAGGATAACCACTAGAGCCTGTCAACAGGCCCTGGCCCACGGGCCAGGGCCGTGCCTGTCAATAGCCGCGCGCAGCATCCACCCGATTGACGGGTGGCAAGCCCTGGCTGACGCGCAGTACGTTGTCGGCGATCTGTTCGGCGGCCGAGGCCGGAATGGCCACCGATGCCAGGTGGGGGGTGATCAGCACGTTTTCCATGGCCCAGAGCGGGTCGCTGGGCGGTAGCGGCTCGCGCTCGAAGACGTCCAGCGTCGCGCCGCCCAGATGGCCGCTGCGCAGCAGGTCGGTCAGGGCAGCCTGGTCCACCAGCGCGCCCCGGGCCACATTGATCAGGGCCGCGCCGCGCGGCAGGCGCAGCAGGCGTTCGCGATCCAGCAAGCCATGTGTTTCGGGAGTGAGCGGAAGCATCACCACCAGGATGTCGGCGCGCGACAGCACGGTATCCAGCGACGCCATGCCGGCATGGCATTCGATGCCTTCGATGCTGCGCGGGCTGCGCGACCAACCCAGTACCGTCAGCCCCTGGCGGGACAGTTCCCGCGCCGCACAGGCGCCCAGCTCGCCCAGGCCCAGCACGGCCACGCGCACCGTTTCCGGCGAGCGGGGATGGCGATAGGCCCATTCGCCCCGCCGCTGCGCGGCCTCGAAATGGGGAATGTCGCGCGCATAACGCAGGGCGGCAAACAGCACATAGCCCGCCATCATGCGGGCCATGTTGGGATCGGTGAGACGGGTGATGGGCACCTCGGCGGGCAGGTCTTCGCGGCCAACCAGTGAATCCACCCCCGCGCCCAGATTCACGATGAGGCGCAGGTTCTTCATGCGGTCGAAGAAGCCCGGCGGCGCTTTCCAGACCAGGGCGTAGTGGATGTCGGCCGGATCGTGCGCGTCGTCGCCGTGCACCACGCGCAGGTCGGGCAGGCGCGCCTGCATGGCGTCGCGCCACGCCGTGTAGTCGTCGAATTCGCTGTAGAAGATCATGGCGCCCGACACGGCGGAGCGGGGGGAGGCGTGCATGGGCGGTCTACCTCAGGCGTCGCGATGGATCAGGCGGGACATGGCTTCGATGGCAAGCTCGTAGCCATCGCCGCCCAGCCCCGCGATGACGCCATCGGCGGCCTTGGAAATATAGGAATGATGGCGGAAGGCTTCGCGCCGCCAGATATTGCTCATGTGGACTTCGATGATCCTGCCCGGAAAGGACAGCAAGGCGTCGAGGATGGGCACCGACGAGTAGGTCAGGCCAGCCGCGTTGATGATGACGCCCTGCGCGGTGCCGCGGGCTTCCTGGATCCAGTCGACCAGCTGGCCTTCATGGTTGGACTGGACGAAGTTCAGCCGGATGCCCAGCGAGGCGGCCTTGCTTTCGCAGCGCTGTTGCAGCACGGGAAAACTGTCGGAACCGTAGGTCTTGTTGGCATCCAGTCCGTAGAGATTGGCATTGGGCCCATTGAGAAACCAGACCGTGGAAGAGGTTGGGGGAGCGCTCGGCGTCGTCATGGAGGCAGTCTCAGGCGTCGTGGGGAAGGGTCGCCTGCATGGCAGGCAATGCGTTGAACACGGAGAACCACGCCGCCGCGCGCGGATGCGCGGCGCGCCAATCCAGTTCGGGAAAGCGGAAATCCAGATAGCCCAGGGCGCAGGCGAGGGTCAGCTCGCCGATGCTCGGATGCGTTCGCGGCAGGTCGTCCGCCTGCGACTCGATGTCCGCCAGGCTGGCCTGCACCTTGACGAGCTGGGCCTCGCGCCATTGGGGCCATTGGATCTCGGCTGGCCGGGCGGTGTGTTCATAGCGCGCCAGCAGGGCGGCATCCAGCAGGCCGTCGCCCAGGGCCTGGCGCGTCAAGGCCACCCAGCGGGCCGGGCCGGCTGGAAACAGCTGCGTGTCGCCGGCAGCGTCGGCCAGGTATTCGCAGATCACGCGGCTGTCGTAGAGCGCGCTGCCGTCCGGCAGGATCAGGGTGGGCACCTTGGCCAGCGGATTGTGGGCGGCGATGCGCGTGTCGCGGTTGATCGGATGCGCGGCGCTGGCCAGCCATTCGATGTGTCCGGCCTGGCCGGTCAGGTGCGCGCAGATCATCACTTTGCGCACGAAGGGCGACGTCGGGGCGTAGAGAAGTTTCAAGCGGGACTCCGGGGGTCAGGGTTTGAGGACCAGCTTGCCGAACACCTTGCCGCTTTCCAGCAACTGATGCGCGCGCACGGCATCGGCCAGGGGCAGGCTGTGTGCCATCCTTGGGCGGATGCGGCCCGCGGCCACCAGGGGCAACACATGGCGCCTGAGCGCGACGGCCATGCGGGCCTTCTCGGCATCGGTCTGCGGACGCATGGTCGAAGAATGCAGGCTCAACTGTTTCTGCATCAGCGTCAGCAGTTCGATGTTGATGGCCGATCCTTGCAGGAAGGAAAGGCTGACGTGCCGCCCACCGAAAGCCAGCGCCTGCAGGTTGCGCCGCACATAGTCGCCACCGACGATGTCCAGCACCACATCCACGCCGCGGCCCTGCGTGAAGGCTTCGCAGGCTTGCACGAAATCCGTGTCATGAAAGCAGATCACCTCATCGGCGCCGAGTTCGCGCAGGGCGTCGAAGCGGTCGCGCTCGCCGTCGGTGGCGATGACCCGCGCGCCGGCGGCATGCGCCATCTGGATGGCCAGCGTGCCGATGCCACCGCCGCCGCCATGGATCAGCACCGTGTCGCCCATGCGCAGGCGGCCCAGTTCGAACAGGTTGTGCCAGACGGTGAACAGGCCTTCGGGCAGGGCGCTTGCCGCGGCATCGTCCAGCGCCTCGGGCACCGCCAGGGAGTGATCCACGCGGGCCACGCACCAGGGCGCGTAGCCACCGCCGGCAAGCAGGCTCATCAGGCGCTGCCCGCGCAAGGCGTCCGGCACGCCGGGGCCGCAAGCTGCCACTTCGCCACAAGCCTCCAACCCCAGCACGTCGGTCACGCCCGGCGCCGGCTTGCTCACGCCCTGGCGCTGCATGATGTCGGGCCGGTTGATGCCGGCTGAATGCACGCGCAGCAGCACTTCACCGGGGCCTGGCGCCGGTACCGGCCTGCCGGCCAGCGTCAGCACCGTGGCGTCGCCCGGCTCGCGGGCGATGATGGCTTGCATTTCAACGGGAATCTGGGGCATGGCATTGGGCCTCGGGGACGAATGGACACTCGGCGGCTGCGCAGGCGCGGCCGCCAGGAAACGGGGGGATTGCCTGCGCCGGCTTCAGGACGACGCGTTGAAGACCGTGACGCCCTGGCCGGGCAGCGCAAGTCCCGCCACGGCGCCCACGGGCCATTCCTGCAGGCAGTTCAGGTCGAAGGTGCGCACCATGACGTGCTGGCGCCCCTCTACGGGAATGTGCACCTCCAGGTACAGATCCACGTGGTCGCCCTGGAACACGTGGTTGACGACCGTGCCGCTCAGGACCGATCCGCTATGCAGGGTTTCCAGCTTGATGTGTTCCGGCCGTACATAAAGATCGAGCCGGTGGCCTTCGTGCGAGCCGCCCACCAGGCGCTGGCGGGGGATGTGCGTCAACCCGGCGCCCAGGCGCAGCTGGATGGTTTCCGCGCTGGTGCCGTGATAGTGCGCGGGCAGGATGTTGACGTCGCCCAGGAACGAGGCCACGAACGGATCCTGTGGATTGCGGTAGAGCTCGTCCGGCGTGGCGACCTGCCGGATCTTGCCCTGGTTCATCACGGCGATGCGATCCGACATGCTGAGGGCCTCGCCCTGGTCATGGGTGACGAAGATCGTCGTCACGCCCAGCCTGCGCTGAATGTCGCGGATCTCTACCTGCATGGCGCCGCGCAGGCCTTTGTCCAGCGCGGAAAAGGGCTCGTCGAGCAGCAACACCTTGGGACGGATCACCAATGCCCGCGCCAGCGCCACGCGCTGCTGCTGGCCGCCGGACAGCTCGCGCGGCTTGCGCTCGCCCAGGCCATCGAGCTTGACCAGGGCCATGGCTTCCCGCACCCGCTGTTCGATCTCGGCGGCCGGCACGCGCCGCATCCGCAAGCCGTAAGCGATATTGCGCTCGACGGTCATGTGCGGGAACAGGGCGTAGTTCTGGAACACGATGCCGATCTGGCGCAGATACGGGGGCAGCGCCGTCACCGGCGTGTCGTCGATGAAGATCTCGCCTTCGTTCGCATCGGCAAAGCCCGCGATCAGGTTCAGCAAGGTGGTCTTGCCGCAGCCCGACGGACCCAGCAGCGTCAGGAATTCCCCACGCTCGATCTTCAGGGACACCTGTTTCAGTACCGCGAGATCGCGATATTGCTTGACGACGCCCTCCAGGCGGACCGCGCTGGAGCTATCGGAGGCAAAGGGAAGATTCGGCATGGCTGCTGCACTCACGGAGTTCAGTTTCCCGGCGCGAAACTCCGGGAAAAAACAGGCGGGGGTCGCATGGCACGCAGGGCTGCGACGCCAGCGATCTGGTGCAGCCAAGAATACGGTAAAGCCCTATTTCCAGTGCGTTGCCGATGCTGATGGGGGCCATCGGAAAAAAGAAATCACGACGGCGCAAGCGCTGCACCCGGGCAAACCGACATATTTGCTTTTTCCTAAGTCAGCCGTCTGAAAAACGAAGTTATCAACGCTGGGCTTCGGGGTCACACTGCGTGCCAATCGTTCAGCGCGCACCGGGATCGTGCACGCGGTTCGCCGGCTTTCTTGTCCTTGCTCGTCGTGTCAGCCTCGAGACGCACCAGGGTCTCGGTACTTCTTAGGATCTTCACATGTCAATTGAAAAAACCAATACGCTGGTGATCGGCGCCGGCCAGGCCGGCATCGCTATGAGCGAGCACCTTGGCGCCATGGGGATTCCGCATATCGTGCTCGAACGCAAGCGGATCGCCGAACGCTGGCGTTCCGAACGCTGGGACTCGCTGGTGGCCAACGGCCCCGCCTGGCACGATCGCTTTCCCGGCCTGAAGTTCGATGACGTCGGGCCCGACGTCTTTCCGCCGAAAGAGCGCATGGCCCAGTACTTTGAAGACTACGCCAGGATGCTCAATGCGCCGGTGCGCACCGGCGTCGAGGTCCGGCGCGTCAAGCGCAATGACAAGCGCCCGGGCTTCACTGTCACCACGTCCGAAGGCACGATCGAAGCGCTGCACGTGGTCGCCGCGACCGGCCCCTTCCAGGTGCCGACCTATCCGAACATCGTGCCGGAAGGCGCCGGCATCCAGCAACTGCATTCCTCGGCCTATAAAAACCCGGACCAGCTTGCTGACGGCGCCGTACTGGTCGTCGGCGCGGGCGCTTCCGGTTCACAGATCGCCGAAGAGCTGCGCCAGGCCGGCCGCACCGTCTACCTGTCGGTGGGTGAGCACTACCGACCGCCCCGTTCCTACCGCGGACGCGACTATTGCTGGTGGCTGGGCGCGCTGGGAATGTGGGATGAAGTCAAGAAAAAGCCGAAGCGCGAACACGTCGCCTTCGCCGTGAGCGGCTACGAAAACGGCAAGACCGTCGACTTTCGGCGCCTGGCCCACGACGGCATCCAGCTCGTCGGCATCACGACCGCCTACGAGAACGGCACACTGCGCTTTGCCGACAACCTGGCTCGTGATGTCGCCCAGGGCGATGCCGATTACTTCGAGGTCCTGCGCGAAGCCGATGCCTACATCGAGCAGAACGGCCTGGACCTGCCCCCCGAACCGGATGCCTGGAAGCTCCTGCCCGACCCGGAATGCCTGGCTTACCCCATCCTCAGCCTGAACCTGGCCGAGGCCGGCATCAAGACCATCCTGTGGGCGACCGGCTTCAAAGTGGACTTCAGCTGGATTGACGTCGACACCTTCGACGAGAAGGGCTACCCCATCCACAAGCGTGGCATTTCCGCCGAAAAAGGCATCTACTTTCTCGGCCTGCCCAACCTCACCAACCGCAGTTCATCCTTCATCTGGGGCGTCTGGCACGACGCCCGCTACATCGCCGACCATATCGGCATCCATCTGGACTACCTGGCTTACAAGAAAGAATGACGCAGCCGGCGTGTGGCCTGCAAGCGGGCCGGACCTGACCGTCCGGCCACTTGCGGGCGGCAATGCCCGGCGCTCACGGCGCCGCGGCATACACGCGTCTCAATGACTCGCCCAGCGGCGTGATGAAGTCATCCAGCCGCCAGCATTGCGGCGCTTGCCGTTTGAGGATCAGGTGCACGATCTGCGGGGTTTTGGGTCCGCCGGGCTCCAGGACGAAGGGATAGCGCATGGCGACGATGGCGGTGTCTTCCGAGGTCGACTCCGCTTCGAAAACCGGTGCCCCGCCGATGTCGCCGTCTTGCGCGCCCAGCCAGGGGTCGTAATCCAGGTGGCCGACTTCGCCTTTGGCGTAGGCCCATTCCCCGCGCAGGGCGGCATCGAAGGCGGGGGTGTACAGCGAAGGATCGTGACGCTCGGTATTCCAGTGGAAATCGGCGTGGTCCTGCTGGAAACTGCGCGTCCATTGCTCGGGGGCAGGGCAGCCGGCGCGGACGGGGCCTGCGAGCACGCAAAGCGCGAGCAGCAAGAGCGGTTTCATGAAGGGGGCGCGTAACGGCACGGTGTCTCCTTGCGTCATAGCAATGTTGCCTGCCAGGCACCCGACGCAATCAGGTTGCGGCATTCGGCGATGACTTCATCCGCCACCAGATCCACCGGATTGGCGATCTTGCCCAGTTTACGTTGCGCCAGGCAGACGGTGCGGGCCAGCGGGGGATGGATCGGCCGGGCATCTACCTGCCCCGCTTCGATCTCGTCCTTGACCGCGCAGGGCGCCAGCACGCTATGGTAGCGGCCGCTGGCGACCAGCTTGACCAATTGATGCCCGGCATCGATTTCCAGCGCCACGTTCAGGGCGGCACCATGCTTTTCCGCATGGGTTTCCAAGGCCGTACGAAAGCCGTTGGCGCGCGACGGCATGGCCAGGGGATAGGCGCCCAATTCGGACATTGCCACGGGCGCATGGCGGGCGCGCGCACCGCGCCGGCTGACCAGGTGCATGGTTTCCTGGGCCAGCGGCAGGCAGTGCAGGTCGATCGTGGACGTACGGTCGAACACGACGGCCATGTCGATCTCGTTGTTCTGCAGCCATTTCCACAGGTAGCCGGAAAAGGCCTCCACCACGCGCAGCTTGATCTTGGGATAGGTGCTGGACAGCCTTTCGATGATGGGCAGGGCCGCGACTGCTGCGGTTGACGACGGCAGGCCGATGGCGACTTCGCCTTGCGGTTCCTGGCGCAGGGCATTTAGCTCGCGCAGGCTGGCCTGCGTCAGCGCAAGGATGTCGTAGGCGCGCGCCAGCAGTAATTCACCCGCATGCGTGAGCCGCACGCCGCGCGGTTCGCGGTGCAGCAGCGCCGTGCCCAGGCGCGTTTCGAGCTTGGCGATCGCGATGCTGAGCGCCGGTTGGGCCATGCCCAGTTTCTGCGCGGCGGCGGTCATGCTGCGGGCTTCGCTGATGGCGACCAGCGCGGTCAGGTGCTGCAGGCTCAGCGGCAGCTTGTCAGTCTCATCCATTGATTATTTATATGGAAGAATAAATTTGGCATATTTTACATTTATGGATGGCATGGCTACATTCGCCGCTTTCCCGCATAACGATAAGGAAGCGCGATGAGACAGGCGGAACAGGCAGCGACCCCGACCCAACCCGGATGGTTGCGCGCCTGGTTGAAATTGATGGAGGTACAGATCGGCGTCGTGCCTTTGCCGGTGTTTGCCGCGCTGTTGCTGGTGATCGGCGTCATGACCGCGAAAGGCAAAGTGCCGTCCGACCTGTCGATGTCGATCGGGGTGCTGGCGGTGGGCGGCTTTGTCTTCATGGAACTGAGCAAGCGCGTACGCCTGATTTCGGTGACGGGCGCGGCCGCCATCATGGCGTTCGTGGTGCCTTCCGCGCTGACGTTCTATGGCGTGATTCCGCCGCAGGTGGTCGAGTCGGTGCAGACCTTCACCAAGGTGTCCAACTTCCTGTACCTGTATATCGCCATCATCATCGTCGGCAGCATCATGAGCATGCCGCGCGAGGTCCTGGTGGCTGGATTCCTGAAGATCTTCGTGCCCCTGGCGGCGGGCTCGGTGGTGGCGGGCGTCGTCGGTACCGGGGTCGGCATGGCCATGGGGTTCGACTGGATACACAGCCTGTTCTTCATCGTCATTCCCATCATGGCCGGTGGCTTGGGCGAAGGTGCGATTCCGCTCTCGCTCGGCTATTCGATGCTGATGGACCAGCCGCAGGAAGTGCTGTTCGCGCAGATCATTCCGGTGGTCATGCTGGGCAGCTTTACCGCCGTGATCCTGTCGGGCCTGTTGAACATGCTGGGCAAGCGCTATCCGCACCTGACGGGGGAAGGGCAGCTGCAACCCGGCGCCGATCCGTTGCAGGCCTCGCAGACGGACGGCGCGCCTGCCCCTTCCGTGTTCGAACCGCTGGCGCTGGGCAGTGGCCTGGTGACGGTCGTAGGCCTCTACCTGTTGGGCACGCTGGGCCAGAAGCTGTTTGATTTTCCCGCGCCGATCGCGATGCTGATCCTGGTGGTGGCGATGAAGCTGCTGCGGATGATCCCGCTGAAGATCGAGCGCGCCGGCAAGGACCTGTATGCCTTTACGTCCAAGGTGGTGACATATCCCTTGCTGTTCGCCATGGGCGTGGCGTTGACACCCTGGGACAAGTTCGTCAGCGCCTTCAATCTGCCCACGTTGGTGACGGTGTTCGCGACGGTCTTTTCGATGATCGCAACCGGCTTCGCAGTGGCGCGGCGGCTGCGCATGTATCCCATCGATGTGGCCGTGGTGAACGCCTGCCACAGCGGCCAGGGCGGCACCGGCGATATCGCCATCCTGACGGCCGCCAATCGCATGGCGTTGATGCCGTTCGCGCAGATTTCCACGCGCATCGGCGGCGCGATCACGGTCACGCTGGCACTGATTGCGGTTCGCTATGTCGTCTAGGAATGTCGTGGCGGCGCCAACCATGCAGGAAGACGTGATTGCCCTGCGCCGCGTGCGCGGATTTCACATCGGCGGGCAGGCACTGGATCTGCAAGGCTTGCCGCCCAAGACCCTCGAGACCGTGCCGGGCGAGCCGCCGCGGCAGTCCGATCCCAACGGGCGCTATCAGGTCGGGCAGCTGTACGCGCAGCATTTCGAACTGGCTCGGGCGGCCTATTCGCTACCCGTGCTGTTCTGGCATGGGGGCGGCATGACGGGCGCCACCTGGGAAGAAACGCCGGATGGGCGTCCCGGATGGCATGAACACTTCATGCGGCGCGGTTTTCATACCTGCGTCAGCGACGCCGTCGAACGGGGGCGGGCCTCCTGGGCACCGTACCCAGAAATCTCGCCGACGGCGCCGGAACATCGCACGGTGGATCAGGCCTGGTCCATCTTCCGGTTCGGCCCGCCAGGCGGCTACCCGAACCGGGCGGCGCATCCCGGCCTGCGCTTTCCGGTGGCGCGGATCGACCAGTTGGGCAAGCAATTCGTGGCGCGCTGGACATGCAATGGCGCCAGGACCCTTGCTGCCTATGGTGAACTGCTGCGCCAGTTTGGCCGCAGCATCATCGTGGCCCATAGCGAAGGGGCTCGCCATGCGGCGCAACTGGCGGCGTTGATGCCGCGGGCGATTGCCGCGGTGGTGTTGATCGAGCCGGCCGGCGCACCGGCGTTGGACGCCGGCATGGCTCGCAAGGCGGCAGAGGTGCCGCACCTGGTGGTCTGGGGCGATCATTTTGGCCATAGCGACCTGTGGCGCCGCTATCGCGCCGGGGCGGATCGTTGGCTGGATCGCGTACGAACGGCGGGCGGCCGGGTGGATACACTGGATCTGCCGGCCAGCGGGATACTCGGCAATTCCCACCTGCTCATGATGGATGGCAACTCGGCCGACATTGCGGACCGGGTTGCCGACTGGGTCGACGCGCAGATGCCGGGCAGATAGCGGCGCGGCCATCATGGCCCAGCACGCAACCTGGTTCTTGGATCTACCGAAAAATTCCGCGCGGGCGCAGTATGGAGTCTTCGATAGACACCCATCAGGACCCATCATGAGCCAACGCATCGACTACACCCAGGCCTCGCCCGAAGGCTACAAGGCTTTCGGCGCCGTGCACGCCTACCTGCGCCATTGCGGCCTGCCGGAAGTGCTGGTCAACCTTGTCTATCTGCGCGTCTCGCAGATCAATGGCTGCGCCTATTGCATCGACATGCATTCACGCGACTTGCAGAAGCAGGGCGTGGCGGTGGACAAGCTGGTGCTGGTGCCGGTGTGGCGCGAAGGCGGGGCGGTGTTCAGCGTGCGCGAACAGGCCGCGCTGGCCTGGGCCGAATGCGTGACGCGGGTCGCTGAAACCGGCGTGCCGGACGCCGATTACCAGGCGGCTGCCGCAGCGTTCAACGACAAGGAACTGGCGGACCTGACCTATGCCATCGGGCTGATGAACGCCTTCAATCGCCTGGGCGTCACGTTCCGCAATGTGCCGGCTGCGGCAAAGAAGGCGGCGCAGGCGCAGTAAGGGGCTGGCCGCGAGCGCGGTCGGACCTGCGAACGCGGCGCCGCGCCTGCGGCAGCGTCAGGGCCACACCAGCTTGACCGCAATCGCCAGCATCGCGATGCCGACCAGCGCATCCAGCACCCGCCAGGCGGTCTGGCTGGCGAATACCGGCCGCAGCAGGCGGGCGCCGAAGCCCAACGTGAAAAAGAACACGAACGAGGCCGTCATGGCGCCCAGCGCGAAGGCGGTCTTCTGCCCTTCGTACTGACTGGAGATCGACCCCAGCAGCACCACGGTATCCAGGTAGACGTGCGGGTTCAGCCAGGTGAAGGCCAGGCAGGTGGCCAGCGTGGCGCCCAGCCCGGCGGCCTGGCGCGAAGACGGGGTCAGGCTGCCGTGGTTGCGCAGGGCCGACCGCAGGCTGCGGACGGCGTAGGCGAACAGGAACAGCGCGCCGCCATAACGCAGCACCGGCTCCAGCCACGGCAGGGCGTTGGACGCCAGCCCGAACCCCGCGACGCCCGCCGCGATCAGCAGGGCATCCGACACCGCGCATACCAGGCAGACGGCCAGGACGTGTTCCTGGCGCAGGCCTTGGCGCAAGACGAAGGCGTTCTGCGCGCCGATGGCGAGGATCAGGCTGAAGCTGAGGAGAAAACCGGGAAGAAAGGCGTGAGTCATGTCGTACCTGCAAGCAAGGGCGACAGACTAGCGGGTGTAGTGTGATTAGAGAATCTAAAGATACTAATCTATCTTTAGCGCTGCTGATCCAAGCGGGTCGGACCCGCTTGACGCCGCGCCCGATCCAAGACTCAGTGGCGCGCGGCGGCGGGTCCGGGTTGCAGCTTGTCGAGCTGGGCCTTGAGCGAATCCAGCAGCAATTGCAGCTGCTCGGACGTCATGGCATAGACGCGGCCACGGGCGCTGGGCCCGGTGGGCGACGGGGTCGGGTCGGGCAGGAAATCCAGCCGGAACAGCAGGGAGTCGTGTTCGACCAGCGGCAACATGGCCCAGCCGGTCACGGGCGACACGGCTTCGCCTGGCTTGAAATCTCTGTCATGCACCTTGCAGCACCTCGGTTACGCCTCCGGCAAAAGCGGCCGGACCAGAGGGATTCTATTCGTTCAGGTATTTGTCAGCAAGCGGGCAACGAAAGCGGGCAACAGATGCGGGCAAAAAAAGCGGGCAACAAAAAGGCGCCGCAGATGGCGCCTCGGGAATGCTGGCTGACTGCGCCGGCTAGCCGCCGTTCTGGTCGGCCGCGCGCAGCAGGTTGTACAGCTTGTCTTTGAGCAGCAGCTTTTCCTTTTTCAGGACTTCGACGCTGGTGTCCGAGGCGGGCACGATGCCGGCCTCCATGTTCTTGATTTCCTGGTCCAGGTCGTTGTGGCGCTGGAACAGGGCCGAGAAGTGTCCGTTTTCGGCTTTCAGTTGGGTAATCAGTTGGCGATACTCAGGGAACATGACGGCCTCTTTGCTTGATCCGGTTGGAGGGGGACTGCGCGGGAGCCGGCGGGCCGGCCCGTGATGAGCTGTCAGGTCCATGACATCGCAATGGCCCGTCAAAGTCAACCTCGGGTGGCCGCAGGCGAGGCGGCGAATTTGATGCGGCGCACGCCCGGGTGGGCCTCACAGTCGCTTGGATTTATCTGCTCACGTTTGATTACATGGTGACCGGGGAGCCGGGCATACACTCGCTTCCCCGTGGTCTGCCATAAAAGTGAAATGAATCAGCGCGCGCCCATTCACCGTCAAGTCCTGGATCTGTTCAAGCAAGACGGTCGCATCCATCCGGGTACCGGCATGATTACCGGCGTGATCGCGCTGTTCCTGGCGATCCTGTCCGTGCTCGGTGTGCTGGCGTTTCATTTCCCGGCCTACCTGACCACGCCTGAACTGCGCACCTTCTATACGGTGGAAGCCATGCGCGCGCTGTTGTTCGGCGCCTTGCTGGTGTCGGGCACCATTGCGCTGACCAACATCGTGTTTGGCCGCCAGCGCTGGCTGAACATCACGGCATTCGTGCTGGTGTGCGGCGCGGTGGCCGCCGGGGGCAGCCAGGTGGTGGTGACCTCCACCAATACGGGCCACCATCCTTACCTGGGCCTGGACTGGTTCATCCTGGACCTGCTGGCGTCCAGCACCGTGTTCATCATCTTCGAAAAGCTGTTCCCGTTGTACCCCGGCCAGCCGGTGTTCCGCGGCGAATGGCAGGTGGACATGAAGCACTTCCTGTTCAACCACCTGTCGGTGGGGGCGGTGCTGCTGTGCATCAACTTCTTCGTGCACCGGTTGTTCTCGTGGGCGGCCTATGAACCGCTGCAGCAGGCCATCCAGTCGCTGCCGTACCTGGCTGAACTGTTCCTGGCGGTGCTGGTGGCCGACCTGGTGCAGTACGCCGCGCATCGGGCGTATCACGAGGTGCCGTTCCTGTGGCGCATCCACGCGGTGCACCACAGTACCCGCACGCTGGACTGGCTGGCCGGTTCGCGCCTGCACATCGTCGAGCTGCTGATCACCCGCGTGGCGGTGCTGGGCGTGCTCTTCGCGCTGGGCTTTTCCAAGCCGGTGCTGGACGCCTACATCATCATCGTGGGCTTCCAGGCGGTGCTGATCCACTCCAACGTCAAGCTGCCCTGGGGCTGGCTGCGCTATGTGATCGTGACGCCGGATTTCCATCACTGGCACCATTCGTCCGACACGGAAGCCATCGACAAGAACTATGCGGCGCACCTGTCGTTCATCGACTACCTGTTCGGCACCGCGGTGCGCGGCGCCGGCAACCGCCTGCCGGAAAACTACGGCATCCTGGACAACGACATGCCGGGTACGTTCCTGTCGCAGCAGGCTTATCCCTTCCGCAAGAAATAGCGGCTACATCACCTTCACGGCCCGGCCAATGAACTGGATCGGGCCGGTCGGCTTGCCGATGGGCGAGCCGGTGGCCGGTTCCAGCGTCAATTCAAACAACTGGTTGGGTTCCAGCGGCGGCAGCTTGTCCAGCGGGATGCGCACCGGTTCGCCCGGTTTGACCAGGCCCAGCGACACCGGGCCGGCCCAGCCGTCGGCCTTGGTCCAGAATTCCAGCGCGCGATCGGCCGGCACCTGCATGGCTGCGATCGGCACCAGTTGCACCTCGCGCTCGCCCGCCTGCGCCTGCACCACCCAGCCCGGCGTCTGCGATTGGGGGGCGACCAGCACCACCATGTATTGCATCGGGCCGGGCGTTTGCGCGGGCCGCAGGGCCAGGGTGCTGGCCAGGACCAGCGCGGCGGCCAGGCCGCTGGCGGCGACCCCGCGCCAGAAGAACAGGCTGTCCCACCATCCCGGACGCGACGATGCGCCGGCCCGAGCGGCGGCCGACTGGCCGTTCAGCGTCTTCTCGATACGCGGCCACAGGCCAGGCGACGGCTCGACCGGCGTGGCCAGGTTGGCCAGCGGCAGCAGGCGCGCTTCCCAGCGGTCGACGGCGGCACGCAGCGCGGTATCGTGCGGCAGGCGGGCGTCGATGTCGCGACGGCGCGCGCCGGACAAGGTGCCCAGCACGTATTCGCCGGCCAGTTCGTCCAGGCCTTCGGGGGTATCGGGCAGGGCGCTCATGCCAGGCATTCCTTCAGCGCTTTCAGGCTGCGCTTGATCCAGGCTTTGACGGTGCCCAGCGGGGCGCCCAGGCGTTGCGCGATTTCACTGTGCGACAGGCCTTCGACGTAGGCATGCAGCACGCAGTTGCGGCGCACGGGTTCCAGTTGTTCCAGGCAGGCGCCGATGCGGCCGGCGCTGTCGCGCCAGTCGAAGGCTTCACGCGTGTCGTGCCAGGCCTCGATCGCATCGCGGGCGTCCAGCGCGGCGGCGGTGTCGTCGTCCACCGCGGTTTCGTGGCGGCCGTCTCGGACGGCGTTCAGCGCCAGGTTGCGGGCCACGCTGTAGAGCCAGCCGCGGGCCGAGCCGCGCGTGGCGTCGAAGCTGGCGGCCCGGTTCCAGATATTGACGAAGGCGTCGTGCACGATGTCTTCGGCGCGGGCGCGGTCTCGCACGATGCGCTGGGCCACGCCCAGCAGCCGCGGGCCTTCATGCCGGTACAGGGCTTCCAGCGCCGAGCGTCGCCCCGCGGCGCACTGCGCGAGGGCCGCTTCGTAATCGAAATCCGGAACAGGTCGGTTCGGCATGCGCGCGGGGGCAGGGGCGGTGGGCGTGGGGCCGGGCAAGGCCCGGGCGGCGGCGGATGCTGGCATGTTACCGGACTCCCGCCACCGTGACCCGTGCCGTTGCACGCCGCCTTGGCCCGTCCCTTCAGTCCGCCTTCCAGAAGATGTAGTCGGCCTGGTACGAGACCTGGCTGCGCTGCCCGGCCGTGGTGCAGGGCGTTTGCGGGGCGACGCCACCCTTGAGCGCGGTGCGCTGGATGTAGGCGACGCCGGTCAGGGCGCCGGCGCCCATGGCGGGGTTGGCCTTGACCAGCTGGTAGGGCAGGTTGCCCGTGCCGGCGGGCGCCACGGCGACCTGGGTGCCGGTCAGCTTGGAGCCGTCGGCGGCTTCCCAGGTGGCGGGCGGGCCGTAGTAGGTGCCGACCTGCTTGCCCTGGCGATCCTTCAGTACGGCTTTCGGACCGGCGAAGACCCATTCCATCTGGTCCTTGGCGTCCGCCTTGGCGCGGCATTCATAGGTGATTTCGCCTGCGCCGACGGTTTCCCAGGCGACCTTGTGGCCGGCGGGGACCTGGACGGGTGCGGGCAGGGCGTCCTGCGAATACGCCATGGCGGGGGCGGCTTGCATCAGGCCGCAGGCGGCCAGCAGGGCGGCGGCCAACAGGCCGGTGGCAGGGGTGGGGCGAGTGGTCATGAGCGGTCTCCTGGGGGATGTCCCTGGCGGATACGGCGGGCAGAATGCGCGCCGTTGCAGGTACTACCCGCGGGAGCCGCGTTTGGATGCAGGCCGGTGCGAAATATTTTTCGCACCGGCCTGCGGGCTTACTTGGCCTTGTTGGCGGAGTACGAGGCCATCAGGTTGCGGTAGTCGGGGATGTGGTTGGCGAACAGCGTGCCCAGGCCTTCGATGTCGTTGCGCCAGTCGCGATGCAGTTCGCAGGCCACGCCGAACCAGGACATCAGTTGGGCGCCGGCCTGCTCCATGCGGCTCCAGGCGGCATTGCGGGTGACTTCGTTGAAGGTGCCCGAGGCGTCCGTGACGACGAACACGTCAAAGCCTTCTTCCAGCGCGGACAGCGCGGGGAAAGCCACGCACACCTCGGTGACGACCCCGGCAATGATCAGCTGCTTCTTGCCGGTGGCCTTGACGGCCTTGACGAAGTCTTCGTTGTCCCAGGCATTGATGTTGCCGGGACGGGCAATGTAGGGCGCCTTCGGAAATTTGTCTTTCAGTTCCTGCACCAGGGGACCGTTGGGACCGTCTTCGAAACTGGTCGTGAGGATGGTGGGCAGCTTGAAGTAGTCGGCCAGGTCGGCCAGGGCCAGCACGTTGTTCTTGAACTGGTCGGGCTGGAAGTCGCGCACCAGTGACAAGAGGCCTGCCTGATGATCGACCAGCAGTACCGCCGCTTCGTTCTTGTCCAGCTTTACATAGGGTTTGGTCATGGCTTTTGCTCCGTCTGCTTGAAAGGGGGCGGGCCGTGGGCCACGCCGGGTCACTTGAGGGAATAGCCGTCATCCTAAATACAAGCACAATATGTCGGTAGTGGGTCAAAATGGTATTCAGCGTCCTATTTTTCGGACAACGGGGGCGCCGTGGGCAGAAGCAGGCCATGCCGGCGTTGTGCACCGGACTCCAGTTCGGCGATGCGCCGGTATTCCAGGGACATGAAGTCGAGCAGCTCGCGTACCGCGGGCAACAGACCTCGGCGCGACGGGAAGACGGCATGCACGTTGCCAGGTTCGGGCTGCCAGGAGCTGCCCACATTCACCAGCCGTCCGGCATCCAGTTCCTCGTGGATCATCAGCAGCGGCAGGGCCACCACCCCCACGCCACGCAGCGCGGCCTGTTTGAGCGCCAGCATGTCGTCGGTGACCAGGCGCGGCGTGAACGGCACCGTCAGCCGGGCGCCGTCGGCGCCAAGCAACTGCCAATTGCATTCTCGCTGCTCGGTGCCCAGGGCCAGCGTGGGCATCTGGCTCAGCTGTGCCGGGTCGCCGGGGAAGGCCAGGCCGCGTGCCAGGTCCGGGCTGGCCACCAGGCATTGGCAGCCCATGCCCAGGTGCTTCATCACCAGGTCGCTGCTTTCGATGTGGCCAAACCGTACGCGCACGGCCAGGTCGTAGCCTTCGCGCAGCACATCGACGGGTCGGCTGAAACTCTTCAGGTACACGTGCACCTTGGGGCACTTTTCCATGAATCGGGCCACCACGTCGCCCAGGAAATAGTAGATCAACGCGGGCGGCGCGCTCATGCGGATCGTGCCTTGGGGTTCGGCATGCGTACGGTCGATGACGTCCTGGGCGGCTTCGGCACCGGCCAGCATGGCCAGGCATTGCTCGAAGTATTCCTGCCCCAGTTCAGTGACCGCGAAGCTGCGGGTGGACCGCTGGATCAGCCGCACGTTCAGGCGCTCTTCGAGTTCGGCGATGCGGCGGCTCAGGCGCGATTTCGGGATGCCCAGGGCGCGCCCGGCCGGCGCGAACCCGCCGTTGCGCACGACTTGCACGAAATAGTAGAGGTCGTTCAGGTCTTGCATAGGGCGCACGGGTGGGTCATCGGGATGGTGGATGCCCAAGCATATCGCCCTTTGCCCGGCCGGCCCTGCCCGAGACGTTGGACCAGCGGCGTCGCGCCAGAGAATCAGGCAGCCGCCAGGGCCTCGTCCTTCCAGCGCTGCTTGTCGCGCAAAGGCGGCGTACCGAACAGGCGGCTGTATTCGCGGCTGAATTGCGACGAACTCTCGTAACCCACGGCGTGGGCGGCCAGGGCCACCCCGGCGTCGTCCGTCAGCATCAGCCGGCGTGCCTCTTGCAGCCGCAGGTGCTTCTGGTATTGCAGCGGGCTCATCGCCGTGGCCTGCTTGAAATGATGGTGCAGCGACGACACGCTCATGTGGACGTCGCGGGCGATTTCCTCGACCCGCAGCGGCTGGGCATAGTTGTCGCGCAGGATGCGGATGGCCTTGGCCACGCGGTTCAGCTGGCTGTCCTGCAGCACGGTCTGGCGCAGCACCACGCCCTGGCCGTTCATCAGCAGGCGGTACAGCAATTCGCGCTTGACCATCGGCGCCAGGATCGGAATGTCGCGCGGGCTGTCCAGCAGGCGCAGCAGCCGCAGCATCACGTCCAGCAGCGTTCCGCCCAGCGGATTGACGCACAGCGCGCGCGACGCCTCGGCCGGCACCAGCGGCGGCAGGTTCTCGTCGCTGATCAGCTCGGAAATCTCTTCCGGATTCAGGTCCAGCCGCAGGCCCAGGTAAGGCAGGGTCGGGCTGGCGACCGACACCTTGGCCACCACCGGCAGGTCGACCGACGAAATCAGGTAGTGGAAGGGGTCGTACTCGTAGGATTCGTCACCGATCAACAGGCGCTTGGACCCCTGGGCGATGACTGCCAGCGCGGCCTTCTGCAAGGCGGGCTTGGGGCCGGTGGGCTGCGAGATGCGATGCAGGTACAGGCCTTCGATGGGGGTATCGAGCGAACCCTCCAGCGCCCCGGTCATGCGTTCCAGCAGGCACAGCAATTCGCGCCGGGCAGGCTCGAACGCGGCATCCAGGATGGCGGCGGGGGTGGCAATGGGCAGATCGGGGGTGGGAGGCATCGGGCGGCTCCGTGGAAGGCGGCCTCGCGTACGCGTGGGGCGCGAGGCGGCCGGAGAATCAGGCGTTATCGAGTGTAGACCCGGAGAGGCCATCTTGGGACGGCCTGCCGGCTGCGCGCGGAGGATTAGGCAAAGAATGCGGAGGATCGGGCGGATGCCCGGTGTGTAGACTCGCAGCCAGAGAATCAGGCAAAAAAAGGGCAGGATCGAGCATCCATCCGAAGGGCTCGGCGACGCATACTGTTTCCACCCCGGCCACGCGACATCGCCGTCCCATTCCGGGACCGGCGGCGCGCCACGCCCACGAAGGAGTGCAATGATGCGGTACAAGAAATTCGGCAGCACCGGTCTGTTCGTCTCGGAACTTTGCCTGGGCACCATGACCTTCGGCGGCGAAGGCGAACTGTGGAGCAAGATCGGCGACCTGCAACAGGAAGACGCCAACCGCCTGGTGGGGCGCGCGCTGGACGCGGGCGTGAACTTCATCGACACGGCGGACGTGTATTCGGAAGGGCGCTCTGAAATCATCACCGGCCAGGCGCTGCGCGACCTGAAAGTGGCGCGCGACGACGTCGTCATCGCGACCAAGGTGTTCGGCCAGACCGGCGCGGGTGTCAATGCTCGCGGCAATTCGCGCTTTCACATCATGGACAGCGTCAAGAAAAGCCTGTCGCGGCTGCAGCTGGACCACATCGACCTGTACCAGATCCACGGCTTCGACCCGGCCACGCCGGTCGAGGAAACCGTGCGCGCGCTGGACAACCTGGTGCAGCACGGCCACGTGCGCTATGTGGGCGTGTCCAACTGGGCGGCCTGGCAGATCATGAAGGCGCTGGGCATTGCCGAGCGCCTGGGCCTGGCCCGCTTCGAATCGCTGCAGGCGTACTACACCATCGCCGGCCGCGACCTGGAACGCGAGATCGTGCCGCTGCTGCAAAGCGAAGGCGTGGGCCTGATGGTCTGGAGCCCCCTGGCAGGCGGCTTGCTCAGCGGCAAGTACAGCCGTGACGGCCAGGCCGAGGCCGGCAGCCGCCGCGCCCAGTTCGACTTCCCGCCGGTCGACCGCGACCGCGCCTTCGACAGCATCGATGTCTTGCGTCAGGTGGCGGATGCGCGCGGCGTGTCGGTGGCGCAAGTGGCGTTGGCGTGGCTGCTGCACCAGCGTTCGGTGACCAGCGTCATCATCGGCGCCAAGCGTGTCGACCAGCTGGACGACAACCTGGCGGCCACCGCCATCAAGCTGACGCCTGACGAACTGGACCTGCTGGACAAGGTCAGCGCGCTGCCGCCGGAGTATCCGGGCTGGATGCACGTGCGTCAGGGCGAATTCCGTCGCAAGCAGCTGGCCGAGTCGCAAGCCGACTGACCGCATTGGCCGCCGGGTGCACACCCGGCGGCCAGGGCTGCCGCCCTCGCGGATGCGGCGGTAGAATCCCGGGATCGGGCGCGGTCGGCCAGGCTGGCCGTGTCTTCCTTCCCGGGCGCTTTCGTTATGAAGCGCTATGCGCGCGCCGCAGGGGTTGCGGTTGTCATGATGGTTGCCATGGCGGATGGCGCCTGGGCGGCGGCGTCCAAGCCATCTTTCGATTGTGCCCGCGCCAAGAGCGGCGCCGAAAAAGCGATTTGTGCCGATCCCAAGTTGGCCGCGTTGGACGTCAGCATTGCCAGCCGTTACGGCAAGGCGCGCAGCGCTTTCGATGCCGAGACATCCAGGGCGCTGTCCATCGAGCAATGGCTGTTCGTCGGCGTGCGCGACGAATCCTATGAGCACCCTTGGGTCAATATGACAGGCGCGGCGGAAATCGCCGAACGTCTTGGGAGCCGCGACAAGTTCCTTGCGTCGCTTGTGTTGACGCCTCGCCAGGGGTTCGAAGGCGAGTGGCGCAATTTTGGCGGGCAACTCAAGGTGACTCGTCAAGCGGATGGCCGCTTGCTCGCCGAAGCGTCGGCGGCAGACCCCTATAAAGCCAGCTGGGTTTGCGACACCTATGGGGTGGGCGAGGTGCGCGGTGATAGGTTGGTGATCCAGGAAAAGGACGCTGGCGGCTGGACGTTGCAACTGCGCCGCAAGGGCGCGGGCGTGGTGGCCGAGGAAGTGCCGCCTCCCGGCGATAAGAACGGCGCCAGCTCGCCCAATTGCGGCGTCAACGGCTCGCTGGGTGGCACCTATTTTCCGGTGCGCTGAGGCGTTGCCGTGCCCATTCCCTTCCTGCGCCAGCTCACCGCGGTCAGCCGTACGCCACAGGCCAACCGGCGGCTGGCTTATTTTCTGACCTTCACCGCGGGCGCCGTCAACGCGGGCGGCTTCCTGGCAGTGCAGCAGTACACCTCGCACATGTCGGGCATCGTGTCGATGATGGCCGACCACATGGCGCTGGGCGGCCTGGCGGTGGTGCTGCAAGGGCTGGCCGCGTTGCTGTCGTTCCTGGCGGGGGCTGCTACGTCGGCGTCGTTGATCCATTTCGGGCGCCGCTCGCACCTGGCCAGCGAGTTCGCGCTGCCGCTGCTGGTCGAAGCCATGCTGCTGCTGGTGTTCGGCCTGCTGCTGGGCGCCAATCTGGAAACGCTGCGCTGGTTCTACGTGCCAGGCACCGTGATGCTGCTGTGCTACATCATGGGCCTGCAGAACGCGATGATCACCAAGGTTTCCAAGTCCGAGATCCGCACGACCCACGTGACCGGCATGGTCACCGATATCGGCATCGAACTGGGCAAGCTGTTCTACTGGAACCTGGCACGGGCCGATGCCGCACAGACGCCGCCGGTGCGGGCCGATCGCGGCAAGCTGATCGTGTTGGGCGGGATGGTCACGCTGTTCTTTACCGGCGGTGTCGTGGGGGCGTATTCGTTCTTCCACTACGGTTTCGGATCCACCTTGCCGCTGGCGCTGTGCCTGATGGTGCTGGCCGCGGTGCCGGTGGCCGACGATATCCGCGGGTTCCTTTCCCGGCCGTGACGCCGCGTCGTGCGCGGCATGTGGCATTGCGGGAAGCGCCTAGGTCTTCGCGTGTGCCAGGAAGACTTGTAGCGCCGCGGCCGTCTGCCAGTGCAGGCTGGCCAGGCGCGCATCCTTGGCCGATTCGGTGATGGCGCGGCCCTGGGCGTCTTGCGCATAGGGTTCGCCCAGCGCGCGCGCCATGTCGATCTGGAAGAAGCTGCTGTCGCCGTAAGGGCGCTTGCCGTCGATGTAGGGCATGGGCCAGAAGGCGTCGCCTTCACGCAGCACCGCTTCCAGCGCGCCCTGGCCAGCCTCGCGCCAGTTGGCCGCGCGCAGCAGGGTGAGATGTTCGCGGCGCAGTTGGAAAAAGCCCTTGGCATCCACGCCGCTATCCGGAAAGTCGAAGGCTTCGCGCCGCTCTCGCGGCAGCGCATAGCGGCCAGGCGCCAACTGGCCGATGCGGCGCACATAGGCGGGCACGAGCCGGCAGACCTCGGCCATGCGCTGGGTTGCCAGGCTTTTGTCGGCCGTGCCCAGCAGCGTCATTGCCGCAGCTACCGTGTCATTGCCGCCCAGCGGATGTTCGAATTCGATGCCGGGCGCGCCCGTCTCCACGGGAATCCAGATCACGCCCAGATTGCGCATCAGCTTGGCATGGTCAGCGCCGTAGCGGATGCTCGCCAGATCGGCCTGGAACACGCGCCGGATGGTGGCGTCGCGCTCATTCGGCGCGGCGGCCGCCGTGACGCGCAGCGGCGCCACGGCCAGCGCGGCCAGTGCCAGTGTCAACGCACGGCGGGGCGGGCAGGGCACGGACGCGGGGTGCGGCATGGAGATGACGTTCGGCATGCGGGGCATGTGGGCTCCTGGGACGACGGACGACGGTAGGGTGGGGCAGTCGACCTTGCTGAAAAGCCGGCCTGCGGTGGTGGGGCAATCGGCCTTCAGGAAACGCTAGCGCGGCAACGACGCCAGCTCGGCCTGGGCGCGGGAATAACCGGGCTGCACCCGTAGCGCGGCTTCGTAGCTGGCGCGGGCGTCGGCCTGGCGGCCCAGCCGCCGCAGCAGCAGGCCCTGGTTGGTCAGGATCTGGGCGCTGGGCGGCGTGGCGTGCACCGCCTGGTCATACACCTTCAGCGCCTCCGGGATGCGATCCAGGCCGTCCAGCAGCGCGGCTTGCAGGTTCAGGCCGATGCTCCATTGCGGATAGCGTGCCGTCAGGGCCTGCGCCGTGGCCAGCGCGTTGGGCAGATCGCGCAATTCGGCCTGCGCACCGGCCTTGTTCACATAGAACCAGCGATTGTCCGGGGCCAGGGTGATCGCCTCGTCGAACAGCTTGACCGCCGCCGCTTGCTGGCCGTTGATGGATTGCAGCTTGCCCAGGAAGTTCTTGATGTCGGCATTGCCCGGCTCGCGTTGCGACAGGGCTTCGGCGATACGCTGCGCCTGTGCGGGATCGTTGGCGCGCAGTGCGGCGGAGATCTGCTGGTTCATGTCCTGCAGCGGCGCGGGCCATTGCTGGATGCGGGTGCGCAAGGCGGCGCTCTCCGAAGCCAGTTCGGCCTTGTAGGCGTTATCGAATTCCAGGGGCTGGGCTTGCTGCGCGTGGGCGGGCTGGCCGACCAGCAGCAAGACGGCCAACAGGCCGGGTATCGCGGCAAGACGTAAACCGGACAACGATCGACAAGCACGAAGCAGCGTTGCGGTCATGAGGGGGCGGGGTAGGGGTCGCAGGGACCCCTACGATATCCCGGATGCGCTTACTTGGGCATCAGGACGCTGTCGATCACGTGGATCACGCCGTTGGACTGGTATACGTCATAGGTGCTGATATTGGCCACGCCGCCCTTTTCGTCCTTGACGGTCAGGTTGTGCTTGCCGTTCATCATGACCCAGAGCTTGCCGCCGCTGGCCGTGGTCAGTTCGGTGACGCCGCCCTTTTTGGCCTTGGCGGCCAGGGCGTCGAAGTCCAGTTTGCCCGGCACCACGTGGTAGGTCAGGATCTTGGTCAACGTGGCCTTGTTTTCCGGCTTGACCAGGGTGTCGACCGTGCCGGGCGGCAGTTTGTTGAACGCGGCATTGGTGGGCGCGAAGACCGTGAACGGCCCCTTGCCCTGCAACGTATCCACCAGGCCGGCGGCTTTCACCGCTGCGACCAGCGTGGTGTGGTCGGCGGAATTGACCGCGTTGGCCACGATGTTCTTGCTGGGCATCATCGCTTGTCCCCCCACCATGA
This sequence comes from Achromobacter sp. DH1f, assembly GCF_000633435.1. Taxonomy (NCBI): domain Bacteria; kingdom Pseudomonadati; phylum Pseudomonadota; class Betaproteobacteria; order Burkholderiales; family Alcaligenaceae; genus Achromobacter; species Achromobacter sp. DH1f. The sequence goes on along the minus strand of NZ_AYMF01000027.1, from coordinate 29,095 downwards.
CGTCGGCCGCATAGGTCGGCGACAGGGTCAGGGCAGAGCAGGCGATGGCAATCGAGGCTAGCAATTTCATGACGATCTCCTTTGTGTTGGCCGTCACGAACACATACGGGGCTGGCCTTGGCATGGATGCAAGACAGGGGTTGGGATAAACCCTAGGAGCATGCCCGGACGCCTGTACCGCCCAGCCTTTGCTTGGATCGCGCGCAAGTATGGGCATTATTCGGCCGCTTGTTCCCGATGCTGGTCCGCCGCCGTACAGGTAGTATCAAGGGGTCTTGCCAAGCCGCGCACCGGCGCGCGGCACCGCCCGCGAATGGAGTAATTCGCTATTTTCAGGAGGATAAATACAAAGCATGGACGCGGAATTCTGGTTGGAACGCTGGCGCGACGGTCGCACGCATTTTCATCAAACGCGCGTGACGCCCCTGTTGCAGAAATACTGGCCGACGCTGTCGGTGCCCCCCGGGGGCAAGGTGCTGGTGCCGCTGTGCGGCAAGTCGCTGGATATGGTGTGGCTGGCGGCCCAGGGCTTTCAGGTATTGGGCGTGGAACTGTCCCAATTGGCGGTCGAGCAATTCTTCACTGAAAACGAGCTCAAGCCCGTCATCCACGACACCGCCTACGGCAAGCATTATGTCGCGGGCAATATCGAGATCATCTGCGGCGATATCTTCAAGCTGGACGCGCAACTGCTGTCGCATTGCGTGGGCGCCTATGACCGTGCGGCACTGATTGCCTTGCCGGCGGACATGCGCGGCGCCTACGTGCGCCACGTCTATGGGCAATTGGCGCCGGGCTATCGCGGTTTGCTGATCACCCTGGATTATCCCCAGGAAGAAATGGAAGGGCCGCCGTTCGCGCTGGTCGATACCGAAGTGCGGGCCTTGTTCACCGGGGTGTCGCCGGCCGTCATCATCGACCGCCGTGACATCCTGGCCAAGGAACCCAAGTTCGCCGAACGCGGAGTCAGCCGGCTCGATACCGTGGTGTATCGGCTGGGCGTACAGGCTTGATCGCGGCCAAGGGGGGGCGGTGCGAGCCGCCTTCCTTGGAAAAAAGCCGCTGGAAAAACCCGCCTGGAAAGCCCCGCCTAGAAAAACCAGCCGCCGCGCGTCAGGTCCTTTTCGCAGCTCTTGTACTGGCTGGCGAATTTGTCGGCGCGCGCCTGCACCTTCTTCGAGACCGTCTTGAGCCAGGCCTTGCGGTCGTAGCTGCGGTTGCGGTAGCCGGTCCAGCCTTCGTGGTAGTTCAGGTATTGGCCGTAGGCGTCGGACTTGGACACGCCGTTCAGGCGCTGGGTCTTGTTCATGTACCAGCCCATGAAATCCAGCGCGTCGGCAAAATTGTCGCGGCTGGAGCCCCAGCCACCGGCGTCTTTCTTGTAGTCGCCCCAGGTCTCGTCCTTGGCCTGGGCGTAGCCGTAGGCGGAACTGACCCGGCCCCAGGGGATGATGCCCAGGAAGTAATAGCGCGGCGGCACGGCGTCCTGCTTGAACGACGATTCCTGGTACATCATCGCCATGGGTACCTGCACCGGCGCACCCCATTTCTTCTGCACTTTCAGCGCGGCATCGTGCCAGTCCGGCTTTTCGCGGAAGATGGCGCAGATGTTCTCGGGGTTCGAGGGCGGCGCCGTGGCGCAGCCGGCAAGCGCCGTCAACAGCGGCAGCGGCAACAAGAGCCGTGTCATTGGCAGTCTTCTCCAGGGCCGGCAGGCGGCTGTCAGGGGTTTTGTGTCATTGGTTACGGTGATTGTATGAAAACGTATCGTCTAAAAAGTTCCGTCCCCGACTAAATTCCCGCCGGGACGCGAATTGCCCCCTTTTCGGCCTTGCCGCGCCGCCAAAGAAAAACGGCCCCGGATCGCTCCGGGGCCGTCTGCAGGCAAGCCTGGCGGATGAGGCTTACACCTCGATCACGTCGGCCACGTCCTTGTAGTCAGCGATCTTGTCGAAGTTCAGGTACTGATAGATCTGATCGCCGCTCTTGTTGATGACGCCCATGTCGGCCATGTACTCATCCTTGGTCGGAATCCGGCCCAGCTTCGAGCAGATGGCGGCCAGCTCGGCCGAACCCAGGTACACGTTGGTGTTCTTGCCCAGGCGGTTCGGGAAGTTGCGGGTGCTGGTCGACATGACGGTCGCGCCTTCGCGCACCTGGGCCTGGTTGCCCATGCACAGCGAGCAGCCCGGCATTTCGGTGCGCGCACCGGCGGTGCCGAACACGCCGTAGTGGCCTTCCTCGGTCAGTTGCGTGGCATCCATCTTGGTGGGCGGGGCCACCCACAGCTTGACGGGGATGTCGCGCTTGCCTTCCAGCAGCTTGGACGCTGCGCGGAAGTGGCCGATGTTGGTCATGCAGCTGCCGATGAACACTTCGTCGATCTTGGCGCCGGCAACTTCCGACAGCGTCTTGACGTCGTCCGGGTCGTTCGGGCAGGCCACGATGGGCTCGTGTACGTCGGCCAGGTCGATCTCGATGACGGCGGCGTACTCGGCGTCGGCGTCCGGTTCCAGCAGCTTGGGGTCGGCCAGCCAGGCTTCCATTGCCTTGATGCGGCGGCCCAGCGTGCGCTCGTCTTCGTAGCCATTGGCGATCATCCACTTCAACATCACGATGTTGCTGTTGATGTACTCGATGATCGGTTCCTTGTTCAGGCGCACCGAGCAGCCGGCGGCCGAACGTTCGGCCGAGGCGTCCGACAGTTCAAAGGCTTGTTCGACCTTCAGGTCGGGCAGGCCTTCGATTTCCAGGATGCGGCCGGAGAAGATGTTCTTCTTGCCTTGCTTGGCCACCGTCAGCAGGCCTTGCTTGATGGCGTACAGCGGGATGGCGTTGACCAGGTCGCGCAGGGTCACGCCGGGCTGCAGCTTGCCCTTGAAGCGGACCAGCACCGATTCCGGCATGTCCAGCGGCATCACGCCGGTGGCAGCGGCAAAGGCGACCAGGCCCGAACCGGCCGGGAACGAGATGCCGATGGGGAAGCGGGTGTGCGAGTCGCCGCCGGTGCCGACGGTGTCGGGCAACAGCATGCGGTTCAGCCACGAGTGGATCACGCCATCGCCCGGGCGCAGCGACACGCCGCCACGGGTGCTGATGAATTCCGGCAGCGTGTGGTGCGTCTTCACGTCCACAGGCTTGGGGTAGGCGGCGGTGTGGCAGAACGACTGCATCACCAGGTCGGCCGAGAAGCCCAGGCAGGCCAGGTCCTTCAGCTCGTCGCGGGTCATCGGGCCAGTGGTGTCCTGGCTGCCGACCGAGGTCATCTTCGGTTCGCAGTAGGTACCCGGGCGAATGCCGCGGCCTTCTTCCAGACCGCAGGCGCGGCCGACCATCTTCTGGGCCAGCGTGAAACCCTTGCCGGTGTCGACCGGGTCCTTGGGCAGGCGGAACAGCGTCGACGGCGGCAGGCCCAGCGCTTCGCGCGCCTTGCCCGTCAGGCCACGGCCGATGATCAGCGGAATGCGGCCGCCGGCGCGCACTTCGTCGAACAGCACGTCCGACTTCACTTCGAATTCGGCGATGACTTCGCCGTTCTTGATGGCCTTGCCTTCGTAGGGACGCAGTTCAACCACGTCGCCCATTTCCATCTGCGACACGTCCAGCTCGATCGGCAGGGCGCCGGCGTCTTCCATCGTGTTGTAGAAGATCGGGGCGATCTTGTTGCCCAGGCAGACGCCGCCGAAGCGCTTGTTCGGCACGAAGGGGATGTCTTCGCCCGTGAACCACAGCACCGAGTTGGTGGCCGACTTGCGCGAGGAACCGGTACCGACCACGTCACCCACGTAGGCGACCAGGTGGCCCTTTTCCTTCAGCGATTCGATGAACTTGACCGGGCCGCGCTTGCCGTCTTCTTCCGGCTGGAAGGCTGCGCCGTCGCGCTTGTTCTTCAGCATCGCCAGGGCGTGCATCGGAATGTCGGGGCGGGTGGTGGCGTCCGGGGCGGGCGACAGGTCGTCGGTGTTGGTTTCGCCAGGCACCTTGAAGACCGTGATGGTCAGGCTCTGGGGCAGTTCCGGACGGCTGGTGAACCATTCGGCGTCGGCCCAGCTCTGCATCACGGACTTGGCGTTGGCGTTGCCCTTGTCGGCCTTTTCCTTCACGTCGTGGAAGGCGTCGAACATCAACAGGGTCTTTTTCAGGGCATCGGCGGCGATGGTGCCGATTTCCGCATCGTCAAGCAGTTGGACCAGCGGGCCAATGTTGTAGCCACCCAGCATCGTGCCGAGCAGTTCGGTCGCCTTGGCGCGGCTGATCAGGGCACAAGCTTCCGAGCCCAGGGCCACGGCGGCCAGATACGACGCCTTGACCTTGGCGGCGTCGTCCACGCCGGCCGGCACACGGTGGGTCAGCAACTCGACCAGGTTCTGCTCTTCGCCAGCGGGCGGATTCTTCAGCAGTTCGATCAGTTCAGCGGTTTGTTTGGCCGTCAGGGGCAGCGGGGGAATCCCCAGAGCCGCGCGTTCGGCAACGTGTTGGCGGTAAGTATCCAGCATGTGAGGCCTGCTTAAAGTCGGGTTGGAAGAAGGGTTGTCGGCAGGAATTGTAGAGGGAAGAGGGGGGCGCAAGCAAATGTCTTATATCTTATATAAGACCTGAGCCGATAGCCGTTGCGGGAAGGCCACGGCGCTCGCAGACGACGCCGCCCGGACGGGGGGCGCCAGAGGGCGTTGCGGGGAGTTGCCCGGCCAGGTTGGCGGCCGGAACGAATAAATGGGGACAGAAAAACAGGGGGCGGGCTGCCCCCTGTTTTGCGGGTCCGGGTCCTGGCGAGAGGGCCGGCCGCGCCCGGTTCCGCGCCTAGTTGGCCTTGGCGTCGTACACCACGGCCACTCGGGCGAAGTTGCCGCCGTATTGCTTGACGTTCACCGTGAACGGCGCGCTTTCGCCGGGTTGGAGCTTGGGCAGCTTCAGTTCCGAATACTGGGCGCCCGACAGCTTGTCCTGCGCGTCGTACAGGCTGACCCATACCTTGACGTTCTGGACCTCGGTCTTGTCGTCGTTGCGCACCCGGCCATGCACCACCACATACTTGTAGCGGAAACGGTAGGTGAAATTCAGCGTGCCGGTGCCGACGGCCGCCTCGGTGTTGTCGACGGTGATGTCCAGCTTGGGACGCGTGCCGGGCAGCGCGGCGCGTTTGGCAGGTTGCCAATCGGTCTTGATCTCGCTGTAGCGCTCGAAATCCTCGCCTTGCAGTCGCACCGGGATGCGCTCGCCGGGATACAGCATGGACGGCAGCGACCATTCCTGGCGCAGCCGCAGCGGGCGGGCGCCGTCGAACACCGACAGCGTCAAGCCGGGCGACAGCGCAATGTAGCCATCGCTGCGGTTGACGACTTCGGCCAGCAGCAGCGGGCGCTCGATTTCATCCAGCAGGCGCCGCGGCGGCGACAGCGACAGCGCGGCGGGGTCGAACAGCGCGAAGTCCGGGTCCAGCAGCTCGGCGGTGGTCAGGCGCACGTGGTCGATGACGCGCGTATCGGCGGGGCTGACCCGCACGATGCGGCTGGCGGGGGGCGCGGGCTTTGGGGCGGGTTCGGCGGTGGCCGCGGCGGCCTGCGGGGTGGTCGCGGCCTTGGCCTTTTCCCAGGGCAGCAGGCCGTTGTACTTGGCCAGCGCATAACCACCGGCGGCCAGGATGACCAGCACCAGTCCGGCCTTGGCGGGCAGGGACAGGCGTTTGGGTTCGGAACGGCTAGCTTTCACTTTGCACCATGTAATCGTAGGAGCCGACCTTGCCCTCGGACAGCATTTCGCAGCGCACGTCGAACGAGGTCACCCCACCAGGGGCGAGCGAGTTGGCCGAGCCGTAGCCGTTGCCAGTGCCGATCAGCTTGCCATCTTCGCCATACAGCATCACCGTCACCTGCGTGCTGTTGGAAACGGTCGTGCCCTGGTTGCGCAGCAGGCCGACCAGGCGGTAGTCGCCGTCGTTGCGCACCAGTTGCACCTTGTCGGCGGCAATCTTCAACGCGGTCCCGCGCGCGCGGGACGGCACGCTGGGCTCCAGCGTGTAGCGGGTATAGGACGTGTCGGGCAGCGAGATCACCACGGGCGTGTATTCGCCGGGCTGCAGGGTGCGCGCCAGCGGCGACCCGGTCGCGGACGACAGCGTCAGCTCGCCCTGGTAGAACGTGGCGGTGACGCGCGGGCTGTCGATTTTTTCGCCCGTCTCGTTGCGCATCACCATGACCAGCTGGTTGCGGTTGCGCACGCGCCATTCCTGCACGTCGGTCAGCTTGACCAGCGAGGCGTCCAGGGGCGGGATGACCGGCGGCGGGCGGTAGGAAGTCCGGGTCGACGAGCCGAGGTTGAACGTCAGCGGCACCAGGATCGCCGCCAGCACCACCAGCACGATCGCCACGATGGCGCCCGGCTGCAGCTTGGCCGCGGCCGCGGGCGCGGGCTGCTGCATGTCGCGCAGGATCTTCTCCAGCCGCTGGGCGACGTTGTCCTCGACCAGGGTCACGGCCTGGCAGTGGCTGCACTGGTACTCGTTGGTGTCCAGCTTGATGAACTGCGCGCTGCCACAAGTGGAGCAGGTCAGTGTCACCGTATTGATCGTGGTCTGTTTGGGCGTCATGCTGGATGGAAAACGCGCCGGGTTCGGCGCGGCGCCGGGATGGCGCGGCAAGACCCGGCAGAGCGTGGCTTACAGGGCGGGAAGGATAGCGGGGGGCGGCGAAAGGCTGGGTGCATGAACGCATCCAGTTATGACAAGATGTATGGGCGGAGCGTCAGGTTGCAATCGGATCCCGGGCCGCCGGGCTGGCGGCGGCCGCAGCCGGTGGCTCGGGCAAGGGAGCCAGGGCGCTCCACCCCCGGTGCTATCATCGCCCGCGTCCCATCCTCTTCTTGAATACGCCGTTCCCAGTCGTTCCGCCCTGGGCCGCCTTCTGCCGCGGTCGGGCCGAGCCGAGGCAGGTCAGGCTCCGCCCGAAGCATGAGCATCTTCCAACACGTGTTGTTCCTCGCCTGCGTGGCGCTGGCCACCTACGCCCAGACCATGACGGGTTTCGCCTTCGGCCTGGTGCTGCTGGGCCTGTCCGGCGTATTCCAGCTGGCGTCCGTGTCCGACGTGGCCAATGTGGTCAGCGTGCTGTCGCTGGTCAATGCGGCCGTCACGCTGGCCCGCGCCAAGCCGCAGGTCAATTGGCGGCTGATGGCGCCGGCCCTGGCCAGCAGCCTGGTCGGCGTGGGGGCGGGGGTGGCCGCGCTGGCGTGGATCAGCGGGTCCATGGCGGTGCTGCTGCAATTGCTGCTGGGCGTCACCATCATGGCCTGTGCCGTGCTGCTGGTTGCGCGCACCCAGCCGCTTGAGCGCGTGTCATCGCGCGCTTCGTTCCTGTTCTTCGGCGGCGTGTCGGGCGTGTTGGGCGGCCTGTTTTCCAGCGCCGGCCCGCCCATGGTGTATCACCTGTACCGCCAGCCTCTGCCGCTGGCGTCCATTCGCAATAGCCTGCTGGTGCTGTTTTCCCTGAATGCCCTGGTGCGGCTGGCGCTGGTGACGGGGCAGGGCGCGTTCAAGGCGAATTCGGTCTGGCTCAGCCTGCAGGCCTTGCCCGTGGTGATCGGTGTGACCTGGGCGGCGCGCCGCTACGGCACCGCCGGGTCCATGAAGACCATCAAGCGGATGGTCTTCGTGCTGCTGGTGGCGGCCGGGCTGGGCCTGGTGGTGCCCGCGTCCCGCATCCTGGCGGGCAGCTAGCCGCCAGGGCGGGAATGGCGGTCGGCCGTAGGCTGAAAGCCGCCGCGCGGCAAGGTCAGTGCGACTGGCCGGAAATGTAGCGTTCGAGTTCCGTGATGATGAACTTCTGCTCGCTCATGACATCCTTGACCAGGTCGCCGATGGACACCAGGCCCACCAGCTTTTGCTCGTCGATGACCGGCAGATGGCGGAAATGCCGTTCGGTCATCAGCGCCATACAGTGTTCGCGGGTGTCTTCGGGGCGCACGTAGAAGACCGAATCGGTCATGATGTCGCGCACTTTGGTCGTGCGCGACGAGCGGTCCTGCAGCACGATCTTGCGGGCGTAGTCGCGCTCGGTCAGCATGCCCAGCACCTCGGCGCCATCGACCACCACCACGGCGCCGATGCCGCGCTCGGCCATGGTCTTGATGGCGTCGTACACCGAAGATTCCGGCGAGACCGTCACGACGGCGGGGTTGGCCTTTTCCCTGAGAATCTCAGCAACTTTCTTCACGATGTGCTCCCGAATCGCTGGCAAGGTTCAAACGCCGGCCCCTGCCGTGCGCCTGCGCGCGGCGAGCGGTGTGGCCGTGGCTCCATCCTAAGCCCGGGGCAGGGATTGCCGCAAGCGTCTGATAAATAGAGAGCCGGTATTGGGGCAGAGGCTCCCGGAGCAGATGGCTGTAATCACGTCCGCCGTAGAAAATGCCAATGATGGTCACAGATGCGTGTTCGCCCACTTTATAGGCAATCGTGCAGCGTCGTTGGTGGTGCAGAAATCGCACATCGGGAGTGGCGGTATCGCGCTGCGCACCCCTGTTGGGAAAACTCACCAAGTCCAGACAGGCCCGTACAACATCATCGATGTATCGATCCGCCGCACCGGCTGATCCCGCAGCGCTGAAGTACCGCTGCATTTCAATGATGTCGCGCAAGGCATCGGGGGAAAACACGACGTGTGTCATGTCAGCGCGATGGGCGAGATGATGCGCGCTCGGCGGCAAGCGCTGCTCGAACGTCGTTGATGGTCAGCAGTCGAGAGGGATCTGCCTGGCAAGCCGCACTGATCGCCTCGATTTGTCTGATCCAATCTTGTTCAGTGAGATGTTTGTCCCTCTGAACATATCGGGGCGGGAGTGGCACGGATTTGCGGTTGGCCGTTAACGCAGTGGAATAGGGGGGGATTGGGCAGCGCAGCATGGAAGGCTCCTTGTCGTTTTGGACAAGGACAGGCTACGTGTTGCTCTATGCCGCTACAAGCGTTTCGACCCCGTCAATACGTCCGATCTTTATTTCGATGATGTCGTGTGCTGAAAACAAGAGATCTATTTGCGGAGTCTGCGGCCATCCACAATAGCGAATACTGTCAACATCGCCGATTATGGGACATCACTTTCGTTCCTAGGAGTCCCCGGGCTATGAACTTGACAGACGAATACAGGAAAGCGGCGCTAACAGAGTTAAGCCATCCTGAATATCGTGAAGCGGGTTTAATGGCCCTGTATGAACTAGCGCAGGCTGAAGGCCAGATACCGTTTCACACTTGCGCCATAAGGTCATGCCAACTCGGCGGCGGCCCGCAAGCGCAGGCCGCCGCCCCGCATCACCTCAACGGATCAGAAACCCCGCGCCCACCGGGTCATTCTTGTCGATGACCCAGCGTGCCGTACCCAGGATGCTGGCGGTGCCCTTGACCGTGGGGCGCACCGCGCGGGTGCCGTTCAGGTTCACCTCGCCCAGCAGGCAGCCTTCGAACGTGCCGCTGCCCAGCAGGCCTTCCGACTTGATCGGCTGGTTCAAGCCCATCTTGCCGCGCGCCTCGAACATCGCCATCATCGCGCTGGTGCCGGTGCCGCCGGGCGAACGGTCCAGTTGCCCCGCGCTGAACACGTGCACGTTCTTGTAGAAGGCGCCTTCGATCGTCGGCTGGTGCCAGAACGTGATGAAGTTCAGGTTGTTGATGTGCGCTTCGGTCGGATGCTGGATGCGGTGGCGTGCATTGAGCTGGTCGCGCACCAACAGGCCCATGCGCGAAAGTTCCGTGCCGTTGTCCGGCGAAATGCGCAGGTCGCAGTTCGACAGGTCGACGATGCCGAAGTAATTGCCGCCCCACACGATGTCGGCCGACAGCTTGCCGTAGCCGGGCAGTTCCACCGGGATGTCCTGCGCCGCCACGTAGGCCGGCACGTTCTCGAAGCGCGTCCACAGCACGTTGTCGCCTTCGGACGCCACTTCCGACACCACCAGTCCGGCGGTGGTCTCGAAGCGGATGCGGGTGATGCCGTCCTTGCCGCGCGGCACCAGGCCGTTGGCCACCATGGCCATGCTGACCGCGATGGTGCCGTGGCCGCACATGTGCGAATACTCGGTGCCGTCGATGTAGATCAGGCCGGCGTCGTACTCGGGGCTGGACGGCGGCGTGAGGAACACGCCGAACATGTCCTTGTGGCCGCGCGGTTCGCGCATCAGCGCCTTGCGCAGCCAGTCGTAGTGCTGTTCCAGGAACGCGCGCTTTTCCAGGATGGTCGAGCCGGCGGGGTACGGAATGCCGCTATGCACGATGCACAGGGGCTCGCCTTCCGTATGGGTATAGATGACATCGAACGCGTCTTGCTTGCGCATGACAAAAGCTCCAGGCGGTAGATAGAAGAGAAAAGTTATTTGCCGCGTTCGGACAGCATGTCCAGCCCGACGGTCAAATCCAGGATCACGATGGCGACGACCGCAGCCACGATCGTGGCGCCCGATACGGCTGCGATGGTCGGATCAATCGTGTATTGCACATAGTTGAAAAGCTTCACCGGGATCGTGTTCAGGTCCGCGGTGGTATTGAAAATCGACAGCTCCACGTTGATCCACGACGAGATGAACGCGAAGATCGAACCGGTCACGATGCCCGGGCGGATCTGCGGCAGCACCACCAGGAAAAACGTGGTCCAGGGATTGGCGCCCAGGTCGGCAGAGGCTTCTTCCAGCGCCCGCTGTTCGGGCGTCAGCAGCGTCAACGTGGATCGCAGCACGAACGGCGCGATGATCACGATGTGGCCGATCAACAGCGACAGGAAACTGCGCGTCAGCCCGAAGTACGCGCCGAACTGCAACAGCGCCGCGCCCAGCACGATGTGCGGCAGCACCAGCGGCGACATCAGCACCGACGTCAATGCGGCCTTGCCCGGAAATTCGTAGCGCGCCAGGGCCAGTGCCGCGGGCACCGTCAGCAGCACCGCCGCCACCGTCGCGGCCAGCGCCAGCACCGTGCTGGTGGTGAACGCGGCCACGTAGCCGGCTTCCACCAACAGCGTGCGATACCAATCCAGTGTCCAGCCCTGCGGCGGAAACGCCAGGTACGGCGTGGCGGTGAACGACGCGCCCAGGATCACCACGAGCGGCAGCGCCAGGTAGGCCAGCACAACCAGCGCGATCAGGCGGATCAGGTGGCGGGCGATCATCGCGCGGCTCCCGGCAAGGTGGCGGCGCGGTTGGCCAGCGCCACCAGGATCAGGGTAAAGACCAGCAGCACCATGCTCAGCGCGCCGCCGTAGTGAAAGTCGAACACCGTGCTGTATTGCTGGAAGATCAGCATCGACAGCACCGTGACGCGGCCGCCCGACAGCAGCGCCGGCGTCACATAGGCGCTGACCGCCAGCGTGAAGACGATGATCGCGCCCGACACCACACCGGGCAGCGTCAGTGGCCAGGTCACATGGAAAAAAGTCGCGGCAGGGCTGGCGCCCAGGTCGGCCGAGGCCTGTTCGCAGGCCGGGTCCACCCGCGCCAGCGCATTGCCCACCGCCAGCACCACGAAGGGCAGCAGCACATAGACCATGCCGATCAGGATGCCCAGCTCGGTGCCGATGAAGCGCATCGGCCGGTCCACCGCGCCGGTGGCCATCAGGCCCTGGTTGACCAGGCCGTTGCGGCCCAGCAGCACCATCCAGCCAAAGGCGCGAACGATGTTGCTGGTGAACAGCGGCACCACCAGCAGGATCACGCAGGCGCGGCGCCAGGCCTGCCAGCGCACCACGCGCACCAGGTACCAGGCCAGCGGATAGCCCAGCACCAGGCAGGCCAGCGTCGTGAACAGGGCCAGCCGGAACGTCACCAGGATCACGTCCCAGTGGTATTGATCGGCCAGCACGCGCAGGTACTGGGCGGCCGTGGGCGTCAGCCCGTCAGGCCCGCCGGTGGCGCTGGCCAGCGCCACCACCGCCAGCGGCGCCAGGAAGAACGCCGCGAAGAACAGCACGGGCGCTGCCAGCAGCAAAGCGGGAGAAAGCCAGGCGCGCCGCATCATGGCTGCCCGCTTATCAGGTGCAGGTTCTGGGGCGCAAACGCCAGCGCCACGTCGGCGCCGCCATGCAGCCCCGTGGGGGCAATGCCGCCATGCCGCGCCACCAGCGTCTGCGCGCCGATGTCGACGTGGATCATGCTGTGGCTGCCGACGTTGATCACGTCGGTCACCTTGCCGGTCAGCATCGCGTCGGCCGCGTCACACAGCTTCAGGTCTTCGGGCCGCAATACCGCCAGGCCGCGGGCGGCGGCCGGCTGCGGAAAGTGCGGCACGCGCAGGCCCTGGGCGTCCAGCACCAGGGCGCCGTCGTCGGTGGCGGTGTAGGCCAGGAAATTGGCGTCGCCGATGAATTCGGCCACGAACTGCGTGGCCGGACGCCGGTAGATATCGGTACCCGCGCCCACCTGCTCGATGCGGCCCGCGTGCATCACCACGACGCGGTCGGCCATGGTCATGGCCTCTTCCTGGTCGTGTGTGACGAAGATGAACGCGATGCCCAGCCGTGCCTGCAGGTGCTTGAGTTCAAGCTGCATGCGCTTGCGCAGCTTCAGGTCCAGCGCCGACAGCGGCTCGTCCAGCAGCAGCAGCTTGGGCTGGTTGACGATGGCGCGCGCCAGCGCCACGCGCTGCTGTTGGCCACCTGACATTTCCCGGGGGTAGCGCGCACCGAAATCGGCCAGCCCCACCATGTCCAGCGCGTCCCGGGCGCGCGTCGCGGCCTGTGCTCGGGACGCGCCCTGGCGCCGCGGGCCATAGGCCACGTTTTCCAGCACCGTCATGTGCGGAAACAGCGCGTAGTTCTGAAACACGGTGTTCAGCGGCCGGTGGTGGGCGGCCAGGCGGCTGATGTCCTGGCCGTCGATCAGGATGCGGCCGGACTCCGGCTTCAGGAAGCCGGCGATCGACTTGAGCAGCGTGGTCTTGCCGCAGCCGCTGGGGCCCAGCAGGGCCACGAACTCTCCCTGCTGGATCGCCAGGTCGATGCGGTCCAGCGCCTGGTAGGCGCCAAAGCGCATCGACACGCCTTCGATAGTGAGCAAAGCGGACATGGGAACGGGACCTTGCTCAGCGCTTGCGGGCAACCTGCCGGTTCCACGCATCGGTGACCTCGGCGCGGCGGGCGTTGATGATGTTCCAGTCGAACAGGCTCAGGTTCTTCACCGAGCCTTCCGCGCCCCAGGGCAACTTGCGGGCGACGTCCTTGGACACCTGCACGTCCTTGACGGCCGGGCCCAGGTAAAGGCGGGTGGCCAGGCAGGCGGCGGCATCCGGCGTCAGCGCGGTGTCGATGAACTTCTGTGCGGCAGCCTTGTTGGGCGCGCCCTTGACCAGGTGCAGGCGCGCGTCGGTCGCCCAGACGCCTTCCTTGGGCACCGTGAAGCCGATCGGCAGGCCCTTGTCGATCAGGTCCCAGGCGCCCACGTTGAAATGCGCGCCGATCACGGCCTCGCCACTCTGGTAGGCGTTGGTGGCCGCGCCCGAGCTGTCAAAGAACAGGGCGGTGTCCAGCGACGCCAGCTTGGCATACAGCGGGCCCAGGTTCGACGGATCGATCGCCCAGACGCGGGCCAGGAAGAAAATGAATGGCACGCCGGACGAATTGGCCGGCGAGGGCACCGCCACCGCACCTGCATATTCGGGCTTCCACAGGTCTTTCCAGCTGGTCGGCGGCTGGGTCACTTCCTTGGTGCTGTAGGTAATGCCCAGCGAGTAATAACCGGTGCTGACCGCGAACACGGATGCGCCGTCGCGATACACGCCCTGGTCGATCACGTTCTTCAGATTGGGCACGGCGGCCGGGTCCAGCGCATCCAGCACGCCGGCCTGCTGCGCCAGCTCGCTGATGCCGCCATCCATCCAGGCCACATCGATGGTCGGCGCGGCCTTCTGCTGCTGCAGCTTGGCCAGCGTAGTGGTGGACGTACCGACTTCCGGCACCACCGTCACGCCGGTCGCCTTGGTATACGGGTCCGCCACGCAGGCCCGGAACGCGTCGCCCCAATTGCCGCCGTACCAGGCGACGGTGATCTTCTGCTGCTGCGCCAGCGCTGCCTGCGACGCCAGGATCAGCCCCGCACCCAGTACTGCGGCGCCCAGCGCGCTGCGGCTGTGTGTTGCCATGTCGGATTCCCCTTGTAGATTTGTCGATCCGCGAATCATTGACTCAAGTACCACAGCCACATCTTGGGCGATGCTCGGGAAAACGAGCTTGAAGGCGCGGGACATAAACTTGAATAATTGCGTCATGACTGTCGCCGCGCCACCTTCGTCCGCACCGCTCTCCTATGAAGACGGCGAAGACCTGCTGCCCCCGGGGAAACCCGCACTGACCGTCGGCCTCGTGCTGCTGGACCAATTCACGCTGGCCGCCTTTGCCGGTTTCGTGGATGTACTGCGCCTGGCGGGCGACCACGGCGGGCGCAGCCGGCAGATCCACACCGCCTGGCGTGTGATGAGCTGGGACGGCAAGCCGCGCTGCTCCAGCGCCGGCCTGACCATCGACGTCGCCGCGGGCCTGCCCGACGACCCGACCCAGTTCGACTACATCGCCGTCTGCGGCGGCAACGACTATTCCAGCGGCCGCATGCCCGAGCCGCTGCGCGATTGGCTGCGGCTGGCGGCCGCGCAGCGGGTACGCCTGCTGGGCATTTGCACCGGCACCTTCGCCTTGGCGCAGGCCGACGTGATCGGCCCGCGCACGGTCTGCGTGCACTGGAATGTGCTTGAAGCCTTTCGCGAACGTTTTCCGCAGACGCGGGCGGTGGTCGACAGATTGTTTGTCGACGAAGGCGATCTGATTTCCTGCGCAGGATCGACGGCCGCGATCGATCTGGGCCTGTACCTGGTGGCGCGCCACTGCGGCCGCGACAAGGCGCAGCAGGCGATGCGCCACATGATGCTGCAAGGGGCGCGGCCCGGTCGCGTGCCGCAAGCGCATTTCCGCACCGATCTTTCGGGTATCCAGGACGTGCGGGTGCGCCAGGCCGCGCATTTCATCGAACAGCGCATCGACAATCCGCCGCCGCTGGATGCCATTGCCCGTTATGTCGGCGTGGGCCGCCGGCAGCTGGAAAGAGCTTTTCGCCTGGCCACGGGCATGTCGCCCATGGCGTTTCAACGGCAACTGCGCCTGGAATATGGCAGCTGGTTGCTGCTGAATAATGCCTGCAGCATCACGCAGATTGCCCTGGACTGCGGCTTTGCCGATGGCGCGCATTTTTCGCGCGATTTTCGTGCCCATTTCGGCCAGTCGCCGCGCCAGTATCAACAGGTGCATGGACGCCAGGCCGCGCAGGTCGACGGCGAAATCAGCGTCTTTGCTGTCTAGGCCGGTTACCTCCCGAAACCGTGTGGCTCCGTGCCGTCATCAGGCATGGCTGGCCCCTGCCTTAGTATGGGCAGGAACTGGCATTCCGTTTGGAAGGAGACCTGCATGACCTACGATCTTTGGTATTGGGACGGCATCCCCGGACGGGGCGAATTCGTGCGCCTGGCGCTGGAGGCGGGCGGTATTCCTTATCGCGAGCGGGCCCGCGAACCCGGCGGTGAAAACGCATTGCTCAAAGACATGCTGTCCGACCGCAAGCATCCGCCATTCGCGCCGCCGTATCTGGTGGCCGGCCAGATGACGCTGGCGCAGACTGCCAACATATTGCTGTTCCTGGGCGAAAAACATGGCCTGGCGCCTGACACCGTCGAAGGCCGCCTGTGGGTGAATCAATTGCAGCTGACCATCGCCGACATGGTGGCCGAGGCGCACGATACGCACCATCCCATTGCCGCCAGCGATTATTACGAAGACCAGAAGGAAGAGGCCGTCCGCCGGGCTCGCAGTTTCCGCGAAGAACGCATTCCCAAATTCCTGGGTTATTTCGAAGGGGTGCTGGCCGGGCCGGATGCCTGGCTGGCGGGCGGCAAGCACTGGACCTACGTGGATTTATCGCTGTTCCACCTGATCGATGGCCTGCTGTACGCATTTCCCAAGCGCATGGGCACCCAGGCCGTGAAATTTCCCAACATCATGGCCCTGCATCGGCGTGTGGCGGAACTGTCGGCGTTGCAGCCTTACTTCGCCAGTGGCCGGCGCCTGCCTTTTGGCGAAGGCATATTCCGTCACTATCGGGAACTGGACGCGGAATAAACCCTCATTGGTTTTCGATCCGACGCCATTTTCATTCACGAGTTAAATAAATAGGGCCGCCGTCGAGGCGGCCTTTTCATTATTACCGCCAGGCATTCGGAAAATGCGAGACGGATGCGTATTAACCCTGACGTCGCCATGTATTGCGGTTTATGCCGTAGTTGAATTAATGCTGAATTTGCGAGTAATAAAGAAACGTCGTGAAACTTTTTTCAGTAACCGCCTTCTCAAAATATTGAGAACGCCTGATTTTTAGGATTAAATATTTTCGACTGGATACATTCTTCCGTTTTTTCTGTATTCACTGACCTGCCGTCGCTGCGGTAGCGACGGATATGCAGGCAAGCGTGTGCATGCGGCGCGGCGTGCACTGCCTGATTGTTGGGACGCGCCAAGCAGTCTGCTTCAGATAAGCCGCCGTTTCTTTATCCGTTTCAGAACACTCGTCCCATCCACTGGCAGGAGATGTCAACATGCAATGGCTTACCCTAAACCGCTTGCTCCGTGGCGAGCGCGGTATGCAGAAAGCGGACCTGTATGGCCAGATCGCGGCCATCCACAAGGCGCAGGCGGTTATCGAATTCGATCTCGAAGGCCACGTGTTGATGGCGAACCAGAATTTCCTGGACACCATGGGCTATGAACTGGACGAGGTGCTGGGGCAGCATCACCGCATGTTCGTCGACCCCGACGAGCGTGAATCCCCCGAATATCTGGATTTCTGGCAAAGGCTGGGGCAGGGCGCACATGATGCGGGCCGTTATCGGCGGATGCGCAAGGACGGTTCGGATGTGTGGCTGCAGGCCAGCTACAACCCGATTTTCGACAAACGAAATCGTCCCTTCAAAGTGGTCAAGTACGCCACTGACATTACCGAGCAGCAACAGCGCCAGGCCGATACCGAGGGCCAGCTCGAAGCCATTTCCAAGGTGCAGGCCATTATCGAGTTCGAACTGGACGGCACCATCATTCGCGCCAACGACCTGTTCCTGAATGCGGTGGGTTATCGCGAAGACGAGGTCGTGGGCCGGCATCACAGCATGTTCGTGCTGCCCGAAGAGGCGCGCGGCCAGGCCTACAAGGATTTCTGGCGCAAACTGCGCGGCGGCCAGCACGATACCGGACAATACCTGCGCATCGGCAAGAATGGCCGCCAGGTCTGGATCGAAGCCAGCTATAACCCGATTTTCGACGCCGAGGGCCGGCCGTTCAAAGTCGTGAAATTCGCCACCGACATCACCAAGCGGTTTACCGCCGCCCAGACCCTGCGTGTGGCCGTTCAGGGGTTGACCGAAAATGCCGGGCGCGCCAGCCAGGCCAATACCCTGGCGCAGGACGCCTGCAAGGTCGCCGAAGAAGGCGGCAAGACCGTGCAGGGCGTGGTGCGCACCATGAGCGCCATTACCGACAGCTCCAAGCGCATTTCGGAGATCATCGGGGTGATGGACGGCATCGCGTTCCAGACCAATATCCTGGCGCTCAATGCCGCGGTCGAGGCCGCGCGCGCCGGGGCGCATGGCAAGGGTTTTGCCGTCGTCGCGGCCGAGGTGCGCAGCCTGGCGCAGAACAGCGCTGCTGCGGCCAAGGAAATCAAAGGGCTGATCACGACTTCGGTCGAGCAGATCGAAAACGGCGCCAGCCAGGTCCAATCGGCCGGCGCCACCATGGAAGACATCGTGGCCTCGTCGCGCCGGGTCACGGAAATCATGGGAGAAGTCGTCGAGGTTTCGCTGGCCCAATCCGGGAAGCTGGGCGAAGTGACCGAAGACATCACCCAGATGACCGCCGAGGCAGCCTCCGCCTTGCAGGCCGCCCACGAATTGCATGGCGGCCACGCCATCCTGAAACCGGCGGTGAAACCGGTGGCGCCGGCCGTGCGGGCCCGTCCGGCCGCCAACACGCCGCTGCCGCCCAAGCCCGTGCTGGAATACGTGCGGTACTGAACACCCGGTGAGTACCCAGGGCGGCGCCACCGGCCGCCCGAGTGCGCTATAAATACGGTCTTGTTTGAACCCGTCGGCCCAGGCAGGAAACCCCCGCCCGGGCCGTGCTTTTTTTGCGGCAATCTTCAATGACCGAATCCGAAGCCCTGGCTCTTGCCACCCATCGCCACTACAAGGGCGGCCTGTACCGCTATGTGGATACCGCCCGCCATTCCGAAACGGAAGAGTCGATGGTGGTCTACGAGCATCTCTGGCCGCACGCGCGCGGCCTGTGGGTGCGGCCGGCCGACCTGTTTTTCGGCCAGCTGGCCGACGGCTCGCCGCGTTTTGCCCCGCTGCGCGCGGCGGAGTAGGCCGTGGCCTTCTACTACCGCAGGACGCGTCAGCCGGGCACCACGGCCCGGCCTGCCGGTGCCGCTCGCCCGCCTTCGGCGGCGGTGTCCGCGGCGCTGGACGCCTTGCGTGGCCCGTTCATCGTGGCCGACTTGGAAACCACGGGCTTGTCGACTTCGAGCTGCGAGATCCTGGAATTCGCTGCAGTCCGCGTGGGACTGGACGGCGCCGCCGAACGGGAATACGCACAAGTGGTGCGCACCCGCGGCGCCGTGCCGTCTTTCATTTCGCGGCTGACCGGCATCACCCAAGCCGAAGTCGACAGCCAGGGCCTGCCCGTGGCGCAGGCGTTTGCGCGGTTCCTGGAGTTTGTCGAAGACCTGCCGGTGTTTTTCCACAATGCGTCGTTTGACCGTCGCTTCCTGGAAGCGGCCGCGCTGCAGACCGGCATGCCGTTCGCCAATGCCACCCATTGCACGCTGGCGCTGGCCCGGCGGGCCTGGCCGGAACTGCCCTCGCACAAGCTGGACGTGCTGGCGCGGCACGTGGGGGCATCCGAACCCACCCACCGGGCGTTGGCCGACGTGCGCACCACGATCGCCGTGGCGCTGGCGGCCAGTTCAAGGCTGGCGGCGTCAGACTGACGCCGCCCGTTTTTCAGACCACTTTCTGTTCGTGATGCACCTGCGGCGGTTCTACGAAGAAGCCCGCCACCAGTTTGCGCCACTCTTGAAAATCGGGCGATTCCCGGAAATCCACCATATGGTTTTCGACGGTTTCCCAATCTACGACCAGCGTGTAGCGCTGCGGCTGCTCGATGCTGCGGTACAGCTCCATGCCATGGCAACCCCGGGCGCGCATAAAAAGCGGTTTGGCCTGCGCCACGCCGGCCTCGAACAGCGCCTCTTGGCCTTCGCGGACATGAATGCTGGCGATCTCCTGGATCATGATGGTGTCTCCGGATGAAAGGGGCCGGGCAGGGCCCGGTCGGGCGGAGTAGTATGGCTGAAAAATCCCCTCGCGTCGCCGGGCGGGCAGCAGGTTCGGCCTGCCGGCCCCCCGCCATTTCGATGAACCGACAAGCTGTCACCCTGCCGCGCCTGATCGTTGCTCGCCTATTGTGGTACGCGGCGGTCGCCGCGCTCGCCGTCATGGCGCTGGCCTCGCAAACCCAGTTCAGCGTGGCCGCCGTGCTGTCGGCCATTGCCATCTATGTGCCGCTGTCCATGCTTGGCCTGCCCTTGATTGCCTGGCTGGGGTTGAGCCGCGCCAAAGGCATCGCGCCCAAGGGACCGGCACCTGTCTGGCCCTGCTGGCTGGCCGGCGGGGCGGGCATCTCGCTGCTGGCCAGCTACCACCTATCGGCCCGGCTGGAACTGGCCGAGTGCGGCGTGCTGTTGTTGCTCGTCGCGGTGGACCTTGCGCTTGTGCGGCGAGAATCGGCCTGCCTGGCCGGGCGCATTCGTACGGACCTGCGCGCCTGACCCTGCCGCGCTCGGCGTCGGCACGCCATTGCGCCGTCGTGATACGGCTTTGCTCCGTCCATCCTGACAGTCAGCCTAACGGCTATCGCCGCTCGGCCTGCCGCCGTGCGCGCTAGGTTAATTGCGCGAGGGCGCGGCCCGTCGACCCATCCTTAGAGTTGAGAAGCGCCGCAGCAATTTCTTGCGCGGCGCGTCCCGCCTCGTCCATCCGCATGGCCCGCGGCGCGGTGCTCGCAGATTCCACGACATCTTTTACGTCTTCTTCCCCACTCTCTAGGGACCGGTCGCCCGTTTAACCGATATCGACATCCTTAGTGCGGCGCAATCATTCCGTACCAATACAAAAGTCCCAAGCGTCACGTTGCCGTAAGGGCGTACTGCGTCGGGGTGGTAAAGGTCCGCGCCGGTCGGCCACCGGCACCTGTTCATCCGCATGAAACGGATCAGGAGGAGCTCAAATGAAAAAGCTCGCAGCAGTCGCAACTTTGTCCTTCGTCGCGTTCTCCGCCTACGCGGGCGGGCCGAGCCCCAGCATTTCCGCATCGGGCCACGTCGGCACCATCACCGGAACGGTCTCGTCGGTTTCCACGGGCACTTCCGTGGTGTCGACGCAGATCAACGGCTATGGCTCATCGAACCAGACGTCGTTCGGTGAGACGGGCGGCGTCGCCAGCGCCGGCGGCACGTTCGACAAGGACGGCACCAACGTGGTGACGAGCACCCGGCAATATGCCACCAGCGAGACGTACGGCCACATCACCGGCAATGCGCCGATCATGGTGGGCGACAGTGTCGCCAACGGCGGCGCCACGTTCGGCAGCACCACCACGAACGCCTCGGCAACGGGCACGTTCAATGCGGGGGCGATCGGCGCCACGGCGTCGATTCACGGCATCGGCCCCGTGGGCGGTATGGGCGGGTTCGGTCACTGAGCAGCAGGCAACCCGGACGGCCT
Organism: Achromobacter sp. DH1f; assembly: GCF_000633435.1. Classification (NCBI taxonomy): domain Bacteria; kingdom Pseudomonadati; phylum Pseudomonadota; class Betaproteobacteria; order Burkholderiales; family Alcaligenaceae; genus Achromobacter; species Achromobacter sp. DH1f. Next base: position 8,255 of record NZ_AYMF01000027.1, on the reverse strand, counting down.
CGGCCGTCCGGCTGGAGGACATCATGAAAACCATTGCGCTTGCCTTATCCCTGTCGCTGTCGCTGGTGGCGTTCTCGGCCAACGCCCAGACCAGCTCTTCCGCTGCGACGACCTCGGCGTCATCGGGGTCCACCAACGCCGGCAACAACCAGGGTATTACGCTTAACTCCAACAATAGCGGCTCGAGCACCTTGCGCACGGCGCCGCCGATTGGCGCGCAGAGCTTCTACGGCTCGTTCTCGTCAGACAGCTGCATGGTGTCGGCGGGCGGCGGCGGTTCAGTCGTAGGGTTCGGCATGAACGTCGCGTTTCCGGTCGAAGACACCAAATGCAGCCTGCGCCGCAACTTCGAACGCACCATGCAGGCCGCCGCGTCGACCAAGGATCCGGATCGCTCGCGCAGGCTGGAAACGGCCGCGGTCGACATCCTGTGTCAGACCGACGATCGCACCAAGGCGGCGTTGACCGCCCAGGGCCTGTGCACCAATCCGTCGTTGACCACGGCAGACCATCGTTTCGAGAATCCGACCGTGGCCCAGGCCGCGCCCGCCAGCGCCGCGCCGCAGGCCATGATCGTGCCCGCTCAGCCGCCGATGCAGACGGCACAGTACGCGCCGCCGCCTGCGCCTGTCGCCGCGCAAGCCTATCCGGTGCTGTCGGTGCAGAACTCCATGTCCAACTCGCCGCCGCTGCGCAATCCGCGGATGAATCGCCAAGGGCTGGTGGACTTCTATTCGCCGGGTTGAGATCGTGTCCGGCGAACCGATGCGCAAAGGATCAGGGCGTGGCGGCTGGCGCGGCCGTGGCGCCCGGTCCTTCGGCGGCAGGCGCTTGCAAGGCCGTGGCCTGCGGCGCAGAGGCCAGCAGCATGGTGGGGGGCGACGAGACCTCCAGCCCGGCGTCATGCAGCCGTTGCAGCAACGTGAACAGCAAGGCGCTGCGCACGCCGTACGACGAGCGTGGCGACGACACATAGCCCTTGGCGTTGAACACCAGGTTGCCGCCTTCGATGCCATCCAGGAACACATTCGGCGCCGGCGTATCGAGCACATCCTCGTGATCGGCAAACGCCTGCAGGATCAGTTCGCGCACACGCTGTGCATCCGTTGACAGCGGCAGCGGCAGCTTGATCTGCACCAGGCCCAGCGGGTTCGAACGCGTCACGTTGCGCACGGTCTTGGTCACGAATTCCGAGTTCGGCACGATGACCGTGGAACGGTCACCCATCTGGATTTCCGTTGCGCGCACGTTGATACGCAGAATGTCGCCCTCGACGCCGCCCAGCGACACCCAATCGCCCACCTTGACCGGCCGCTCGGCCAGCAGGATCAGGCCCGAGACAAAATTCTGCACCACCGCTTGCAGGCCGAAACCGATACCCACCGACAGCGCACTGGCGATCCATGCCACCCGTTCCAGGCCGATGCCCGCTGCGGACAGCGACAAGGCCACGGCCAGCACGAAGCCCGCATAGCCGAACAAGGTGGCGGCCGACAACTGCATGCCTGGGTCGAGCTCGGTGGTCGGCAGGTAGCGGTTGGACAGCCAGCGCTTGAGCATCTTCACGCTCAAGAGCGATACCGCCAGCACCAGCAACGCCTGCAGCACCGCGCCCGGGCGAATCTGCGCTTCGCCGATGGCCAGGCCCTTGCGCAGCTGGTCAAAACGTTGCAGCAGGTCCATCGGCCCTTCGCCGAAGGGCGCCAGCAGCAGGATCACCGCCAACAGCCCCACCGCCACGCGGCCCACGCCGGACAGCAGCACTGCCGCCTGGTCGCGCAGGCTGGGGCCTTCGCTGTCGTCGCGGTGCGACGTTCCCAGCAGGGTGCTGAAACCGTCTTCGATCAGGGTCGACAGCAGGTAGGCCGAGGCCAGGATGATCGCGACCCACAGCACCTGCTTGGTCAGGAAGCTGCCAAAGGCCACGTAGCCCGCCAGCAGGCTGGCCAGGCTGATCGCCAGCACCGTACCCATCGCCGTAAGCAGCAACGAGATCCAGAAGGGCGTCGGCGCGGCGTCCGCCTGTTGCGCCTGGCGCCGCAGGCGGCGGCCGATCGACAACGCCACCGCCATCGTCAGCATGACGAAGACGGACACGATGCCGGTCAGGGTGATCGTCGTGGTCAGGCTGGCGTTCAGCAGCACGGGCAGCCGTTCGGCCAGCCAGATCATCACGACCAGCACGCCCAGCACGCCGGGCAGCCAGCGCAGGCGCTGCGCGACTGCATCGGTAATGGGCGGCAGGCGCCACGACGGCCGGTTGGTCGACATCAGCGCGTAGCCCAGGCCCGACACGTAGCCGCCGAAACACACCGTGGCCACCAGGTTGGCCAGCAGCGCGCCAGTACTGTCCGACAGCTGCGAATTCCAGTCCAGGCCGGTGTGGATCAGCACGGCGATGACGCCGGGCGTCGCGACGGCCAATGCCAGCAAGGCGACGGCCAGGAACGAGCGGCGCAGGCGCCCGGGCGGCACCCGGGTCGCCGTGATCCGGAGCAGCACGCGCCCGATCCAGATGCGCAGCGCGATCGCCACGGCGGCCGCTACGGCCAACAATAGCCAGCCCCCTTTGGGCGTCTGGCCCACGGCGGTGGTCAGGTCGTCGCGCAGCGCCACCAGCCGTTCGAGGTCACCCGGAAATTCCTCGCGGAACTCCGCCCAGAACTGGCTGGACAGGAACGAATCACGGCGCTCGCCCAGCCGTGCCTGGAACTGCGTGCGGCGCAGGCCCGAGATCTGCTCAGCGGTCTGCGCGGCATCCACCGACAAGAGCCGCGCCAGCTTGATCTGCGCATCCAGCGCACGGCTGTTCTTTTCCAGCTGCATGCGCTGCGCCGCCACGTCGGGCGCTTCCTTGACGCCGTCGGGCGGGGCGCCCAACTCGCTCAGGCGCGCCGTCACGCTGGCCAACTGCGGTGTCAGGGCATCGGCGGTGGCATCGGCCTTGGATTGGATGTCCTGCACGTCGCCGCGTTGCTTGAGCAGGTTGGCATCGTCGGTCTCATCCGGCACGCGCTTGCGGATGTCATCGAGCTGCTTGCGGGCGTTGGCCAGCGTGGCGTCGGTGTCGGCGGGGGCCGCGGGCGCCGCGGCGAAGGCGGGGCCCATGCAGAACGCCAGCAGCAGGGCGGCGATCAGCGCGGCAAAGGACAGCGTGCGCGGCCGGGCGGCGCGCAAAGGCGGGTGTTGCAGGTTCGGGGTCATTTTTCTTGGGGCGATTTGCTCGCGTCGAGGCGGCAGCATAACAAGCCGCAGACGGGGCCGTTGCAACAAAAACTCAGCTGCGTCCCTGATAGATTTCGTGGCATCGGCGATGCCGCTGGCTGTCCGTCTGTCAGGGGAAATAGGGTCGGATAGACGCAGGTTTCAGGGTTGGGATCCGCGCTTGCGGGCAGCCGCTCGCCGAGGCTTGCCCAGCACGTCATCGCACACGGCCAGCCAGGCCCGCGCGGCGTAGGAAAGATAGCCGGAGGCCAGCCAGATATGGCCGACTTCCCATTGCAGTCCGGACTTGGCCAGCTTGGCGGTGCTCAGGCCGCGCGTCTTCATTCGCTGCATCAGCGGCTCGGGCAGCAGCGCGGCGCCCAGGCCGGCCGAGGCCATCGCCACCAGGAAGTCCCAATGCGCGCTCTGGGCGGCGATGCCGGGTTGCATGCCGGCATCGGCAAAGGCCTGCCGCAGCCTCCGTGTCATCGCGAAATCGTCCGTGGGAATCAACAGCCGGGTGTCGCGCAGCGCGCTCAGCGGCAGAGACGTCTTGCCCGCCCAGGCGGCGTCTGGCGGCCCGATCACCCAGATGGGATAGCTGCCGAAGGCCTGCACGGCCAGGCCGCTGTCGGGCGCGACGGGCAAGATGGTGGCGCCCACTTCGAGTTCTCCGCCGGCCACCAGGTCTTCGACCGCGCGGCCCGTGCCTTCGCGCAGGGTCAGGTGGATGCCGGGGTGCAGTTCGCGAAAGCGTTTGACCACCGGCGTGAACAGCAGATTGATCATGGGCGGAATGCCGACCTCAAGCGCCCCGCGCTGCAGATCGGCGGTCTGCCGCAATTCCTCGGTCAGCTGGCGCATGGTTTCCAGCACCTGCAGGCCGCGCTGGTACATCACGCGACCCGTATCGGTGGGCCGTGCCGTGTGGCCGTCGCGCACCAACAGCGCGGTGCCGGCTTCTTCTTCCAGCTGGCGAATCATCTTGCTGACCGTGGACTGCGTCACGAACAGCGCCTTGGCCGCCTGCGTAAAGCTGGCGTGCCGGACGGTTTCCACGAAATAACGCAGGGCGCGCACGTCCAAGGCTCAACTCCTTTGCAAGACGCGGAACATTCAAACAATGAAAAAAACGACTGGATTGGATGATTTTAAGTCATTACGAGATTTGGCGAGGCCTTCCTATACTGCGAAAAAAATCTGGAGACACCATGCATCTCGACCGTATCCGTCACCCTGGGCTGCGCGCCAAGATCACGTCCGCCGAACAGGCGGCCCTGCTGGTCCAAGACGGCATGACCGTCGGTATGAGCGGCTTCACCCGCGCCGGGGACTGTAAGTCCGTGCCCGCGGCCCTGGCCAGCCGGGCAGAGCGCGAGCCGCTGTCGATCTCGCTGATCACCGGCGCCTCGCTGGGCCACGACACCGACAAGATGCTGGCGCAGGCCAATGCGCTGGCGCGTCGCATGCCGTTCCAGGTCGACACCACGCTGCGCCGCAAGATCAACCAAGGCGACATCGCCTTCATCGACCAGCATCTTTCCGAGACCGCCGAGCAATTGCGCGCGGGCCATATCGGCCCCATCGACGTCGCCATCATCGAGGCCGCCGCCATCACCGAATCCGGCGCCATCGTGCCGACCATGTCGGTGGGCAATTCGGCGTCGTTCGCCCAGCAGGCGCGCACCGTCATCATCGAATTGAATCTGGGCGTGCCCGCGGCCATCGAAGGCCTGCACGACATCTACGTGCCCGGCGACCGTCCGGGGCGCGAGCCGATCGGCCTGGTGTCGGCGGACCAGCGCATCGGCCAGCCGTTCATCCAGGTGGACCCTGACCGCATCGCCGCCATCGTCATCACGCAAGAGCCGGACAGCCCGTCCAACGCCTTGCCGCCCGACGCCGAAACCAATGCCATCGCCGCGCACATCAACGCCTTCCTGCGCCGCGAAGTCGATGCAGGGCGCCTGACCAATTCGTTGCTGCCGCTGCAGGCAGGCATCGGCACCATCGCCAACGCCGTCCTGCATGGCTTCGAGTCGTCGGATTTCGATGGCCTGACCATGTATTCCGAGGTGCTGCAGGACAGCGCCATCGAACTGCTGGACCAAGGCAAGCTGGCGTTCGCGTCGGCCTCGTCCATCACGGTGTCCAAGCCGGTGTACGAAAAGATCCTGGCCAACATTGAGCACTATCGCGAACGCATCGTGCTGCGTCCGCAGGAAATCAGCAATGCACCGGAAATCGTGCGCCGCCTGGGCATCATCGCCATCAACACGGCGCTGGAATTCGACCTTTACGGCAACGTCAATTCCACCCATGTCGGCGGCACCCACATGATGAACGGCATCGGCGGCTCGGGCGACTTCGCCCGCAACGCGCACCTGGCGATCTTCGTGTCCAAGTCCATGGCCAAGAACGGCGATATTTCCAGTGTGGTGCCCATGGTGTCGCACGTGGACCATACCGAGCACGATGTCGACGTGCTGGTCACGGAATGCGGCCTGGCCGACCTGCGCGGCCTGGCGCCACGCGAACGCGCCCGCGCCGTCATCCAGCATTGCGTGCATCCGTCGTACCGCGACGCGCTGCAGGACTACTTCGATCGCGCCTGCCAGCGCGGCGGCCAGACGCCGCATCTCTTGGAAGAAGCCTTTTCCTGGCACCAGCGTTTCAACGAAACGGACAGCATGCGCGCGGCCCCGTCCGCCGAGCGCAAGGTCGCCTGAGCCTGGCGCGGTTTAACTGCCGCCGCAGTGGGGGGTAAAGCCGGGCCGCTTTACCCCTTTTTTTCTTGCGCGGCCTGGGCGGCCTCGTGGCGCGCCGGCGTCACCAGCGTCTTGCTCGACCGCTCCAGCTCATCGCGCAGCCATTGCTTGAACGCCACCAGTGGCGCCCAGTCGCGCAGGCTGGGCCGGTAGACCAGGTGATAGGTCTGCGCCTGTTCGTAGTGCACGCTGACGGGCGACACCTGCACCAGCCGGCCCGCGCAGATCGCGTCGGCCGCCAGCAATTCACGCCCCAGCGTGATGCCCAGCCCCTGTTCCGCCGCCTGCAGCATCATGCCTGCGTCATTGAAGGTCGCCACCGGCGTAACGGGCACCCGCAGGCCGGCCGCGGCGAACCAGTGCTGCCACATATCCCGTTCGCCCAGCAGCGGCTGGCGCGCCAGCGTTTCGGGCGTGTTGTCCGGCAAGGCCCGCGCCGTCTCGGGGGACGTCAGGGCGATCAGTGGCAGCGGCATATCGAACAGCGGTTCGGATTCGACGCCCGGCCAGGGCCCGCGGCCAAACCGCAACGCCGCATGAAAGCCGTCGCGCAGCAGATCCACGACCTGCTGGGATGTCTCGATTTCCAGCGACAGGCCCGGGTGCTGGGCATGCCAGCGCGCCATGCGCGGCAACAGCCAGCGCTGCGCAAATGACGGCAGCACCGACACGCGCATCCGCTGCGCGCTGCCGCTGGCCGCCGCGGACGCTGCCATCAGCCCTTCGTCCAGCAACGCCATGGCGCTTTGCACGCTGCACAGCAGTGCCGCGCCGGCGGCATTGAGCACAATGCCGCGCCCGCTGCGCTCGAACAAGGGAAAGCCCAATTGCTCTTCCAATCCCTTGATCTGCTGGCTGACCGCGCTGTGCGTCAGGTGTAGCCGGTCCGCGGCCGCGCGCAGGTTCTGCAGCTCGGCGACGGCGCGAAAGGCGGGCAGGGTGTTCAAAGGCAGGCGCATGGGCGGACTTTCATAGGGGTGAATCGCATTTGGTTAGATTAACTGACCGTAATGGGTAAAACAATTCGATTTTCAGGCGGATATTGGGCGACTACGCTTACCAAAACGGATAAAGCCAAGGAGCCCAACCATGTCTGCGCAAACCTGCCTCTCGATTTCCCCGCCATTTGCTACTGCTGCTGGTGCTGCTGCTGCTGCTGCTGGTGCTGCTGGTGCTGCGACTGGTGCTGTGGCCAGCGCTACGACCGGCAGCTCGGGGGCGGCCCGTCCCCAGTCGGCGTCCCCCGAGGTCCAACTGGGCACCGCGGCGCCTGCCACGGTCACCGCTCAGGCCGAGCCGCAAAGCGCATCGCGCGGCGGCATCCTCAGTCGGTTGTGGCGCGCCTATCGCCAGCGGCGGGCCGAGGCCGTCCTGCGCAACCTGGCGGACGAAATGGACGCCCATATGCTCAAGGACGTCGGCGCTCCGCAATGGCTGGTCAACGAGACCACCCGCGAACAGGCGCTGAAGCGCATCACCTCTATCGACAATCTGCGCTGGTGAGCGTCTGTCCGGTTGGGCGTTGGCAAGCACGGCGGCGTCCTTTCTGCCCTCTCCTATATAGATAGGGGAGATGCTGCGTCGTCCTGCTATCTATATAGATAGGGAAATGCCGCATCGTCCTGCTATCTGTCTATAGGTGACTTTCTATAGAGGACTCCCATCCAGGGCGCTTGTCCAGATGGGTGGTTGGGGGCCTCTGTCTATATAGATAGCGCAGGAGGAGGGCATCTTGGCGGGGAACGCCCTCTTGGAACGCGCTTCACTATATAGAGCGCTGCTACAGCCCGCCGCTGTAGAGCCGCGCCCGAATCCGTAGCGCCGTTCTGCGGCTGGATCAGCCTGGTGGCGCATGCCCTGCGGCAGATACGCAGGTTTTTGCTTCCGGCGCGTGACAACGCAAAATTCTGTGCTATAGTCTCGCTCCTTCGCAGTTCAAGCAGTTTTGTGAACAGCGAAGCCAAGCAAGTGCAACGGATCTGGATGCCTCGGCAAGACAGATTTGCCGCAGGGCTCCAAGGCGATGAGTTGGTCAGCAGTTTGTGACCTGATTCTCGAACCAGCAGTCAGCGGGTTTTGCAAAAGATGGTGCAAATCAGGCAGAAGCCAGTTGCACAATCTGCAAAAATTGTGCTATAGTCTTGGGCTTGGCTGGTGACAGCGAATCAGGGTTTACCCGGTAGGGTGGCCTGAATCAAGTTGCTAGCCGACTGGGCGGTAACCAACCTCTGGGGTTTCCCCGGGGCTGCTGGAAAGTGAAGCGATTCACCGGAAAGCGGGGTT
>NZ_AYMF01000026.1:0-198870 GCF_000633435.1 Achromobacter sp. DH1f | reverse complement strand
CGGGGCTACGATTGCGGTCCGGAGCCTTCGCTCCGGACTGCCCCTTCGTCATCGTCGTTGTCGCCTTCGGCGACTGCCTTCCGATTCCCTCGGGCGCAATCTACACGCCCCGCGTTCGCCTCCCGCCACGACGCCGCGCGACTTAAGAACCCAGCCCCCCGCCAGCAGACACACCACCACACCCAACTATCACATTAGCAATCTCAAATAACCACATAAGCAATAAAGGAAAGCCACATCAAAACCCCTAAGGGAAACCCCGCGATAGATAACCCGCATATCTGATCACACAATTTCTATTGTCCCCCCGCCCCCCCACCCGCCTAGACTCCCATCATCAAAGCAAGCCCAAGCCTCCCCGGAGATCGACATGCCCGCCTACGGCCCGCCCCTGAACTTCCAACGCTGGATCCAGGACCACGCCCATCTGCTCAAGCCCCCCGTCGGCAACCAGCAGATCTGGCAGGACGCCGACTTCATCGTCACTGTCGTCGGCGGCCCCAACCACCGCACCGACTATCACGACGACCCGCTCGAGGAATTCTTCTACCAGGTCCGCGGCAACGCTTGGCTTTCGTTGTGGATCGACGGCAAGCCCGAACGCGTCGACCTCAAGGAAGGCGACATCTTCCTCTTGCCCCCCCACGTGCGCCATTCCCCCCAGCGCCCTGAAACCGACAGCGCCTGTCTGGTCATCGAACGCCAGCGCCCGCAGGGCCTGCTCGACGGCTTCGAGTGGTATTGCCCCCACTGCGGCCACCTGGTGCACCGCGTCGAAGTCCAACTGAAAAGCATCGTCACCGACCTGCCGCCCCTGTTCCAGGGCTTCTACGGCAGCGAACAGAAACGCACCTGCCCCGGCTGCGGCGCCATCCACCCCGGCAAGGCACAAGCCCCGGCCACGCAGCCAGCGCCCGCCTGACCCCGCGCCTTGGTTTGACCCCGGCTGTCTGTGGAACGACAGCCGCTTGCCTGACCCGCGCTTGCCCTCGCGCATCCCGTTGCCCCACCCGCGACAAGCCGCCTTCATCCCACGCCTTTTGCACGCCTTGCCCATGACCCAGAAAATCGACATGCACGCCCACTTCTTTCCGCCGATCACGCGGCAGGAAGCGGCCGCGCTCGACCCCGTCAATGCCCCCTGGCTGCGGCGCGACGGCGATGGCTCGACCGGCCAGATCATGGCCGGCGACCGCCCCTTCCGCCCCGTCGACGCCACCCTGTGGGACCCGGCCCTGCGCGTGGCGCAGATGGACCGCCACGGCGTTGACGTGCAGATCCTGTGCGCCACCCCCGTCATGTTCGGCTACACCTACCCGGCCCAGGCTGCGGCCGACTGGGCCGCCCGCATGAACGACCTGGCGCTGGAACACTGCGCCCACGCCCCCGCCCGCCTGAAGGCCCTGGCCCAGGTGCCGCTGCAAGACCTGGACCTGGCCTGCCGCGAAGCCTCGCGCGCCCGCGCCGCCGGCCACCTGGGCGTGCAGATCGGCAACCACGTCGGCCCGCGTGATCTCGATGACGACACGCTGGTGCAGTTCCTGGTGCACTGCGCCCACGATGACATCCCGGTGCTGGTGCACCCCTGGGACATGATGACCGACGGCCGCATGAAGAAATGGATGCTGCCCTGGCTGGTCGCCATGCCCGCCGAAACGCAGCTTGGCATTCTGTCGCTGATTCTGTCCGGCGCCTTCGAGCGCATTCCGCGCAGCCTGAAGCTGTGCTTCGCGCACGGCGGCGGCAGCTTTGCCTTTCTACTGGGCCGCGTCGACAACGCCTGGCGCCATCGCGACATCATTCGCCAAGACTGCCCGCAACTGCCTTCGTCCTACACCGACCGCTTCTACGTCGACAGCGCCGTGTTCGACCCGCGTTCGCTGCGCCTGTTGATCGACGTCATGGGCGAAGACCGCGTGCTGCTGGGGTCCGACTACCCGTACCCGCTGGGCGAACAGGAAGTCGGCAAACTGGTTTCGCATTCCGGCCTGCTGCCGGCCGTGCAGCAAAAGATTCTGTTCGGCAACACCGTGGCGTTCTTCGGCCTGGGCCGCTGAACGCCGCATCGCCACCACATGACCGTGAGACACGGCAACGCAAGGGGAATCACCATGAAACGCATCCATCTGCTGGCCGCCTTGGCGGCCCTGGGCCTGGCCCACGGCGCGCCTGCCTGGGCCGACGTCAAGATCGGCCTGCTCACCACCTTGACCGGCCCCGGCTCGGTGCTGGGGCAGGATCAGCTCGACGGCTTCATGCTGGCCGTGGAACAAGGCGGCGGCAAGCTGGGCGGCGTGCCCGTGCAGGTCATCAAGGAAGACGACCAGTTCAAGCCCGAAGTCGGCGTACAGGCCGCGCGCAAGCTGGTGCAAAGCGACAAGGTGCCGATCATCACCGGCGTGGTGTATTCCAACGTGATGCTGGCCGTGGCGCGGCCCGTCACCAGCGCCGGGGTGTTCCTGGTGGGCTCGAACGCCGGCCCCACCAACCTGGCCGGCAAGGACTGTTCGCCCTTCTTTTTCTCGACCTCGTGGAACAACACCCAGCGCCACGAAGGCAGCGGCGAAATGGCCAACCAGATGGGCTTCAAGAAGGTCTACCTGCTGGCGCCCAACTACCAGGCCGGCAAGGATGCCATGGCCGGCTTCAAGCGTTTCTACCAAGGCCAGGTCGTCAACGAGGTGTTCACCCAGGTCAACCAGCCCGACTACTCCGTGGAGCTGGCCGCCCTGGCCGACGCCAAGCCTGATGCCGCCTATGTGTTCTTTCCCGGCGGCATGGGCGTGAACTTCGTCAAGCAGTACCGCCAGGCGGGCCTGTTCGGCAAGATCCCGTTGCTGTCGGTCGACACCATCGACGGCGCGACGCTGCCCGCCTTGGGGCAAGACGCCCTGGGCGCGGTCACCAACGTGCCGTACTCGCCCGACCTGGACAACGCCGCCAACAAGGCCTTTGCCGCCGCGTTCCGGCAGAAATACGGTCGCGAGCCTTCCAGCTACGCCGCCCAATCGTGGGATGCGGCGCAGCTGATCGGCTCGGCGCTCAAGCGCACCGGCGGCAAGGTCGACGACAAGGACGCGCTGCGCCGCGCGCTGGAAGCCGCCGATTTTCAATCGGTGCGCGGTGAATTCCGCTATCAGCCCAATCACTTCCCGGTGGCCGGATTCTTCCGTGCCGACGTGGCGCAGGGCGCGGACGGCAAGGTGGGCTTCGTCAACAAGGGCCCCATCTTTCCCGACCTGTCCAAGGTCTCGGATCAGTACGCCACGCAGTGCGTCATGAAATGAAGCCCTGGCGGCCCGCGCAACCGGGCCGCCAAGGCAGATGAGAGGTAAGGCTCCATGTCCGCGACGCTGCTGCTGGTGCAGGCCCTGAACGGCCTGCAACTGGGTATCCTGCTTTTCCTGCTGGCCGCCGGCTTGACGCTGGTGTTCGGCATCATGAACTTCATCAACCTGGCGCACGGCTCGCTGTACATGATGGGCGCCTTCATCGCGGCCACCGTGTTCCGCCACACCGGCTCGTTCCTGCTCGCGGCCGCCGCCGTGGTGGCCGGCATGGCGCTGCTGGGGCTGCTGCTGGACCGCATCGCGCTGGCGCGGCTGTATCCGCGCGAACACCTGGACCAGGTGCTCGCCACCTTCGGTTTCATCCTGTTCTTCAACGAGCTCACGCGCATCATCTGGGGCCCCGCGCCCATCAGCATGGGACTGCCGTCGTGGCTGTCCGGCACCATCGATCTCTTGGGCGTCACGTATCCGCTCTACCGCTTTCTCATCATCGTGGCAGGCCTGGCGGTGGCCGCGGGCTGCTATGTGCTGATCCACCGTACCCGGCTGGGCATGCTGATCCGCGCGGGGTCGACCGACCGCATGATGGTGGGCGCGCTGGGCGTGAACATCGCGCGGCTGAACACGTTGCTGTTCGTGCTGGGCGCAGTGCTGGCCGGCGTGGCGGGGCTGATGGCCGGGCCGATCCTGTCGGCGCAGACCGGCATGGGCGAGCCGATCCTGATCCTGACGCTGGTGGTGATCGTCATCGGCGGCATCGGCTCGGTACGCGGCGCCTTCCTGGCCGCGCTGATGGTGGGGCTGATCGACACGCTGGGCCGCGCGCTGCTGCCGGCCCTGCTGCGCGCGGCGCTGTCGCCCGCCGCCGCCAACGCGGCCGGCCCGGCAATCGCATCGATGCTGATCTATATCGTCATGGCGCTGGTGCTGGCGATGCGGCCGCAAGGCCTGTTTCCCGTGCGGCACGGATAAGGGGCGCGCAACATGCTTGAACTTTCTGCACGCAAGCTGGCCGCCGGCATCCTGCTGCTGGCGCTGGCCCTGGTGCCGCTGTATGCGCAGTGGCAGGGCGAACCCTTCCTGCTGGCGCTGTTCGGCCGTGTGCTGGTGTACGGCATCGCGGCGTTGGCGCTGAATCTGCTGCTGGGCTATGGCGGCATGGTCAGCTTCGGCCATGCGCTGTACCTGGGCCTGGGCGCCTATGCCGTGGGCGTGCTGAACCACTACGGCATCGACAACGGCTGGCTGCACCTGGCCGCCGCCCTGGGCGCCTGCGCCGTGGTCGGCCTGGTCAGCGGTTACGTCGCCATGCGCACGTCAGGCATCGCCTTCATCATGATCACCCTGGCCTTCGCGCAGATGTTCTATTTCCTGGCGACGGGGCTGGAAGGCTTTGGCGGCGACGACGGCATGTCGCTGTTTTCCGGCAGCGACTTCGGCCTGTTCCGGCTGGATACGCCGCTGGCGCTATACCTGGCCGCATTTGGCGTGCTGCTGCTCACGCTGGCCGCGCTGCACCGTCTGGTGCACGCGCCCTTCGGCATGGCGCTGCGCGGCTGCCAGGCCAACGAGCGGCGCATGCGCGCGCTGGGTTTTGCCACGCTGCGCTACCGGCTGGCGGCCTACGTGATATCGGCCATGGTGTGCGGCGTGGCCGGCGTGCTGCTGGCCAACCTGACGCTGTACGTGTCGCCGTCGTACCTGGCCTGGACGACCTCGGGCGAACTGATCGTGATGGTGGCGCTGGGCGGCCTGGGCACGTTGTTCGGCCCGGTCGCGGGCGCCCTGGCTTTCCTGCTGCTCGAAGAAGGCCTGAAGCTGCTGACCGACCACTGGATGCTGGTGATGGGTCTGTTCATCGTGGCCGTGGTGCTGGTGTCGCGCCGCGGCCTGTATGGCGGCCTGTCGGACAAGCCCTGGCGTCTGGGCGGCCTGCGGCCTGCCCCACGCCCCACCGGAGAACCGCGATGAGTACCCTGCGCGTGGAACACCTGGTCAAGCGCTACGGCGGCCTGACCGTCACCGACGACCTGTCGCTGGACGTGCCCAGCGGGGAACTGCACGCCGTCATCGGCCCCAACGGCGCCGGCAAGACCACGCTGATCGGCCAATTGAGCGGCGAACTGCGGCCCGACGGCGGCCGCGTGCGGCTCGACGGGGTCGACGTGACCCGCATGCCGGTCGACAAGCGCGTGCGCCACGGCCTGGCGCGCTCGTACCAGATCACTTCCGTGTTCAAGCCCTTTACCGCGCTGGAAAACGTCATCATGGCGGTGCAGGCGCGGCGCGGCCACAGCTTTCGCTTCTGGCGGCCGGTGCTGGCCACGCCCGCGCTGCGCGATCCGGCGCACCAGGCGCTGGAACTGGCCGGGCTGGCGGCCCGCGCCAACACCCCGGCCGGCGAACTGGCGCATGGCGAACTGCGCCAGCTGGAGCTGGCCATGGTGCTGGCGTGCCAGCCCACCCTGCTGCTGCTGGACGAGCCCATGGCGGGCATGAGCCAGCACGAATCCGAAGCCATGACGCGGCTGCTGCAACGGCTGCGCGGGCAATACACCATCTTGCTGGTGGAACACGATATGCAAGCCGTCTTTGCCTTGTCCGACCGCATCACGGTGCTGGTGTATGGCCGCGCCCTGGCCTGCGGCAGCGCCGACGACATCCGTCGCGATCCGCAGGTGCGCGAATGCTACCTGGGCAGCGAACGCGGCCATGCCGGGCGCCGCGCGCCAGGCGCCCTGGCGGGAGCGGCGGCATGAACCACGCGGCCAACCACACCCTGAGCGCCACCGTGGACAGCGCCCGGCATGCCGGCGCGCCTTTCGCCGGCGCGACCACGGCCGCCACGCCGCTGCTGTCGCTGCGCGGCGTCACCGCGCACTACGGCGCCAGCCAGGCGCTGTTCGGCATCGACCTGGACATCGGGCCGGGCGAATTCGTGACGCTGCTCGGGCGCAACGGCATGGGCAAGTCCACCACCGTCAAAGCCATCATGGGCCTGAACCGCGCCAGCCGCGGCGCTATCGCGTTCGACGGCCGCGACATCACGCCGCTGCCCTCGTACAAGGTGGCGCAGTGCGGCATCGGCCTGGTGCCCGAAGGCCGCCACGTGTTTCCCAATCTGTCGGTGCGCGAAAACCTGGTCGCCACCGCCCACAACCGCCAGGGCCTGGCAGCCCCCTGGACGCTGGACCGGGTCTACGGCCTGTTCCCGCGGCTGGGCGAACGCGCGCGCCATCTGGGCAGCCACCTGTCGGGCGGCGAACAGCAGATGCTGGCCATCGGCCGGGCGCTGCTCACCAACCCGCGCCTCTTGATCCTGGATGAGGCCACCGAAGGACTGGCGCCGGTGGTACGCGAAGAAATCTGGCAGGCGCTGGAAAGCCTGAAGCGCACGGGCCTGGCGGTGCTGTGCATCGACAAGAATCTTGAACCGCTGCTGGCCACGGCCGACCGCCATGCCATCGTGGAAAAGGGCCGCGTGGCCTGGACGGGCACGTCGCAGGCCTTCATCGACGACGAACCTCGATTGCTGCAATACCTGGGGGTGTAGCGACTAGGGCCGGGATGCCCCCAAAGAACATCGGGCGCCCGCAAGCGCCCGATGGTGCGTACCGACGACCCGCTGTTTACGCGCCGACGCCCGCCGGCTCGCGCACAGACGCCGCCACCGCGGCCTCGCCTTCGTCCGGTATCGGCGCCGCGGCTTGCGGCTCACGCGCGACTTCCTGCAAGGCATGCAGCACGCCGTGCTCGCGCAACGTTTCCAGCTGCGCGGCCAGCGCGGCGATGAACACCGGCTTTTTACCCAGGTCGCCAAACACCGGGCGATAACCCGCCAGCACCATGGCCCGGCGATGCGCGGCCTGGTTGGGCGCCGCCGCGCGCGCCGCCACGTCGGCCCGCGCCAGCAGCTTGGCCAACGGCGCGGCCAGCGGGTCCTGGATGGGATGGCGCGCGCCCGTTTCGTCCACGCCGCGCAGATAGTGCAGCCAGGCGGCCACCGCCACCGCCAGCCGGCGAATGTCGTCGCCACCGCGCAGGCGTTCGCGGATGGTGGCCAGCAACCGTTGCGGCAGCTTCTGCGAGCCGTCCATGGCGACCTGCCGCGTCAGTTGCGGCAGTTCAGGGTTCACCACTCGCCCCAGGAAGCGGTGGCGATAGCCTTCCAGCCCCACGTCCGGAATGCCCTTGAGCGTCGGCGCGATCTCGCAGCGCATCATGTCATCCAGAAAGCCGCGCAAGGCCGGCAGCGCCGCCGCCTCGCCGATCGTGGCAATGCCCAGCAAGCCGCCCAGATAGGCCAGCGCCGAATGCGGGCCGTTGACCATGCGCAGCTTCAGGCGCTCGTAGGGGGCGGCGTTGGTCACGAACGTTGCGCCCGCCGCTTCCCAGGCAGGGCGACCAGTGGCGAACTTGTCTTCGATCACCCAATTCAGGTAGGGCTCGCCCACCACCGGCCAGGCATCTTCCACGCCCAGCCGCTGCGCGATGCGCGCGCGATCTTCGTCTCGGGTGGCCGGCACGATGCGGTCCACCATGGAATTGGGAAAGGTGCAGTGCTTGTCGATCCAGCCCGTCAGCGCCGCGTCGATGCGCAGCGCAAAGGCCAGCACCAGGCTGCGCAGGGTGTCGCCGTTGGCCTGCAGGTTGTCGCAGGACAGCAGCGTCAACGGCGGCAGACCGCGTTCGCGGCGCAGCGCCAGGCCATAGACCAAAAGGCCGATCGCGCTGCGCGGCCGGATCGGGTCGTCCAGGTCGTGCAGGATGTCCGGATCGTCCCAGCGCAGGTGGCCCGTGGCCGGCTCGTGGCTGTAGCCTTTCTCGGTGATCGTCAGGCTGACGATGCGGGTCTGCGGATAGGCGATGCGTTCAAGCACCGCGTTGGGGTCTTCTTCAGCCACCATCACGCGCTGCACCGCCCCCACCACGCGCAATTGTTCGCGCGGCTCGCCGCCCGGCGCGGTGTCGCGCAGCGCCAGCGTGTACAGGCCGTCCTGCGGCGTCAGCGCATCGCGCGTGGCGGCGCTGCGCAGCGACACGCCCAGGATGCCCCAGGACAGGTCCTGCGTGGCAGCCATGGCCAGGTCGGTGGCCACCGCCTGGTGCGCACGGTGAAATGCGCCCAGCCCCAGATGCACGATGCCGGGCGTGAGCCGGCTGCGGTCATAGGGGGGCTTCTCCACGTCTGCAGGCAGACGCGTCAACGACTCCGTATTCAAACGTTCGAGCATGGATTGCAGTGCCAAAAGATCGCCGTCGTGCGTCTGCCGAAAGGCCTGCAGCCCGGCGCGTGGGTGGGAATTCGCGCCAGCGTATCGTATGGCCGCGGCGAAGGCAAAACGTAACGTAGTATTACGTTAAAACGCGTTCCATGACGGCGGCAAAGGCACGACCGCAAAGCCAAACCACGGCAGCAACCCATATCTGGTAAAAAGCCGCCACACCCGGCCTTATTACGCACCCCATGTCCACGAATCCGCACCACTCGCCCTACAAAAGCACCGGCGGCCTGCGCCGCATCCTGAACGCGCTGCGCTATTCGCTGCAGGGCCTGAAGGCCGCCATCAAGTACGAGGCGGCGTTTCGCCAGGAACTGGCGCTGGCCGTGCTGCTCATCCCCGCCGCGTTCTTCCTGGGGCGCACCACCGTCGAAGTGTTCTTCCTGATCGGCACCGTGATCCTGGTGCTGGCGGTGGAACTGCTCAATTCGGCGGTCGAGGCGCTGGCCGACGCGCTGTCGGTCGACACCCACCCGCTGCTGGGCCGCGCCAAGGACCTGGGCAGCGCCGCCGTTATGCTATTGCTGTTGTTCACGGTGGCCGTGTGGGTCGGCGTGGCCGTGAGCCGGTTCGTCATGCACTGAAAGTCGGACGCCGGCTTGCCCGCCCCGGCCCCCGCGCCCGTAACGGCGCCTCTATACTGGGAGCCATGATGCCCAACACCAAGCCCGCTTCTCCGGAACGCATTGTCATCGTCGGCGGGGGTGCCGGCGGCCTCGAACTTGCCGCCAAGCTCGGCCGCATCCACGGCCGCCAGCACATCACCCTGGTCGACAGCCGCCCGTTCCACATCTGGAAGCCGTCGCTGCACGAAGCAGCGGCCGGTACGCTCGATATCCACCAGGAAGGCCTGTCCTACCTGATGCTGGCGCACATGAACGGCTTTTCGTTCGCGCAGGGCCGGCTGGTCGGCGTCAACCGCGAGCGCCGCCTGGTCACCGTCGACCCGGTGTCCGATTCCCAAGGCCAGGAAGTCCTGCCGCGCCGCGAACTCGCGTACGACACCCTGGTACTGGCCCTGGGCAGCACGTCCAACTTCTTCAACACCCCCGGCGCGGCCGACCACGCCGTGACGCTGGACACCACCGAAAACGCCGAACAGTTCCGCCTGACCATGCTCAAGGCCATGGCGCTGGTCGACCAGGCCAAGGTGCGCGACCCGTCCGCCCGCCTTGACCTCGTCATCGTCGGCGGCGGCGCCACGGGCGTCGAACTGGCGGTCGAACTCACCGAAGCCAGCCACGTCGTCAGCGCCTACGGCCTGCCGAACTTCCGCGCCGAACGCGACCTGGCCATCACGCTGGTCGAAGGCGCGCCGCGCATCCTGTCGGCGCTGCCCGAAAAGATCTCCACCGCGGCCACCACCCGCCTGACCGAACTCGGCATCCGCGTCGAAACCGCCTGCCGCGTGTCCGAAGTCACCGCCGATTCAGTCAAGACCGCCGACGGCCGTACCTTCCCCGCCCAGCTCTGCATGTGGGCGGCGGGCATCAAGGGCCCGGCGCTATTGGCTGACCTGGACCTGCCGCTGAACAAGCTGGGCCAGGTCGAAGTGAACGAACGCCTGGAAACCGCCGACCCGCACATCCTGGCGCTGGGCGACTGCTGCGCCGCGCCCTGGCGCGATGGCCGCACGGTACCCGCCCGCGCCCAGGCCGCCCACCAGCAGGCCGACTACCTGGCCAAGAAAATCACCGCCCGCCTGCGCGGCACGGCCGAACCCACCAAGCCCTACGTCTACGAAGACCACGGCTCGCTGGTGTCGCTGGGCCAGGACGCCGGCGTGGGCAGCCTGATGGGCAAGCTGGCCGGACGGGGCCTCTTCGTAAGCGGTACACTGGCGCGCCTGATGTACATGAGCCTGCACCTGATGCACCACAAAGCGGTGCTGGGCATCTCGCGCACCGCCTCCCTGGCCCTGGCCCGCCTGCTCATGCGGCGCACGCGACCCCGGGTCAAACTGCACTGAACACCCCCATGAATTTCCTCCAAAGACTCGAACACGCCTGGACCTCCCGCAACTCGCTGCTGCAAGTCGGGCTCGACCCCGATCCGCAGCGCTTTCCGCGCGAATTGCAGGACAAGCCCGACGCGATCTTCCAGTTCTGCCGCGACATCGTCGACGCCACCGCGCCGTACGCCTGCAGCTTCAAGCCCCAGATTGCCTACTTCGCCGCCCACCGCGCCGAAGACCAGCTCGAAGCCCTGTGCCAGCACATCCGCGACAAGCACCCCGACCTGCCCATCGTGCTGGATGCCAAGCGCGGCGACATCGGCTCCACCGCCGAAAACTACGCCCGCGAAGCCTACGAGCGCTACCAGGCGCACGCCCTGACCGTCAGCCCCTACATGGGCCTGGACTCGGTCGAGCCCTACCTGGCCTGGCGCGACCGCGGCGTGATCGTGCTGTGCCGCACGTCCAACCCGGGCGGGTCCGACCTGCAATTCCTGAAAATGGATAACGGCGAACCCCTCTACCTGCACGTGGCGGGGCTGGTGGCCGACAAATGGAATGCCAACGGCCAATGCGGCCTGGTGGTGGGCGCGACCTTCCCGAACGAGCTGGCCGCGGTGCGCCAGCGCATCGGCGACGCGGTGCCGCTGCTGGTGCCCGGCATCGGCGCCCAGGGCGGTGACATCACCGCCACGGTCAACGCCGGCGCCAACGCCGCGCGCAGCGGCATGATGATCAACTCGTCGCGCGCCATCATCTACGCCAGCGGCGGCGACGACTGGCGCGACGCCGCCGGCCAGGCCGCTCGCGGCCTGCGCGACGCGATCAACGCGGTACGTTGATCGGCGCGGTGCAGCTCAGCGCCGGTTGACCGGCGCGCCCAGCAATTCCAACACGCCGCGCAACGCGAACTCCACGGCCGCCTGGCGCACCTGCGCCCGGTCGCCGGGAAACACATGGGTCACCGCGCGGCTGCTGATGCCGTCGCCCACCCGCATGGCAAAACCAAAGCACACCATGCCCACCGGCTTGCCCGGCGTGGCCCCGCCCGGGCCAGCGATGCCGGTGGTGGATACCGCCACCTGCGCGGCCGGCGCCGCCAGCAGCACGCCATTGGCCATTTCCAGCGCCACCGGTTCGCTGACCGCGCCGAAGTGATGCAAGGCATCGGGCGACACGTCCAGCTCGGCCACCTTGGCCTCGTTGCTGTAGGTGATGAAGCCACGGTCGAACCATTCACTGGACCCCGCCACCGCCGTCACCGCGCCTGCCAGCAGGCCGCCGGTGCAGGACTCGGCCGTACCCAGGACCAGGCCCTGGCGCCGCAGCGTGTCGCCCACCCGCTCGGCCAGGCCCAGCGCGGTGGCTTGCGCCAGTTGTTCGGCAGACAGATTGGACCGCGTGCTTTCGTGTTGCTGGTTCATCCCAAGACTCCTGTGCGCACGACCAACGCCATGATCAGCAAGGCGTATCCGGCCGCGACGATATCGTCCCACATTACCCCAAAGCCGCCCTTCAGGCGGGCGTCGAAGAACTTGATGGGCGGCGGCTTGACGATGTCGAAGGTGCGAAACAGCACGAACGCCAAGGCCTGCGACAACAGGCCGGCCGGCGTCAGCCACAGCACCAGCCAGAAGGCCACCATCTCGTCCCACACCATTCCGACATGATCGGGCTGCTGGAGTTCGCGGCCGACCCGGTCGCAGGCCCAGCAGCCGTACAGGAAGGCCAGCGCCAGGAAGATGCCGATGGCCAGGTCGGACGCGGCGGGCGCGGCCGCCACCCAGATGGCCCAGGCCAGCAGCGTGCCCCAGGTGCCCGACGCGGGACGCACCAGGCCGCTGCCCAGCCCAAAGGCGATCAACCGGCCCGGATCACGGCAGACCCACGCCAGGGACGGGTACACGGCGCGCGAGCGTTCGCGCATGGAAGGGGAACGGGGGGAGGAAGACGGCATGGTTGGGTTTGAAGGTGGCGGAAAAGGGATGGCGGAGTCAGGCGGTGAAGGCCCCTGTCATGCCCCTGGGAAGTGATCGAACCCCGCGGGCAACTGCGCCAGCGGCTGGCCCGTGGCATCCAGCACCACCAGGCGAGGCCGCGCCGCCCCCGGTATCTCGGGCGAGCCGCCGGTATGCGTGACGGCGGAAGCCTGCATCGCGTCCTGGGCCGGATCGTGCGCCACGATGCCGCCCACCCGGGTCACCCGCGCGCCGGCCGTCCGCGCGGCGGCCAGCACGGTGTCACGGCGGGCTGCCGGCGCGGTGAAGCAAAGCTGGTAGACATCGCCGCCGCCCAGCACCGCACGGCGCACGGCATCCAACGACAGCCCGGCCAGCGCGGCGGCGGCCGGCAGGCGGTCTTCATGCAGCACCGCACCCACCCGGCTGGCGGCCAGGATGTGGCCCAGGTCCTGCAACAGGCCGTCGGAAATATCGATGGCGGCGTGCGCAATGCCGCGCAGCGCCAGGCCCAGCGCCACCTGCGGTTCAGGCCACTCCAGCGCGCCGCGAGTGGCCGCCAGGCGCTCGGGATCGGCGGGGTATTGGCCGTCCAGCAGCCGGTACGCCACGTCAGCAGCACCCAGTTCGCCAGACACCCAGATGTCGTCGCCGGCCTGCGCCGCGTCGCGGCGCAAGGCGGCGCCTGCGGGCACCGCGCCGAACACGGTCACGCTGATGGCCAGATCATGGGAACTGCGCGTGGTGTCGCCGCCGATCAGCGGGCAGCCGTGGACGGCAGCCAGCGCATGAAAGCCCTCGGCAAAGGCGGCCAGCCACGGTTCATCCAGCCTGGGCAGCGCCAGCCCCAGCACGCAGCCGATGGGGCGTGCGCCCATGGCGGCCAGGTCGGACAGGTTCACGGCCAGGGCCTTGTGCCCCAGGGCCTTGGGATCAACGTCGGGAAAGAAATGCCGGCCTTCCAGCAGCAGATCGGTGCTGGTGGCCACCTGTTCGTCTGTCGGCACAGGGAACAGCGCGCAGTCGTCGCCCACGCCCAGCAGGCCGGTCGGAGCGGTACGCGTGAAATAGCGCGCGATCAGGTCGAATTCGGACGCCACGGCAACTCCGCAGTCCGGCGCAGCGGCCGGTATTGACTCCCAAACCGGAGCCACGTTCCAAAGGGAGGACCGCTCCGGCAAGGAAGGGGAAGCAAGCCCCCAGGGATGCACGCCTCCCCAAGAAAAATGGGTCTCCCCAGACCCGGGCCGCGCGGATCCGGGCTCCGCCGGTCCGCTGCGGCGCCCCCCTTGGGGGGAAGCGCGCAGCGCTCCGGGGGGGCTACCTCTTAATTTCGTGCGCGCGCACGTCGGCAGCCAGCTTGTCGAGCACGCCGTTGACGAACTTGAAGCCATCGGTGCCGCCGAACGACTTGGCGAGCTCCACGGCTTCATTGATGGCAACCTTGTACGGCACTTCGACGTGATGAATCAGTTCGAAGCTGCCGATCAGCAGGATGCCATGTTCGACGGGCGACAACTCGGCCAGCGGGCGGTCGACGTAGGGCGTGAACCGCTCGCGCAGCGTGGGCGCTTCGCGCAGGACACCGTGCAGCAAGGTCTTGAACCACTGGGCGTCGGCCTCGGAAAAATCCTCGGTGTCGCGCAGATGGGCGTCGATCTCGCCGGCGTCCTGCGTGCCCTGGCCACCGCGCAGCAGCCACGCGTAAACGCCCTGCAACGCGAATTCGCGTGCACGGCGGCGTGCGCTGCGCGCGTTGGCGCGGGCTTGCGCCGCGCTATCAGCGCTGGTCGTCGTCTTCTTCGTCGTCAAAATCTTCGTCCTCGTCTTCGTCGTCTTCGTCTTCTTCCTCGGGCTCCAGTGCGGCGACCAGGTTGGCCATTTCAACGGCCACCTGCGCGCAGTCGCGGCCCTTGCCGGCGGCGCGGGCTTGCGCCTGCTCGTCGGTGTCCACGGTCAGCACGCCGTTTGCGACCGGAATGCCGGTTTCGAGGGAGATGCGGGTGATTGCAGTGGCCATTTCATTGCTGACCACTTCAAAGTGATAGGTTTCGCCGCGGATGACGGCGCCCAGCGCGATCAGGGCGTCGAATTCGAACGTTTCGGCCATGTGCGACAGGGCCACGCCCAGTTCCAGGGCGCCGGGCACGGTGGCGACCATCACGTCGCGCTCGTCCACGCCCAGTTCGGCCAGTTCCTTCAGGCACGCTTCGAGTTCGGCCTGGCCGATTTCTTCATTGAAGCGGGCGCGTACGATGCCGATGTGCAGCCCTTCGCCGTTCAGGTCGGGGGTAAGGATGTAAGGGTTCATGTGTCGGCCTTCAGTGTGTTGCGGGAGTATGCAGAGGGTCGCAATCGTAACCCGTAATGGTGAGCGAGAAGCCCGCCATGCTGGGCATCTTGCGCGGACGGGCCAGCAGCTTCATCTGGCCCACGTTCAGGTCGCGCAGAATCTGGGCGCCGATGCCGTAGGTGCGCAGGCCGAACCGGTCGGCGTTGGCAGGGTTGGCATTGGCCTTGGGGTCGCTCCAGCCGGCGATCTGCGCGAACAGATGTTCGGTGGACGATTGGCAATTCATCAGCACCAGGACGCCGGCCGGCGCCTGGGAAATGGTCTGCAGGGCCTGCGCCACGCCCCAGCTGTGCGGGCTGGCGCCGGTGTCCAGTACGTCCAGCACCGAGGCCGGCTCGTGCACGCGCACCAGCGTTTCGACGTCCGGCGTCACGGTACCATGCACCAGCGCCAGGTGGGCCGAGCCGGTGGCCGCGTCTTCGTAGGCCACGGCCTCGAACACGCCCCAGGCGGTCTGCATGGGCCGCTTGCCCACGCGCTTGACGATGGACTCGTGCTCGCTGCGGTATTGGATCAGGTCGGCGATGGTGCCGATCTTCAGGCCGTGCTCACGGGCGAATTCGACCAGGTCGGGCAAGCGCGCCATGGTGCCGTCCGGCTTGAGGATTTCGCAGATGACGGCGGCCGGGGTCAGGCCGGCCATGGCGGTCAGGTCGCAACCGGCTTCGGTGTGGCCGGCGCGCACCAGCACGCCGCCGGGCACGGCGCGGACCGGGAAGATATGGCCGGGCTGGACCAGGTCGGACGGCTTGGCGTCGCGCGCCACCGCCACCTGGATGGTGCGGGCACGGTCGGCGGCCGAGATGCCGGTTTCGACGCCGACGGCGGCTTCGATCGACTGCGTGAAATTGGTGCCGTATCGCGTGCCGTTGCGGGCGGCCATCAGCGGCAGGTCCAGCTGGCGGCAGCGGTCTTCGGTCAGGGTCAGGCACACCAGGCCACGGCCATGGGTGACCATGAAGTTGATGGCTTCGGGCGTGACGAATTCGGCGGCCATGACCAGGTCGCCTTCATTTTCGCGGTCTTCTTCGTCGACCAGGATGACGATGCGGCCGGCGCGCAGCTCGGCGATGATCTCGGCGACCGAGGCAATATCGAAGGATTCCGGCTCGGAGCCGGGCAAGGAGGACAACTGGACGGACATGGCGGGCACGTAAACCAGGCAGGAAAGCCCGGATTTTAGCGCCCCCGGCGCCAGAACCCCTACCGGGGCGCGACGGCCCCGCCCAAACAGGGCCATCCGGTTAAACTTTCGGCCGGAGAACACCCTATAAAACCAAGGAAAAACGCCATGCAAGCCCTTGCGGCCATGCCTTTGAACGTCGCGGCGGGGATACGCGTCGTCCTGACGGACATCGACGACACGCTGACCACCGACGGCCGCCTGCCGGCCGACGCCTACGCCGCGCTCGAGCGCCTGGAACAGGCCGGCATCCAGGTGGTGCCCATCACCGGCCGCCCGGCCGGCTGGTGCGACCACATCGCCCGCATGTGGCCGGTGCGCGCCGTGGTCGGCGAAAACGGCGCGTTCTACTACGCCTACGACCGCCAGGCCCGCCGCATGACCACCCACTACTGGACCGACGCGGCCTCGCGCCAGGCCAGCCGCAAGCAGCTGGACGCCATCCGCGACCGCGTGCTGGCCGACGTGCCCGGCGCGGCCGTGGCCAGCGACCAGGACTACCGCGTGGCCGACCTGGCCATCGATTTCTGCGAAGACGTGCCCGCCCTGCCCGAGGCCGACATCGGCCGCATCGTCCAGATCTTCCAGGACGCCGGGGCCCAGGCCAAGGTCAGTTCCATCCACGTCAACGGCTGGTTCGGCGACTACGACAAGCTGACCATGACCCGCACCCTGTTCCAGCGCGAATTCGGCCTGGACGTGGCCAGCGTGCTGGACAGCACCCTGTTCATCGGCGACTCGCCCAACGACGAACCCATGTTCGCGTTCTTCCCGGTGTCGGTCGGCGTGGCCAACATCCAGTCGCAACTGCACCGCCTGACGCACCGGCCCGCCTATGTGGCCGCCTTCCATGGCGGCGGCGGCTTCAAGGAAATGGCCGACCGCCTGCTGGCCGCCCGCGCCCCGCGCGCCCTGTCGGCATAAGGCGCACCGTGGCCACTGCCAAGACCCCCGCCCCGGCCGCCAACGACGGCCGCCGCAGCATCCAGTCCATCGAAGTGGGCGTGCCGCTGTTGGCCGCGCTGGTCGACGCGGCCAAGCCGCTGACCCTGCGCGACCTGGCCGCCGGCGCCGGCATGACGTCGGCCAAGGCCCACCCCTACCTGGTCAGCTTCATCCGCGTCGGCCTGGTGCAGCAGGACAGCATCACCGGCCAGTACGAGCTGGGGCCCTTCGCCCTGCAGATGGGCCTGGTCAGCCTGCAACGGCTGGACCCGGTGCGCATCGCCATGCCCGAGATCGCCAAGCTGCAATCCGAGATCGGCCACACCCTGGGCATCGCGGTGCTGGGCTCGCACGGCCCCACCATGATCCACATGACCGAGGCCAGCTACCCGGTGCACGTGAACATGCGCAAGGGCACGGTCATGTCCATGCTGCATACGGCCACCGGCCTGGTGTTCGCGGCCTGGCTGCCGCCCAAGGTCAGCGAGCACTATATTGCCCGCGAAGAGGGCGACACGGCGGTCATCGCCAGCGTGCCGCCCCCGCGCAAGGCCAGCCGCGCCAATATCGATGCGCAACTGGCCGACATCCGCGTGCACGGCATGGCCCGCGCCCTGGGCAACCCGCTGCCCGGCGTGGACGCCCTGTCGGTGCCCGTGTTCGACAACACCGGCAACATCGTGCTGGCGCTGACCAGCCTGGGCCCCACCGGCCTGTTCGACGTGTCCTGGGACGGCGCCATCGCCCGCCCCCTGCTGGCCTGCGCCCACGAAATCTCGCGCAAGCTCGGCTACCGGGCCTGATCCGCCGCACCGCAAGCCAAGCGGGCCCCATTCGGGCCCGCTTTTTTTCGCGCAAAAACGAACGCATAGCGAACAAAACGAACAAAACCCGAAAAGAAAGGCAGGGACTTTCCCAAGTGTGCTCGGCGCACTCGTATGTTTGAATTCAGTTACTAGTCATATTCATACCCATAAGAGGAGACATACGATGCGCGCTTTGCGTCTACTGCAAGCGGCCTCGCTGGCCGCGTTCGCTTTCGGGGCGTCCGCCGCCCAGGCCGCCGACACCTGCCCCAACCGGGGCGACCTCGACCAGATGTACTGCGACGCCGACAAGAACCTGGTGGCCGACACGCCCACCGACCCGGCCAAGCTGAAGACGCCGTCCACGCTCGTCTTCACCTACACCCCGGTCGAAGACCCGGCCGTGTATGAAGACATCTTCAAGCCGTTCACCAAGCACCTGTCCGAATGCACCGGCAAGCGCGTCGTGTTCTATCAGGTGCAGAGCAACGCCGCCGAAATCGAAGCCATGCGCTCGGGCCGCCTGCACGTGGGCGGCTTTTCCACCGGCCCCACCGCCTTCGCCGTGAACATCGCCGGCGCCGTGCCGTTCGCCGTCAAGGGCTACGCCGACGGCTTCCAGGGCTACAACCTGATCGTCATCGTCAAGAAAGACAGCCCCTACCAGAAGCTGACCGACCTGAAGGGCAAGAAGCTGGCGCACACCGCGCCGTCGTCCAATTCGGGCCACATGGCGCCCGTGGCGCTGTTCCCCAAGGAAGGCCTGACGCCCGACAAGGACTACAAGGTGGTCTTCTCCGGCAAGCACGACCAGTCCGTCATGGGCGTCAATTCCGGCGACTACGACGCTGCCGCCGTTGCCTCGGACGTGTTCAAGCGCATGATCGAACGCGGCCAGGTCAAGGAAGCCGATTTCCGCGTCATCTACAAGAGCGAGAAATTCCCCACCTCGTCGTTCGCCTACGCGCATGACCTGGAGCCGAAGTTCCGCGACCAGATGCTCAAGTGCTTCTACGACTACCGCTTCCCGGCCGAGATGTCCAAGGCCTTCGACGGCGCCGACCGCTTCTACCCGGTGACCTACGAGAAGGACTGGGCCATCGTGCGCCAGGTCGCCGAATCCGGTGGCGAAAGCTTCAACCGCGCCGCCTACGACCGCGAATCCGCCAAGAGCAAGAAGTAATCAGCATGACGACGTCGCTACGCATTTCCGGCCTGGTCAAGGAATACCGGGCCGGCCGGCCGGTACTGAACGGCATCGACCTGCAGATCGCAGGCCAGGGCCTCACCGCCATCATCGGGCCGTCCGGCACCGGCAAGAGCACGCTCTTGCGCTGCATCAACCGGCTGATCGAGCCGACCCGCGGCGAAATCGTGCTGGAAGCCGGCGATGGCGCCGTCGATCTCGCCCGGGTGCGCGGCGCGTCGCTGCGCCGCGCCCGCCGGCGCATCGGCATGGTGTTCCAGGAATACAACCTGGTCGAACGCCTGACCGTCATGGAAAACCTGCTGACCGGGCGGCTGGGCTACACCAGCGCCTTCAAGGCCTGGACCCGCCGCTTCGAAGCCGAAGACATCGAACACGCCTATTCGTTGCTGGACACCGTGGGCCTGGCCGGCTTTGCCGACCAGCGCGCCGACGCCCTGTCCGGCGGCCAGCGCCAGCGCGTGGGCATCGCCCGCGCCCTGATGCAACGCCCGCAACTGCTGCTGGCCGACGAACCCACCTCGTCGCTCGACCCCAAGACCTCGGTCGAAATCATGGAGCTGCTGGCCGCCCAGGGCAATGCCACCGGCATCCCCGTCATCGTCAACATCCACGACGTCGAACTGGCGCGCCGCTACGCCAGCCGCATCGTCGGCATGTCCGGCGGCCACGTCGTCTACGACGGCGACGGCCACGGCCTGGATGCCGCCATGCTCAAGACCATCTACGGAGGCGAGTCTTGGCTGGAATAACGCATCCCCGGGGCCCGCGCCCCTTCGCCATGTCCGGCCGCGCGAAAGCCGGCCTGCTCTTGCTGGTGCTCTACACCGTCTACGCCGCGGCCCAGCTGGACTTCAGCTGGAGCCGCTTCGAATCCGGCATGGGCCACGCGTCCACCTTCCTGGCGCGCATGTTCCCGCCCAACTTCGAAAAGCCCGCCACCCTGTGGAAGGGCATCGCCGAAAGCCTGGAAATCGCCGTGCTCGCCTCGGTGCTGGGCATCTTCCTGGCCCTGCCCGTCGGCCTGCTCGGCGCGCGCAACATGATGCCCGCCTGGGTCTCGTGGCCCGCGCGTTCGCTCGTCGCCCTGTGCCGCGCGCTGCACCCCGTCATCGTCGCCATCCTGTTCGTCAAGGCCGTCGGTTTCGGCGCCCTGGCCGGCATCCTGGCCCTGACCGTCGCCTCCGTCGGCTTCATCGGCAAACTCTTCACCGAAGCCATCGAGGAAATCTCGCTCAAGCAGGTCGAAGCCGTGCGCGCCACCGGCGCCTCGTTCGCCAACGTCATCGTCTTCGGCGTCCTGCCGCAGGTGTTCGCCCGCTTCATCGGCTTTGCCACCTACCAGTTCGACTCCAACCTGCGCAACTCCACCATGGTCGGCATCGTCGGCGCAGGCGGCGTGGGCGGCACGCTGTTCTCGGCGTTCCAGCGCTTTGACTACGACTTCGTCAGCGCCATCCTGCTCACCCTCATCGCCATCATCATGCTGGGCGAAATCCTGGCCGGCTTCGTGCGCGCCGTCTTCCTGGACAACCTGGGCTTTGACCGCATCCTGCAAAGCCGCTTCGCCGGCGCCCGCGGCATCGGCTCCAGCCAGCCCAAGGCCGCCAAGCCCGTCGTCAACAAGGCGGAGGCAGACCAATGAACGCCCACGCCCCCACCTTGCGCGACACCGCCGCCCCGCGCGTCTGGCAACGCTACAGCCTGGGCCAGCGCCTCTTGCGCTTCGCCCTCTACCTGCTCGTCGTCGCCGCCATCGTCCAGGCCATCCGCGGCGTCGAAGTCATCCCCGAGTTCCTCTACGACGCCCCCGAACAGATGGCCGACCTGTTCCAGCGCATGTGGCCGGTCGACTGGGCCTACTACCCCGGCGGCGTCCACAACGCCCTGGTAGAGACCCTGCACATCGCCACCCTGGGCACCATCCTGTCCGTCTTCATGGCCGTCCCCGTCGGCCTGCTCGCGGCCAACAACCTCACCCCCAGCAAAACCATCAACATGCTGGCCCGGCTCATCCTCGTCTCCAGCCGCTCGGTCAACTCGCTGGTCTGGGCCCTGCTCTTCATCGCCATCTTCGGCCCCGGCGCCCTGGCCGGCACGCTCGCCATCGCGTTCCGCTCCATCGGCTTCGTCGGCAAGCTCGTCGGCGAAGCCATCGAAGAAGCCCAACGCGGCCCTATCGAAGCCGTCACCGCCACCGGCGCCAGCAAGGCCTCGGTCATCTGGTACGCCTACTGGCCCCAGATCCGCCCCGCCTTCTGGTCCATCGTGCTGCTGCGCTGGGACATCAACGTCCGCGAATCCGCCGTCCTCGGCCTGGTCGGCGCCGGCGGCATCGGCATGGCCCTGGACACCGCACTGAACCTCTTCCAATGGGACCGCGTCGCCCTGGTCCTGGCCGCCATCTTCGTGGTGGTGGTGCTGGCCGAAGTGATCATCACCCAAGCCCGCAAACGCATCCTGTAACCCATACAGCGCGCCAAGAACGTTCCTTTGCACCGCCCGGAAACGGGCGGTTTTTTTTGCGCAGTTTCAAACGCAGTTCATCACGCCTGCCCGCAAGCGCGCAGCGTCATCCCACGACGCAAGACACCGCGTAAGCCTCGCAAGGCCGCCCGCGCGGCCGGCGCGAGGCGGGCCCCGCAACCCCCTCCACCCCAAAGAAGCCGTCAACAAAACGCCAAGCACACAATCCTCCCCAGGGACCGAGGCGAATCACCGTCAAGAGCGCGTGGCGGGGCAGGCGGGTGAGGGCGGGGCGTGTAGATTGCGCCCGGCGGAATCCGAAGGAACCGCCGAAGGCGGTGACGAGGATGAGCACGGGGAAGTCCGGAGCGAAGGCTCCGGACCGCAATCGTAGCCCCGCCCTCACCCGCCTGCCCCGCCACGCGCGGCTCAAGAACTCAACAACACCGCCCCCCCTTGTTGACGCACCGCAACCCCGTCTAAGCTCAATGTGAACAAAATATGACCCGTCATCAAAAACACCCCTCCGATTGACTAAGATCTCGGCTTTTGCCGTCGGACACCCCCGCCATGTCGGAACAGGAATTGAAGCTGCACGTGCCCACGGCGTCCCGCCAGGCCGTGCTTCGAGAGGTCAAGCAACGTGAAGCGACCCGCATCCGCTTGCACGCCATGTACTTCGACACTCCCGAGCGCGAACTCGCCCGGGCCCGCATCGCCATCCGCCTGCGCCAGGAAGGCCGCGACTGGGTCCAGACCCTCAAGATGCCCGGCATCAACGCCATCACCCGCATCGAACTGAACCACCCCAGACCCGGCCCCGTCCTTGACCTGTCCGTCTACGCCGGCACCGAAGTCGAAGCCGCCCTGGCCGCCATCAAAGGCGAACTCGGCCTGCGCTACGAAACCGACGTCCAGCGCATGCTGCGCAAAGTCCGCACCCGCTACGGCACCGTCGAACTCGCCTACGACACCGGCATCCTGCGCGCCGGCGCGCTTGAACTGCCCATCTCCGAACTCGAATTCGAACTCGTCTCCGGCCGCCCCGCCGCCATCTTCTCCGTCGCCCGCGGCTGGCAGCAGCGCCACGCCCTCGTCCTCGACCCCCGCAGCAAATCCGAACGCGGCGATGCCCTCGCCCAGCTCGCCCAGCGCCTGGCCGACGTCGACGCCATTCCCGGCGACGACCTCGAAGCCCGCCGCGCCCGCGCCATCGCCCTCTTCTGGGCCCCGCGCAACGCCGCCGCCGTCAAGCTGCGCGAAGACATGACCGCGCCGCAAGCCATGGGCCGCATCGCCGCCGAATGCCTTGACCAGATCGCCCGCAACGCCGCCGTGCTGGCCGAAGTCGACACCGAAGGCGTCTACCGTGCCGGCAACTCCGAACACGTGCACCAGTTGCGCGTCGGCATCCGCCGCCTGCGCTCCGGCTGGAAACTGTTCGACGGCTGGATCGCCCCCGTGCCCGACGCCCTGCTGCAAGGCGTGCGCGCGCACTTCGCCGCCTTCGGCGCCAACCGCGACCAGGACGTCCTGAACGAAACCGTCGCCCCCGCGCTGATGCGCGCCGGCATGCCCGTCATTCCCATGGAAGCCGCGCCGCCCGAACAGGACGCCCGCGCCATCGCCGGCGGCAAGGCCTTCCAGGCCTGGCTGCTCGACCTGCTGGAATGGAGCCTGGACGTGCCCCCCGCCGTCCCCCTGGCCGACGGCATCCCCGTCGCCAATGGCGTGCCCAGCGACGCTGCGCCCGAGCCGGCCATCCGCCTGCAAGGCGGCGTTGCCGGCCCCAGCGTCAAACCCACCATCATCCCCATGCTGGCCCCCGAGCCGGACCCGCAGCAGCTGCACAAACAGCTTGCCCGGCGCCTGCACCGCTGGCATAGCAAGGTGGCCGACCAGGGCACCCAGTTCGCTGCGCTGGACATTCCCACCCGCCACGAACTGCGCAAGCGCGGCAAGCGCCTGCGCTACAGCCTGGCCTTCGCCGAATCGCTGTTGCCCGCTTCCAAGCTACGCGGCTATCGCAAGCTGCTGTCGCGCGTGCAGGACATCCTGGGCGAAATCAACGACCTGGCCGTCGCCAAGGACTACTACGAAGCGTGTACGGTCACGCACCCGCAAGCCTGGTTCGCGCTGGGCTGGATCAGCGCACGCCTGGAAGAACTGGCCGTCGATGCGCAAAAGGCCTTCGACGACCTGGCGGGCAGCAAGCCTTTCTGGAAGTAGCGCCAAAAACACCGCGCCCCACGTATCCGGCATCGGACACGTGGGGCGCGTTTTCTTGTGCCGCCAGGCTCGGCGGCATCCCGATCGATCAGTCGGCCAGCAAGGCCCCGGCGAATTCATCCGCCACGAACGGCTGCAGGTCTTCCAGGCTTTCGCCCACGCCGATCCAGTACACCGGAATCGGGCGCACGCCCTGGCTGCCCGCCGCCACCGCCGCCAACGTGCCGCCCTTGGCGGTACCGTCCAGCTTGGTCACGACCAGGCCCGTCAGGTTGATGGCCGCATCGAACGCACGGATCTGCGCCAACGCGTTCTGGCCGGTATTGCCGTCCACCACCAGCAGCACTTCGTGCGGCGCGGCGGCGTCGGCCTTGCCGATCACCCGGCGGATCTTCTTCAGTTCTTCCATCAGGTGCAGTTGGGTCGGCAAACGGCCCGCCGTATCCACCATCACCACGCCCATGCCGCGCGCGCGGCCGGCATTGACCGCATCGAACGCCACGGCGGCCGGGTCGCCGCCATCCTGCGAGATCACGGTGACGTTGTTGCGGCTGCCCCATTCGATCAATTGCTCGCGGGCAGCGGCGCGGAAGGTATCGCCCGCGGCCAGCAGCACGCTCGCGCCCTGGCGCTGGAACGTGTGCGCCAGCTTGCCGATCGACGTGGTCTTGCCGGCGCCGTTCACGCCCGCGATCATCACCACCAACGTCTTGGCCTGCTTCAGGTCGAACGCACGCTCAAGCGGACGCAGGTGGTCGGCCAGCAGTTGGCGCAGCGCCGCCTTGACCTTGGCCGGGTCTTCGATGCGCTCTTTCTTGACCCGCGCACGCAGCGCGGTCAGCAGCTTCTCGGTGGCCTCCAGCCCGGCATCGGCCATAATGAGCGCCGATTCGAGTTCCTCGAACAGGTTCTCGTCGACCTTGACGCCGACGAAAATGCCGCCAATGCTTTGACCGGTGCGCGACAAGCCTTGCTTCAGGCGCGACAGCCACGACGCCTTCTTGGGCGCGGCTTCGGGTTCGGGTTGCGGTGCCACCGCTGCGGACGGCGCGCTGACCGGCGCGGCCGCCACCTGCGGCGGCACGATGGCGGGCTGAGGCGCAGGCACAGGCGGTGCGACCGCTGCGGGCGCGGCAGTGACGGGTTCGGCAATCACCGGCGCAGCCGAGGGCGGCGCCACGGGGGCCGGCGCTGCGGCAACTGGCGTCACCGGTGCGGCAGCAGCCGGTTGCGGCGCAGGTGCAGGCACAAACGCCTGCGCGGCAGGCGGCTGCGATACCGAAGCGGGTTGCGGTTGCGGCACGCTGGCTGGCGCCGGTGCGGGCACCGACGCGGCCGGCACCGGCAGCGTCAGTTCAGGCGGCGCGGCAGGCGAGAATTCGCGGACCGCAGCGGGGGATTCGACGGGAGTGGCGGGCGCCTCGGCGCCGGCTTGCGGGCCGGGCGCGGTGTCCACGCCCTCTGGCGGCGGCGCGGGCTGGGCCGGCGCGGCGGGCGGAGGGGATTTTTTCTTGAAGAAGCGGCTAAACATGGGTAACAAGTATATTCGTATCGTCGGGGGCCAATACCGGCGCACCCCTATCGTCGTGCCCGACGTGGAGACGCTCCGCCCAACCCCCGACCGGGTGCGGGAAACGCTGTTCAACTGGCTCAATCACCTGTGGGGCGGCGAATTCGCCGACAAGCAGGTGCTGGACTTGTTCGCCGGCAGCGGCGCCCTGGGGTTCGAAGCCGCCTCGCGCGGCGTGGCGCACGTGCAGATGGTCGAACGGGACAAGACCGCCGCGTCCGCGCTGCGGACACTACGCGACAAGCTCAAAGCCGACATGATACGCATCCATGTGGGCGATGCGATGCAGGTCGCCGAAAGAATGGATGCGTCCCGATTTGACCTCATTCTTCTGGATCCGCCCTTCGGACAAGGCTGGCTGCCGCGCCTGTGGCCGATCCTGCCCGGCATCCTGGCCGAGGACGGACTGGTCTACATCGAGGCCGAAACCGCCATCGACGCCCCCGACGGATTCGAGATATTGCGCCAGGACAAGGCCGGGGCGGTCCACTACCATCTCCTGAAATTTGCTGCATTGCGCAAATAGATCAATAATCCGAGCTTCGGAGGATGGTGTACACCACTAATAACGGTACGGAGCTCGCATGATCATCGCTGTTTACCCCGGCACTTTCGACCCGCTGACCAGAGGCCACGAAGACCTGGTTCGCCGTGCCGCCACGCTTTTCGACAAAGTCGTGGTCGGTATCGCCCATAGCCGCAACAAGAAGCCTTTCTTCAGCATCGACGAACGCGTGGACATCGCGCGCGAAGTGCTGGGCCACTATCCCAACGTGGAAGTGCAAAGCTTCGGCGGCCTGCTCAAGGACTTCGTGCGCGACCAGGGCGGGCGCGTCATCGTGCGCGGCCTGCGCGCCGTGTCCGACTTCGAATACGAATTCCAGATGGCCGGCATGAACCGCCACCTGCTGCCCGACGTCGAAACCCTGTTCATGACGCCGTCGGACCAATACCAGTTCATCTCGGGCACCATCGTGCGCGAAATCGCCCAGTTGGGCGGCGACGTCAGCAAGTTCGTGTTCCCCTCGGTCGAACGCTGGCTGCAGGAAAAAGCCAAGGAACGCCGCGAACAGTCCTGGCCGGGCTGATCCTGCGGGCTCCCCCGCCGCCGAATCCCCCCGAAGAGCGCCCTGTGCGCTCTTCTTGCACTTTGGCGCCCGGCCATGCCCACCCGGCTAATGGCAGGACGGCGCCAGGGACTTGTCCGGGCGCCCTGGCGGGCCGGCAGTACAATGGCGGCGCCCCAGCCTGAATTCCCCTGCCCCGCCCATCATGGCTCTGACCATCACCGAAGAATGCATCAATTGCGACGTTTGCGAGCCCCAGTGCCCGAACGACGCAATTTCCATGGGCGAGGACTACTACGTCATCGACCCTGACCGCTGCACGGAATGCGTCGGCCACCACGACGAGCCCCAGTGCAAGGTGGTCTGCCCGGTGGAATGCATCGAGCTGCATCCGCAATGGAAAGAAGGCCAGGAACAACTCATGGCCAAGTACCGCCGCCTGACCGGTGCCGCATGAGCGACACCGCACAGCCCAGCTTCAATCCCCCCGACTCCCGCCCCAACGCCCGCCGCGACCTTTCCGCCTCGGCCATCGCCGCCGGCCTGGTCGCCGTGCTGGTGAGCTTTGGCGGCACCGCCGTGCTGATGGTGCAGGCCGGCCATGCCGCGGGCCTGGACGCCGCCCGCATCGGTTCCTGGATCGGATCGCTCAGCCTGGTGCTGGGGTTCGGCGGCGCGGCCTACAGCCTGCGTACGGGCCTGCCCATCGTCATGGCCTGGTCCACCCCGGGCGCCGCCCTGTTGGTCACCGCGCTGGCCGGCGTGCCCTTTCCTGAAGCCATCGGCGCCTTCGTGCTGGCGGCCGCCCTGACCCTGGCCTGTGGCCTGTTCGGCTGGATCGACCCCATCCTGCGCCGCATTCCCGGCGAGGTCGCCGCCGCCATGCTGGCCGGCGTGCTGCTCAATTTCGGCATGGGCGTCTTCACCAACATCAGCAAGCAGCCGGCGTTGGTGCTGGGCATGTGCGCCGCGTATCTGGTGTGCCGCCGCTGGGCACCGCGCTACGCCGTGCTGGTGGTGATGGTCGTGGCCGTCGGCATGGCGGCTGGCCTGGGCCTGCTGCAGGTCGACCAGCTTGACTGGCACCTCACCGAATTCGTCTGGACCACGCCCGTCTTCAGCATGCAGGCCGCGATCAGCCTGGGCATTCCGCTCTTCGTGGTCGCCATGGCGTCGCAGAACCTGCCCGGGCTGGCCATTCTGCAAGCGGCGGGCTATCGCCCCCCGGCCTCGCGCCTGGTCGCCGCCACGGGCTTCCTGGGCCTGCTGGCTGCCCCCTTCGGCGCCCATAGCGTCACGCTGGGCGCCATCAGCGCCGCCATCTGTACGGGCCCCGAGGCCCACGCCGATCCGTCCAAGCGCTACATCGCCGCCGCCACCTATGGCCTGGGTTACTTCGCGCTGAGCATCGTGGCCGGCGCGGTCGCCGTGTTCTTCCAGGCCCTGCCGGCCGCCCTGCTGGCCGCACTGGCCGGCCTGGCGCTGCTGGGCACGATCATGGGCGGCATGGCGGCCGCCATGGCCAACCCGCAACGGCGCGAAGCCGCGCTCATCACGCTGCTGGCCACGGCGTCCGGGTTCAGTTTCTGGGGAATCGGGTCGGCCTTCTGGGGCCTGGCCGCAGGCCTCGCGGCCCACACCGCCTTCGAGTACAAGCGCAAGCTGGCCGTGCCGTAACGGCAGGTCGGAAAACGGCAAGTCAGGAATGCGTCGCGCGGGTCCCCGCGGCGCTACCGGTTGTCAGGCCGGCCAGGCGGACACGGGCGTGTCCGGATGCACCTTCATGATGCGGCAGGGCACCTGCACGAAATTCGAGATCCAGGCGGCGGCAAGCTCGCCTTCGTCGACCACGTCGATGGTCTGTTCGCCCACTTTCATGCTGTAGCGCACGCTGTCGTCGTCTTCGATGACATCCAGTGGAATATCCATGCGCAGCATGCCCGGGGCGCGCAGCACCAGGTAACCCAGGCGCAATTCAACCGTCACGTCGGCCAGCCGCGGGCACAGCTCGCGGTTCAGCCACTGGCCCGAATCATTGGCCACCAGCCATTGCCGGTGGTAGGCGGCGGCCTCGGGCTGTGCCGTGTGGCCGCACTGGGCGATGGGCTGGAAGGCGTCGCTCATTTGCCGAGCAGGCCCTTGAGCGCCTTGTCGACCGCCGCACCGCCCTTGCCCTTGCCCGTCACGGCTTCACGCAACTTGTTTTCCAGGCTGCGCTTCAGAATGCCGCCGATGGCGTCCTTCCAGAGCAACGTATACGTGGGCTTGTCGAACGGGCCCTTCACGTGCACGGGAATGGTCACGTCCTTCAGGTCGATCAATTCCTTGCCTTCCGGGTCGGCGGCCGGGTTGACCACACGGGCGCGCGCCACCAGGTCCAGCTCTTCCTTGACGAAGTCGATGGTGGCCGGATCGCCTTGCGTCACCCGCAGCAGCGGCGACACGACGTTCAGGCGCTTCACGCTGGCCACGCCCTTGGTGAAGGCCAGGTCGGCGTCCATTTCCGAGAACTCGGTCTGCTTGCTGGTGTCGGCCGCCACGGTCTCGTCTTGCGACTCGGGCTTGAGCGCGGCCTTCAATTCGCGCAGGGTCTGCGTCAGGTTGATACCCTTGACCGCGCCATCGCGCAGGCGCACCTGCAACGTGCCGCCCAGGTTGCTCTTCATGGCGTAGCCGTTGGCGCCGCCGGTTTTCAGGTCCAGCGCCAGGCTGCCGGTGCCGGACAGCACATTCTTCTGCGCCAGGTCCATCAGCAGCGGTTCGATGGCGATGCCCGCCAGCGACATCTTCGTGGCCAGCTGGTTGCCCTGGGCCGCATCCACCGACATGGCGCCAGCCAGCTTGCCGCCGTACAGGCCCGCCGTGAGGCTGGAGATATCGAGCTTGCCGCGGTCCAGCTTGACGGCCGCGGCAACGTCGTCGGCCTTCAGGCCGCGCACCACCAGCTTGCCGACCTTGAGCGTGCCGTTCACGCTGGGGCCGACCAGGGCCGACAGGTTGATCGAGTCGTCCGCGGGCTTGGCCGGGGCCGGCTGGGCGGGCTTGTTTTCGTCTTTCTTGCCGTCGGCAGGCGGCTTGGCGGGCGCAGCCGCGACCGGCGGCACCAGCTTGTCCAGATCCAGCGTATCGACCGCCAGCGCGAAATTCACCTGCGGCGCGTCGCTCAGCTTGGTGATGTCGGCGCTGAGATCGAACTTGCCGCCTTCCAGCACGGCGTTGATCTTGCTGTTGGCCTGGTCTTTGAGCAGGTCGACATTCAGGCTGCCGATCACGGGAATCTGCAGGTTGCCCTTGGGCAGGCCCGGGTCGGTGATGCTGACGTCGCCGCGCAGGCCGGACAGGCCGCCCTTGCGCTGCAACAGGTTCAACGACAGCGGCGAGGCGAAGGTCAGCTTGACGATGCGTTCGCCGTTCTTGGACGTGCTGTCCAGCTTGGCTTCCTTGATGTCCAGTTCGGTCGCGTTGCCGCTGATGCCGTTCAGGCCGAAGGTCGCGTCCAGGCCGCTGATGCGCACGCGGCCGGTCAGGGCTTCGCCGGTGGCCTGCGTGGGCGAAATGTTCAATGCCGGTGCATCCACCGCGAATTCGAACGGGCCGTCGGCCACGCCGCCCTTGGCGCGCACGGCCAGCTTTTCGATCTGCAATTGGCTCTTGTGCGGGTCGATCGACAGCTTGGGCATCGCCACGCTGGCCTCGACACCGGTGGCGCGCGCGGCCGGATCGGTGATGTCGCCCTGGAAGACGAGTTCCAGCCCGGCCACATCCAGCGCCGACTTCTGGCCGTTGAACGCCAGGTTGCCGCGCATGGCCAGGCTCTTGGCCTCGGCGCCGGGCAGCTTGCCGTCCATGCGCAGGTCCAGCTTCTGGGCCGCATAGCGCTTGGCGGACGGGTCCAGCGTCAACAGCGCCTGGCCCGTCAGGTTGGCATCGATGCGCGGGTTGCCGCCTTCGACGCGGGCCGTCAGGCGCACATCGAACGGCTGGTTGAACGTCACGCGGCCGGTGTTGGCGTTGATCTTGGTGACCGCCACCGCCATGCCCGACATCTCGTCCTGCAGCAGCACTTCGCCGTCTTTCAGGTCCAGGCCGGCAATGTCGATCTGCATGTTGTTGCGCGCCGCCGGCGAGGTGCCATTGGTGAGCGCCTGCGCCGCAGTCTGGGCCGCGCCGGCAATGGCCTCGGCCGGATTGGCGGGCGTGGCGACCACCGGGGCCGTGCCGCCGACCAGATTGCTGAAATTGAACTGGCCGTCCTTGCCGCGCACCACCCGCGCCTTGAAACCGCTGATGGCCACGTGGTCCACCACGAAGCTGTTCGACAGCAGCGGCCACACGGCCACCGCCAGTCGGGTGCTTTCGATGGACGCGAAATTCTCGGTGCTATTGGCTTCGGACAGGGACACGCCCTGCACCGACAGGCCGATGCGCGGGAACAGCGACAGCTCGATTTCGCCGTCGATCGTCAGTGTGCGGTGATAGCGTTCCTGGACAAGCTCTTCGAGCTTGTACTTGTACGCGTTGGGGTCGAACGTCAGCAAAAAGATGGCCAGGCCAACGACGGCCACGACAACCAACACCACCAGGCCTATCAGAATGCGCTTGAACCACGTTTTCATTGCCGCCCCGTCGGACCCTCGACTGGTAATCCTTGAATGCCACCCGCCGCGCCGGGCGCGAAAGTGACGCTTTGCCGTGGCTTGCCGCCCGACATCCTGATCTGACCGTCTTGCATGGCATGCCGCCGCGTGCGCCGGGCTTGGGGCCGGGTCGCCTGAAATGGGGGATCTACCAAGGAAAGACGGGCTGAAGACGCGGGCATGGCCTGCGTGCAGATACCGCTATCGTAACAAATCGGGCCGGCCTGCGCGCCAACCCGAAAACTGACGGTTTTCTGTCTGGGGGATTGTAGGACTAGAATTATTGATCCATCAATCATTGACGTATCCAACAATGCCCGCCCCCAACCCCAGCACCCCCTATTCGCCCGGCCAGGTGCTTCCCTTCCGGCAGACCCTGCTGGCCATGCTGGGCATGTGCTTCGTGATGATGATGGTGGCCATCGACCAGACCGTGGTCGGCACCGCCCTGCCCACCATCGTGGCCGAGCTCAAGGGCTTCGAACTGTATGCCTGGGTGGCGACCTCGTACCTGCTGACCTCGGTCATCACCGTGCCGATCTTCGGCCGCCTGGGCGACTATTACGGGCGCAAGCCCTTCGTGGTCGCGGCCATCGTCCTGTTCACCCTGGCCTCGGTGCTATGCGGCGCCGCCGACAGCATGCTGACCCTGGTGCTGGCGCGGGCTTTGCAGGGCATCGGCGGCGGCATGCTGGTGGGCACGGCCTTCGCCTCCATCCCCGACCTGTTTCCCGACCCCCACGTGCGGCTGCGCTGGCAGGTCATGCTCAGCTCGGCCTTCGGCATCGCCAACGCGGTCGGCCCGTCGCTGGGCGGCGCCCTGACCGAGCACTACGGCTGGCGCTCGGTGTTCTACGTCAACCTGCCCATCGGCATCCTCGGCGTCTTCTTCGTGGCGCGCTACCTGCCCCACCTGCGCAACCACACCGCCGGCAAGGTCCGGCTGGACTGGCAAGGCGCCCTGCTCATCGCCGCCGCACTCGGCGGCCTGCAATTGCTGGTCGAACTGCTGCCCAAGGAAGGCGCCAGCCTCACCATCGCCCTGCTCGGCATCGGCAGCGCCGCCGCGTTCGCCCTGCTCTTCTGGTGGGAACGCCGCTGCCCGCACCCGCTCCTGCCCTTCGACATGTTCCGCAACCGCGGCCTGGCCACGCTGTTCACCCTGGCGCTGCTGGTCGGCGTCACCATGTATTCGATGCTGTTCTACGCCCCCCTGCTGCTGCAAGGCGGCTTTGGCCTGTCGCCGCAGGACGCCGGCCTGCTCATCACGCCGCTGGTCGTCTTCATCACCGTGGGCAGCATCATCAACGGCCGCATCATCACCCGCATCCGCAACCCCAACCGCATGCTGTACGCCGGCTTCATGCTGATGGCCGCGTCCTGCCTGGGCATCGTCACCACCCACAACTACACCCCGCACTGGCTCATCGCCGGCTACATGATGATGGCAGGGCTAGGCATGGGCTTCATCATGCCCAACCTCACCGTCTTCGCCCAGCAGACCGCCGGCCGCACCCACCTGGGCATCGCCACGGCCCTGCTGCAATCCCTGCGCATGATCGGCGGCATGCTCGGTACCGCCGTCGTCGGCACCATGGTCAACCATAGCTACTTCAGCGGCGTCGAATCCACCCTGCGCGGCACATCGGCCCAGTGGCTGCCCCAGCTGGACGACCCGCAGATGCTGGTCAATCCCGTGGCGCAGTCGCAGTTCCTGGCACAATTGGCCCATCAAGGCCAGGATGGAGCGTCGCTGATCGAGATCGCGCGCGTGGCGCTGGTCGGCGCCATCCACGAAGGGCAGCTCATTGCCCTGGCGGTCGCGGTGCTGGCGCTGTGGTGCGTGCGGCGCGTCCCCCTGGTGCAATTGGCGCGTGTTCCCAAGCCGGAGCCCGCCGGCGTCGGAGAGTAGCTTTTGCCCAAACAACAACAAGGCCTGCAGGTCATCCAGCACATGGGCCAGACCTACCGCGTCATGCAAAGCGCCTTCAGCGCCAAGGTCGGCCACGCGCTACCGCGCTGGCGCATCCTGCTGGCGCTGCATGAATGCGGGCAGTGTTCGCAAAAGCACCTGGCCGAACGCTGCCGGCTCGACCCGGCATCCCTCACGCGTCAGTTGCAGGCCATGCAGAAACTGGGCTGGATCTCCCGCGCGGTCGATGCCAACGACAACCGGCTGACCAATGCAAGATTGACGCTTGCCGGGCAGGCGGTGGTGGATGAAGCGCTACCGAAGCGGGCGGCGTTCTTTGATGAGTCGTTGAAGGGGCTGTCGGCGGCGGATATCGATACGCTGAACCGGGTGTTGAGCGTACTGGAGGAGAATTTCGTGCGTGGGGCGGGGGATAAGGGCGCTTGATCGGGCGCGGGTTTCATACCTTTCGATATGGCTGTTCAGCCCATTGCCCGACCAGCCATGTTGATGACGGCACGGTCATAAGACAGGCGCTCCGTTGGCGCTTTCAAACGACTCAGCAACACCAGATTGTGGCCCCCGAGCAATTGTGCAATAGCCGCTTGCACAATTTGGGTCTCTGGCCAGGCCTGGACGAGACTTCATCCGCGCACGTGGAAATACGTTCTCAGATTGGCTCGTATTCCGCGGCAAACGGAACCAGCTCGTAACTCGTACTGCGTCCGCCCGCCCCTGACCGCCGCAATACCCCCAACGCCATCAGCTCGTTGATATCGCGCAGCGCGGTATCCGCCGAACACTTGGCCAGCGCTGCCCATTTGCTGCTGGTCAGCTTGCCTTCGAAGCCGTCGAGCAAACGGTTGAGCACATTCACCTGCCGCTCGTTCAACGCGGCGCCCGACACGCGTTGCCAGAATCGCGCTTTGCCCAGCACCGCGTCCAACGTGCGGTGCGCTTGGTTCAGGGCCTCGCCCAGCATCCGCAGAAACCACAGCAGCCATTCGGTCACATCCGGCGTGCCTTTTTGCGTGCGCTCAAGGATGTCGTAGTACTGCTTGCGCTCACGTTGGATCTGCGCCGACAGGCTGTAGAAACGTTGCGGACTGCCATCCGCGCGCGCCAGCAGCAGATCGCCCACGGCGCGAGCAATGCGGCGGTTGCCATCGTCAAAGGGATGCAGGGTCACGAACCACAGATGGCCCAGGCCAGCGCGCACCAGGGCCGGTTCCGGCGTATCCGGCACGTTGACCCAATCCAGAAAGCGCGCCATCTCGGCAGGCAGACGCGTGGCGGGCGGCGCTTCGTAGTGCACCTTCTGGCGGCCGACCGGCCCGGATACCCCCTGCATCGGCCCATGCGCGTCGTCACGCCAGTCGCCAATGGTGATCTTGCTCAGGCCGGAGTAGCCCGTGGGAAACAGCGCGGCATGCCACCCGAACAGGCGCTCCACCGTCAGCGGCTGGGCGTAGTTGGCGCTGGCGTCCAGCACCATCTCGACCACGCCTTCCACATTGCGGTCCACGGGGGCCAGCGAGCCGATATCCACGCCAAGACGGCGCGCGATGGATGAGCGCACCGAGGCGACATTCAGATGCTCGCCTTCGATCTCGCTGGTTTTGATGACGTCATCCGTCAGAGCGGCGAGACTTGCTTCACCCTGCAGACGCGGACCGACGTCGGCCAGGCGACCCAATAGCAGCCCCTGCGCACGGCTGACACGCAACATCGGCTCGGCCACTGCGGCAAGGTCGTAGCGCCATTGCGGCCATTCCGGGATTTGCCAGAGATAGAGGTAATCACCGTGTTTCATGCGGCGATTATCGAGCCGATTCGCCGCATTCGCAAGTTATTCGCCGCATATTATGCAGTGAATAAGCGAAGATGACCCTTCCTGCCCTAGGTTGACACCTACGGCACGGTATCCGTAGCGATGCTACGGACTGAGCACCCGATGAACTTCATCGGGTGTTTTGCATTGTAGGGACAGATGTGGACGTTCGGTGTTGTAGATCTCGATAGACTGCCTGACCATGAGCCTGGCTTGAGCCAGATTAGCGGGTCTCTGGAGCAACAACTCTCCTTTGAGGATGCCGTTGACCCGCTCGGCCAAGGCATTCTGGTAGCAGTCATACCCGTCGGTCATCGAGCAACGGATGCCATGGCGAGCATGCAGGCGCTGGTAATAGGTCGAGCAGTACTGGATGCCTCGATCCGAGTGGTGCACCGACGGTTGGCTTGAACGTCGTGAGCGCAACGCCATCTCCAGCGCGCGGCGCACCCCTTCGGTTTGCAGGTTCTCGGCCACGTGATAGCCCACGATCTTGCGCGAGTAGGCGTCGGTCACCAGGCTCAAGTAGGTGCATTGCTGGGCGGTCGGCAGGTA
This sequence comes from Achromobacter sp. DH1f, assembly GCF_000633435.1. Lineage (NCBI taxonomy): Bacteria > Pseudomonadati > Pseudomonadota > Betaproteobacteria > Burkholderiales > Alcaligenaceae > Achromobacter > Achromobacter sp. DH1f. The sequence continues at coordinate 163,625 of NZ_AYMF01000026.1, read as the reverse complement.
GGTGATGTCGGCCACCCAGACTTGCTCAGGACCGGTCGCCACCACCTGACCTTGGCCCGCCTTGAGCAGGTTCGGGTGGCGCCGGAAGCGGTGATGGCTGTCTGTGGTCTTGTGGTACGTCCGGCGCGGTCTGACCAGCATCCGGGCGCTGCGCAGGATGTCGAACAGCGCATCGCGCCCAGCCTTGATCCACGCCTCGCGCAGCGGCTGGCCCAGCACGTGATGCAGCTTGCGCGTACCCAGCCTCGGCTGGCGGACCCGTAGCGCCGTCACCATCGACACCACCTGGCATGCCTGCTGCTGGCGTTCTCGCTCCCTGTGCCTGCCCTGGTAATACGCCTGGCGGCTGTGGCCCATGTAACGGCAAGCCCTTGCCACGCTCAGCCCTTGGACGAGCTTTTGCGTGAGGACTTGCCCGAAGGCTTTTTTACGACGCGCACCCCGTAGTCCTTCTCCAGCACGCTGACCACGGCCTCGAACAACTGCGCCTTCTCGCGGGCCTCCTTGAGCTGAACCTCCAGCTCCTTGATCCGCTGCTCGGGCGTGAGCACCTTGCCCTGACGATCCATATCCACTCCTCTGACCGTCGGCAGGCTCCAACCGCTCAAACCCGGACGACCATGCTTGCGCAACCACACAAGCACGGTTGACCGTCCTTGGATCCCATAGCGACGCTGCGCCTCTTTGTACGTCAGCTCGCCTTTTTCCACCTGCTCGACCACCGACAGTTTAAAAGCCAAGCTGTAGTCCCGCTGGGTTCGCTTCATCCTTGATTCCAATTGGCTCTCCTTTTTTCTCTCAAAAAGGTGTCAACTGAATTCAGGACGGGTCAAGAGGAACAAAAAAGCCGCATGACTGCGGCTTTCTTGGGAGGCAGTGCACTGCCGGGCATTCACGGAACGCCCGACACTGCCGAATCCGATCAGCCGTTGATCACACGTTTAAACGTTGATCGGTCGGCAAAGGGCCGTGAATGCTAGGTTTCGCGGGGAAATCGCGTCACGGGCTTTGCGGGAATCGCTGGAAGTACCCCCCAGTTATACCCCCATAGGGGTATCGGGATGATAAATCAGTCTGGATGCCGGTGCCAAAACTGCGGGTAGACGGATAAAACGGTTGTGGCGCAGACCGCATTGTTGGCTGACGTCTTGAACGGTACGCGATGAGATGCAGAGGAACGGGCCGCTGTAGCCCAGACCTCGGAGAACTCTCATGGCAGACCACCACACCCGGCACAACCCGCTGGGGCAAGACGCCCTGTTCGCTACACCTGCCTCGCTCATGCTCGATGCTCGCCTCACGCCGCTGGAGCGCAATGGCTGGCAGGTGCTGCGCTCTGCGGAGGGCATCAGTCCGCTGGCGAATCTGGGGCAGTTGCGCCGCTATCTCACCTCCACCCCGCTGGGGCAGAGAGCCGGGTACGAGACGGCCCGGCGCGTTCTCGTCGTGCTTAGGCTGACGGGGTGGATCAGTCTAGTGGGGCAGCACCGTGATCCGCTGACGGGACACGTGATTGGCGAGTTGTATCAGGTTCACGAAAGTGCCCTGGACTTCCAAGAGGCTTGCGTGCTCGATGCCAGTCTGTCCGCACTTCTTCAAGGGCCGATCAGCCACGAAAACAACCAAGTGGATCGGGTGGCCGTCCACATTCAGGCAACGCTGGCACAAGTGCCGGAAGTGGCTTCCATTGCGGCCCACGATCAATTCCGCGATGACGATGATTTGCCCCCTACGCCGCCGTCGCAAGCGAGCGAAGCAGCCGACCCACTGCCATTGCCTGGCAATTCCGCTGGTAGCACGCTTGTTCCGCAACAGACCGGACATGCTCACCACATGACAACTGAGCAGGGCAGTACGTATAAGACTTATGTGTATAAAAAAGAACGTACGTACCGCGCGCGCGAAGGCGACGGCGACTCGGCATCGCCGTCGGTGAGCTTGCCACCTTGCCTGAGCAATGCCCAGGCAGATCAGCAAAAGGACGTGCAGGCCGCCTTGCGGCGGCTGCCGCCGCAACATCGCCAGGAAGTACTCGACGAGTTGCAGGCACGCAGCCAGAGCGGCACCGTGCGCAATGTTGTGGCCTACTTCTTCGCCTTGGTGAAGCGCGTCTTTGCGGGCGAGTTCCGCTTGTGGGCAGGTCGCAAGGAGAAGTCTGCCGCGAACCGGCCTGCCCAAAAATCGGCCTGCTGGTGCGCCACGCACCGAAGACCGCCCGGAACCGACTGCGCCACCGGCATCGCGTGAAACCGTCCTGGCGCACATCGCCAATATCCGCAGGATGCTGAATGCCCCGGCGAACACTGGGGACATCGCAGCGCAGGCAATGCAGGTCAGGGGATGGCAGCCGCATCCTGCGTAGCAAATGCTGCCGCGAAACGGGTCGCCACTGCTCGCCGCAGTGACGACCCCGCACACGCCAGCAACAATGCGGGCGAATGCCGAATCCTATTGCGTGCGGCAGACATGATGATGGCCGCCCTACACTGACCGAGCAGTTGCCAAGACCGACGGGCTTCGTACATCGGCATACCCAACAGCGCAGGTTCCTGCAAGCGCTGGCCTGTCAGGGCGGAACCACCCCAGGTATGCCCAGGCTCCGATCGCATACCGGCCCTATCCAGGGGCGGAGCCTTCTTCGTCTGTTTGAACTCATCCCTTGCGCGCCGCCTTGCGCACTGTCCTTTGCGGCAATGTCCTGTGCGCAACGCACAGGACTCCGGCTGCTTTTTTCATCCCACTCACTTCATAGGAGGACTCTTCCACATTCGCATCGCTTTCGTCTTGCAGTACCTCCGTCCGGGCTTCCAACAGGGAGCAAGACGGGCGCCTCATTCGAGGCCCTGGTGTCTCCTGAACACCATGCCCTTGCCCTCACGGGATCTCGCCTAGACGAGTTGGCACCAACACTAACCACTGAGTTTCAGGACAACGCAGTACGTGCTTTGCTTGGAGGCCGGAAGATGGACGACTTGACCTATACGCTGCGGCAACTTTGCCAGCGCAACCGTGATGGTAGCTACAACACACAGGCCGACCGGACGCGTTCGCTGTCGCTGGCGGCGCGACAACTACGCGAGGCCGGTTTCCGGCAGATGAAAGCCTCGTCGCTCAAGGGCAAGCATATCCAGGCGCTGCTGGAACGCTGGCAAGGCGAAGGCTTGTCGTCCGGCACTATCAAAAATCGGCTCTCCCACCTGCGCTGGTGGGCGGAGAAGATCGGCAAGGCAGGAATCCTGCCCGCGGATAACACCAAACTGGGCATTCCTGAGCGGCGCTATGTAACCAATGAAAGCAAGGCCGAGGAATTGGGTGATAGGCTGGACAGAATCACCAACCCTCATGTCCACATGAGCCTGCGTTTGCAGGCCGCCTTTGGTTTGCGGCGGGAAGAGTCCATCAAGTTCCAGCCCTGCTACGCCGACCGCGACAACCATATCGCTATAAAGGGCTCATGGGCCAAGGGAGGACGTGATCGCACAGTGCCAATCACGACACCGGAACAGCGTGCTGTGCTGGATGAAGCCCATCGTTTGGCAGGCTCAGAATCATTGATCCCGCCGTACAAGACCTATATCCAACAGCGACATGTCTACGACGGGCAGCGTAAGGCTGCGAGACTGAGCAACATGCATGGGCTGCGGCATCGGTATGCGCAGATGCGGTATGAGGTGCTGACGGGACGGAAAGCTCCTGCGGCAAGAGGTCTTTCTAAAGTTCGGCTCAGTACCAGTCAGCGAATGAGCGACCTACATGCTCGGCAGCAGATCAGCCGCGAGCTTGGGCATGAGCGTATAAATGTAACGACGGCCTACCTCGGCACCTAAGGCTTTACGAGCCAGCAACATTCGCGTCAGTTTTTCATCTGGCGGCCAACCTCGGTGGGATCTTGTGTTGAGTATGACGGCTCATTACTGCGTCCCAGAGCTAGCTTGCCCCTCCCGCACACGCCGGAAGATCTCGAATGCCAGATGCTCATGTGCAGCCGAACGAAAAGTCTTGTCGGTCATGATGCGCGAGAAAATTTCCTCATTGCCTTCCATCCGGTCGATGAACAACTCATCCAGTGCACGTTCCAGATAGGATGAAAAATCCCCCAGATTGTTGGCACGAGCAGCCTCGATGATCTGTTCGTTGCCCTCCGCCGTGGCTCGAATCTGGTCGAAGAACAACTGGTCTGCCTCATTGAAGTCGGTGCCGAAACGTTCATTGAGCTTGTCCACCAGGCTCGACAACATTACCGGCTCCTCAGCCACACGCAAGGTGCCCACGTCGGTCGGCCCCTTCAACATATCCGCATAACCTTTGCTTAGTTCGATAGAACCTTCGGTCATCTGCTGCAGCCGGAAGTAGCGCAAGGCCACCTCGTCATCCAGCGTGAAGGCCTGTCCGTCGCCAGGAGGCGGCAGCTTGGCGATCAGGTTGCGCACGAAGGCATACAGCTTTTCAAGCTCGCTGTCCTGATAGGGAATGATCTGCGAGAGAAAGGCGTACAGATTCCGGTAGGCGGTGAGCTGTCCGCGAAACTCCTCCTTCTCGTGTTCCTCGCGCTCGCCGAAACGGTGCACTACCACATCCAGCAAGGCATTCATCACACGGTGGTCGCTGGCCGAGTGCTCACGCTTGGGCCGATACCAAACCTCAGCAAAGGCATCCACATCGGCAGGCGCGAAAATGGCCCATTCCAGCAGTTTGTGCTGCAACTCGGAGAGACGGTGCGGATCTGCATTGTCCCCGATGGGTGTTGCTTCGTAGTAGGGCTTGAAGGCCTTGTAGATATCGTCCTCTTCGTTGGCAAAGTCCAGCACGAAGGTACGCGTCTTGCCCGGTGCCATGCGATTGAGACGGGAAAGGGTCTGCACTGCCTGCACTCCGGCCAGCTTCTTCACTACATACATGGTCTGCAACAGTGGTTGATCGAAGCCGGTCTGGTACTTCTCAGCTACCAGCAGCACGCGGTAGTCGTCACGCTCGAAGGTCTCAGGCAGCTCGCTTTCGGCTAGCCCGTCATTCATGGACACTTCGGTCCAGGATGCGCCAGGGTTTTCTGGGTCTTCCACGGTGCCCGAAAAGGCCACCAGCGAGCGGATGCCAGTATAGCCGTTGGCCTTGATGTAGTGGTCGAATGCCAACTTGTACTTGACGGCAGCCAGCCGCGAGCCGGTGACCACCATGGCCTTGGCGCGCCCCCCCAGTTCGTGCATCACGTAGAGCCGGAAGTGTTCCACGATCACCGACACTACTTGCTCGATGTTGACCGGGTGCAATTCCAGGTAGCGGGTCAGCGCCTTGGCGGCTTTCTTGCGCGGCACTTCCGGGTCATTCTCCACCTGCTTGATGAGGCCGAAAAATCGTTTGAAGGTCGTGTAATTTTGCAGCACGTCCATGATGAAGCCTTCTTCGATGGCTTGTCGCATGGTGTATTCGTGGAAGGGTGACGTTCCCGATATTCCCGGCTCGTCGAACAATACTTTGGTCTTGAACTTCGGCGTGGCGGTAAAGGCGAAGAACGACAGGTTCGGTTGACGCGCGCGCTTGAGGGCATCGCGCAGCATCGCCGCCCTGGCTTCATCGGAAAGGTCGTCATCCTCCTCATCCGACATCTGAGCGGCAATCGCGGCCTCGATACCGTCCCGGTTCAGCATTCCTCGCAAGGCAGTCGCCGTCTCGCCGCTTTGTGAAGAGTGCGCCTCGTCCACGATCACGGCAAAGCGCTTGCCTGCGGTGTCGATCTTCACGCCTGCACCTATGCCTTCAAGTGTGGAGAGCGCCCGCGAGATGAAAGGAAACTTCTGGATCGTGGTGATGATGATCGGCGTGCCCTGTGACAGGGCACGCACCAGTTGCTGGGTGTCCTCGTCGATCTTCTCGACCACGCCGGTCTTGTGCTCGAACTGATAGATGGTGTTCTGCAACTGCTGGTCGAGCACGCGCCGATCGGTGACCACCACCACCGAATGGAACACCTTCTGGTCATCGGCATCGTGCAGGCTGGCCAGCCGGTGTGCCAGCCAGGCGATGGAGTTGGATTTGCCCGAACCTGCCGAATGCTGCACGAGGTAATTGCGCCCCGCGCCATTCGCACGCGCGTGGGAAACGAGTTTGCGCACTGCATCGAGTTGGTGGTAGCGCGGGAAAATCATCGTTTCCTTGCGGATGGTGCGCGCACCCTTGTCGGTCTTGACTTGACGCTCCTTCACCTCCAGGTGCATGAAGCGTTGCAGAATGTCGAGCAGGCTATCCGCCTGCAACACCTCATTCCACAGGTAATGGGTTTTCCAGTTGCCCTCCACGGGCGGATTGCCCGCGCCGTGGTTGTTGCCCCGGTTGAAAGGTAAGAACACCGTCTCCTTGCCTTTCAAGCGCGTGGTCATCCACACCTCGTCCGGATCCAGCGCGAAATGCACCAAGGCGCGTTTCTTGAAGGCGAACAACAGATCGCGCTCGTCACGGGCGTCGCAGTACTGGCGCACCGCATCCGTCGCGCGCTGGCCGGTCAACGGGTTTTTCAGTTCCGCCGTCACTACCGGCAGGCCGTTGAGGCTCAGCGTCACATCGATGATGCAGCGGCGGTTCTTGCCCTCGGCATTTTTCATCACCGAAGTGAAATCCACCTGCCGGGTGATGGTCAGCCGATTGGCGGCATACAGCGCGGCCGCCTCCGGATTCATGCCCGAGTTGGGGCGAAAGTACGCTAGCCGGAAGGTCTTGCCATAGCACTTGAAGCCGTGGCGCAGCACATGCAGCGTACCCTTGATGTCCAGTTCTTTGGCGAGGCTGTCGAGAACGGTGGCTGCGGTCTTAACGCCGAGCAGGGCTTCAAGCTGCGCCCATTTGGTGGGCTGGCTGTCTTTCAGGAAGCCAGTCACGTCATCGGGAAACAGAGCGAGCGACTCGTCGTAATCAGCAGAAGAGCGCTTGGCGTAGCCGCCGGTTCCGACCAGCCCGGCTTCGATGGCGGCTTCAAAGTCGTGTTCGGTATGGCCGGACATCGGCAAGCTCCTTATCCGTTGAGTTCTGAGAGTTTGCCGGTGACGGCGGCAGTGATTAGGGCGACGCGATATTTATTAAATTTTTGCAGACTGACTTCAATTTTTTCCTGCATCGTAGCAATTCGTCTGCATTCAACATCAATATAATTAGCTAGTTGTATTTGTTCCTCAACTGGAGGAACAAGGACATTAAAGAACTTTACATTTCCGCAATTCAAGTGCGGATGCAGCGCACCAGTCTTCACCATCTGCAAAAATTCTTGGCCATAGTCAGAATTGAGAAGCCAAGAAAAATATCGCCCTGACAACCTCGCTCGAATCGGCGAACAAACGATAAGTGCGTGGCAGTTGCAGCCCTCGTACTCGGGTGTAACGACAGCAACTTGGCCAATATCGCCCGTTTGGACAATCAAAACGTCATCTGTGCGCAATATAGATTTTGCGTGTTGATCGCTCCATGATTTTTCAACGAAGAAGTCGTTCCCGAAAATGATTTTGTTGTTTTTGATATGTAGAGATTGAATATATCGAATGCCATTTTCTACAAAAATGTCACGAGTCGGACCGACATAACCATTCGTGATCTTGTTCGTGATCTTATTGAGTGAAACGACATCCCAATGTGCCGGAATATCACCAAGCCAGTCGATGCCGGAGAGCTTCATGGGGGCATCAGGGTTCAGGCCCTTGGTGACGGCGCGGGTGATGAGGGCTTGGCGCTTTTCAGCTAGTCGGACCAGAAGTGCGCGCTTCTTTTCGATCAACCCGTCGATCCAGGCGATCTTTTCATCTAGGAACCGGGCTATCCGACGTTGAGTTTCGAGGGGAGGAAGAACTAGCGGGGCTGCTTTTACCTTCTCTGCGGTGAAGTGCGGAATCGTTGCCACATTGCAGATCATCTCAACGTAGCCTGAAGCCTTGAGAAAGGTGAACCAATAAAAAATGAACTCGGAGGCAATCTTCGTGTGAGTGTTTGGTCGGACACGGTTGATCGCGTTCTGAAAATAGAATTCAGCCTCAACATCAAAGACTGCTGTACGCCCCGCATCACCACCCTCGCTTACAAGAATGTCTCCTTTTTTCAGACGAAAGCGTTGAGCTTCCTGTGGGCGTATCCACATGCTGAATTCATGACTCAAATCCAACCCGCTTTTTGCGATATTAATGGCCCGTAGATATGGCTTCAGTTCATCGCGTTCAGACGAAGGGTCGCTTTGGAGCATCTTGCCGAGTTGAACGTCGCAATATTTCCCGACACTCGCTCTGATCCAGTTGTCGGGCGTTTCATCAAGACGGTGCATTCCGTCGCCCTTTTCAATGATTTGATTCATGATTGCTCCTTCTTGCTCTTGCTACCGCGTCGGCTATTCCCCGTCGATTGCGTGCGCTCAGCACTAAGAAGTTTTGCTGCTGCTCTCAGGTCATCAAGATAGTGCTCTCCCGCATCGGCTTCGGCCTCCAACCGCCGCCGCTCGGCAAAAGCGTCGTACTGCCCTTCGGCCCAGTCCAGGGCCTGCTGGTGGCTGACCTTGCCAGCGTTGTCCAGCACCGGCAATTCGGTATCGCGCAGGAACTTGTCGAGAAAGCCATCCCAGTCGGCCAAGCGAATGTCTTGCCGACGCATGGCGCGGAATTCGGCTTGGTCCAGGAACATCACGGTGATGCGGTTGAGGGTGTCGATTTCCCGTGTGTCCAGGTAATTTTTGGCGGTACCCACATCCTGCTTAAGCACGCGGCTGCCTTTCCAGGTGTTGACGCCCATGTTGGGTTTGGATGCATCGGCGCGATTGCGGATGATTTCCGCCGCCGTCAGGCCGGTTGCAGCGTAGTGCATCTTGTTCTGCATGGTCGCGAAGAAGCGCTGGGTAGCCTGGTCGCCCTCGCGGTAGTCCAACGCTAGCTTGAAAATTTCACGAATACGCTGGTAAACCCGGGCTTCGCTGGCGCGGATTTCGCGGATGCGAGCCAGTAGCTCATCGAAGTAATCCACCGGGTTGGTGTTGCCCTTGAGCCGCTCGTCATCCAGCACAAAGCCCCTGGTCAAGTACTCGCCCAGGCGCGCGGTAGCCCACTGACGGAACTCGGTGCCACGCGCGGAGCGCACGCGATAACCGACGGCAAGGATGGCTTCTAACCGGTAGTGCTTGGTGCTACGAGAGACGGTTCGTCCTCCCTCCTGGCGAACTTGTAAGTACGGCTTACACGTTGCCGCCTCCTTCAGTTCGCCTTCGACGTAGATCGCCCTAAGGTGCTGGGTGATGTTCTGGGGCGTGGTCTGGTAAAGCTCGGCGATCTGGGCCTGGGTCAGCCAGACGGTTTCGCCGGCCAGCAGCACGCGGATGCCCCCCGCATCCCCCCCAGCCGGGTAGATCAGCAATTCACCTTGCGTGGCAGGAACGATGTCCCTCTTGCTCATGCCAGCAGTCCTTTGAGCAAATCGGCGATTTCGCCTTCCAGTTGGCGGATGTCAGCCTCGATTTCTGGCAAGGGGCGCGGCGGCTTGTAGGCGTAGAAATGCCGGTTGATCGGAATTTCGTAACCGACCTTGGTCTTGTCGTAATCGACCCAGGCATCGGCCACGTGGGGCAGCACTTCCTTCGCCATGTAGGCGTCAATCACGTCGCGAAAAGCCTCGATCAACCGGTCATTGGGCTTGTCCGGGCCAAAGTCCATTGGTAATGGAAGTACGGTACCTGCGGGCAGCGGAATGTTCTCGGTGTCGCGCAGTTCACTGTCCGGCTCCAGCCTGCCCTTGGCGTCACGGCAGATCTCGGCCTCCGGGTCGCGCTCGCCCAGCGCAGCGAAGATGGCCTTCTTGATGGAGCCGGCCAGTTTCACCCCAGCGGCTTTGGCGGCCCTGTCCAGATCGGCTTCGAACGCCTTGCGATCCCTGTAGCGGCCTTTGGCCTCCAGCCTGGGCAGCAAGTTGCGGATGGCGTCTTGCTGTTCACGGCCTTCCTCAATCTCGCGTGCTGCAGCTTTGTCGTCCTTGCGCTTCTTGGAGGTGGCCAGATTGGCGAAAGCGGATTGCTCGTCCAGCCTCGCGATGCGCTCGGCGCTAGCCTCGAAGTTCATGCGCAAGGGACGTTCCACCGTCACTTTGAGGAAGCCGAACTCACGGTTCTCGAAGATGCGGGAAACAACGCGAGTTTCTTTTTCGCCGGTCTTGTGATCGATCACGACCTCTGCCGTCTCACCATCCAGGAAATTTCCGTAGAGGCGGGTCAGTTCGCGTATCTGATCTTCGGTGATTTCGTGGCGCTTGTTGTTGAGGCTTTTCTTCATGCGCTGGCAAAAGCGTGTGCCGTCGATCAACTGCACCTTGCCGCGTCGCTCGGGCGCCTTGCGATTGGTGACCAGCCAGACATAGGTGTAGATGCCGGTGTTATAGAAAAGCTGGTCGGGCAACGCGACGATGGCATCAAGCCAATCATTCTCGATGATCCAGCGGCGGATGTTGGATGGCCCCGATCCTGCATCGCCAGAGAACAGCGGCGAGCCGTTGAAGACGATGGCGATCTTGGAGCCGACGGCGTTTTCATCCCTGGCCGTATAGGGATGCATCTTGGCGATCATGTGCTGTAAGAACAGCAGCGAACCGTCGTTGATCGCCGGCAACCCCGCACCGAAACGACCGGAGAAGCCCATTTCCTTGTGCTCGCGTTCAACAACGGTCTTCTGGTCCTTCCATTCCACCCCGAACGGTGGATTGGCCAGCATGTAGTGGAATTTTTCACCCTCGAAGCCATCGCGGGTTTTTCCGTCGCCCAGGGTGTCGCCCAACACGATGCTGCTGGTGTCCTCGTCCTTGATCAGCATGTCCGAGCAGCAGATAGCCCAGGATTCGTCGTTGTACTCCTGCCCGAATAGGGCCAGATTGGCCTGGCTGTTCTGGTCGAGGATGAACTTTTCCGATTCCGACAACATGCCGCCGGTACCGCAGGCGGGATCGTAAATGGTGCGGAAAATGCCTGGGGTGTAGACGTCTTTCTCGCCCGTATAGACGAGGTTCGCCATCAGGCGAATGACTTCTCGCGGGGTGAAGTGATCGCCAGCCTCTTCGTTGGCCTGTTCGTTGAAGCGCATCACAAGATGCTCGAACAGGTAGCCCATTTGCAGGTTGTCAATGCGGTCCGGATGCAGGTCCACATCGGCCATCGCCTTGACGATGGTGAACAGTCGATTGCTGGCGTCGAGCTTTTCGATCTGGTCGGTGAACTTGAACCGTTCGAAAATGGTTCTCGCCGTAGGGGAAAAGCCGTTGATGTAGGAGACGAGGTTCGGTGCAATGCTCTCCGAGTCGCCCAGCAGCCGCTCGAAGGTAAATGGGCTGGTGTTGTAGAGCGGATGATTGCGCTTGGGGTCTGCTGCACGGCCTAGCAAGCGCTCCATCGCACTTTCCGGCATGTTCTGCGCCGTCAGCTTTTCGTATTGTTTGAGGACCTTGTCCTTGGTTGGCTCCAGCACGCAATCCAGGCGGCGCAACACCACCATCGGCAACATGACCAGACGATATTGAGGTGGCCGGTAGGGGCCGCGCAGTCGGTTAGCGATCTCCCAGATGGTGCTTTTCAGTGCTTCGTGTGTGTGGACGTTCATCAAAAATCTTCTTGTTCCAAGTGCGTAAGTTCGCCAGTACTGGTCATGTTCTGGCATTGGCGGAGTGTTGTACTGGCCAGCTCAAGCTGGCCAGTACAACCGCTTCAACGGCACAATGCGTTTGGTTTCAGTGTCGGTGGCGTCGTAGTGCTCGATCAGGGCGCGCACCACATGGTCCAGCGTCCACATGGCTAGCGGGATGGATGCTCGATCTGCTTCGTACTGGGCGTCCTTGGTGAAGCCGCCAGTACTGACATACAGACCACGATCATCCTTGTGACGGCCGCCGAGAAAGCTGCGGATTTCCTGACTGCCCATCTGCCCTTTGCGGTGCTTGACCTCCACGACGATGCGCGGGTGTTCGAAGCCAAAGCCGTCCGGCGAGGCAACGATGTCCTTGCCCCGATCCGAGCCGGGAGGCGAGACCTGAGTCTTGTAGCCCATGGCGCGCAGGATGCCGGCGACCAACTGCTGCATGTCGTCCCAGTCGAGTTCGTTGACCCGATCCTTGATGCGCTCCAGCGCCTGGGACTCGATATCGGCCAGCGGATCAGCGATGACTTCCTCGGCTTCATCCTCCACGGCCGGCGCCGGTTTGCCCTTCAGCGCCGCCAGCACTTCGGCTGCCGCGCTGGACGGCACCTCGAAGAGGGTCAGGGTCGAACCCAGACTGTTCTTTGTGCTGGTGCCCAAGCTGTCGCGCGGCAGCTCTTGCTTTTGCCATTGCACCTTGCGCGCCAGCGGTATACCTTGCTCGGCCCACTCAGGGTGGTGCTCGGCTGGCCCTGTGACTTTGCCGATCGAGTACAGGCGATTGGCTGGCGAATAGGTGACGATCCAATCACCATCCTGGATGTCGTTGACGAAGCGCCAGACCTGGGATGCGCCCGACACCACCGTGCCTTGTTTTGCCTGGGGCTCGGCGGATCGGTACAGGGCGATCAACTGCTTGCGCCCAACACCGGGTTTGGCGAGGGCTGCCAATTGGTTCCAGCCTACAGCCGCCACACCACGCTCTCGAAAGGCATCGTACAAGCTTCCGCCTTCGCCTCGCACCATCCACATCCGTGCCATTGCATTCCCTCTCTTATTCGTAGGCATCAATCCAGCACCACCAGAAACTCCGTCGCCAGCGCGGTCGGCTGAACATCCCGAACATTGCGCTGCAGCGAAACCAGGCCGTAATCCGACATCATCCGCAGAGTGCGCGACAGGTTCGGCACTTTGCGGCCACTGAGTTCGGCCAGTTCGGTCAGGGACTTGGGTTGTTTGTCATTGATCAGGCGCAGCAGGTGGCGGTTGTCGTCCGACAGCACTGCTGCCAGTGACGCCAAGGATGGAAACCAGATGCTGGGAACCTCACCTCCTTGCGGAGGAGGCGAACTATCCGGTTGTCGAACACCGACAATGCAGCGTTTCATGTTCACAAGCCCAAAGACACGTTAACTTACAATAATATCAGCCCCTGATAAGCACTGTTTGGCGAACCAGGAAAACTTGCCGCGCCCCATGAGGAAATGGGGTAATTCAGCAAAAATTACCCCAATACTCTCAAGCGATTACCCAATTTTCAACGCTCCGCACGCAGCAAAGGCAAATGGCAAGGGAACGGCACTCAAGGGACAACGGCCCTACCCAGAAAAAGAAAAGGCCGCCCCTTGTTCACTCGCTCTGCAGCACCTGGCCAAATCATCCCTATGCCGTGCCGCTGCCCTCCGCCGCACCCAGATAGTCCGCCCAGTCCTGCAACAGCGTCCTTCTCTGATCCAGCAACAACGCCTTGTTGTACGTCGCTCGCACCTTGTTGCTTTCCACGTGGGCAAGCTGGCGCTCAATCGCATCAGGCCGGTATCCATTCTCATTGGCCCAGGTCGAAAAGGTCGTCCGCCAGCAATGTGGCGTAGCACCCCGCCCCAGATTCATGTCACGCATTGCGTAGGTGAGCCGATTGGGAGTGGTGAAGCCCTTGCCGCTCCGGTGCGGGAACAAATAGCGTCCACCGCCCGTGATGCACTGCAAATCCTTCAGCACGGCAATGGCCTGCAAAGACAACGGGCTGACATGGTCACGCCGCGCTTTCATCTTCGCCGCAGGCCGACGCCACAACGCATCCTCAAAGTCGAACTCGTCCCACTCGGCATCCGCCGCTTCCCCAGGACGGCAAGCCGTCAGAGCAATCAACCGCAGACACAAGGAGGTTTCCGGATAGCCCCGGTAGCCTCGCAACTCCTGATAGAACCTTTGGATTTGCTCTCGCGTCATCGCCGCCTTGCTCTCGCTGAACGGCACGCGCAGCAGCCCACGCAGGCTGGGAATTGGATTTGCCTCGACCAGCCCCCGAACCACCGCAAACTCGAAGATAGCCGACAGATCACCTTTGGCATGTATGGCCGCCCACGCGCCGTGGCCCTTGCACTCTTCCAGCAGCGGACGAATCTGTTTGACGCCAATGTCGCTCATCGGCATCCCATCGAACTTGGGCGACAGGTACTTCCTGATGCGGGATTCTTTCGTGCGATAGGAACTGAGCGCAAAGACAGGCTTGATCTCGGCCAGATACGCCTGCGCCACCTTGGCGAACGAGCTTTCCCTTGCGCGCTTGCGTTCCTCCAGCGCTTCGAGGTTGCGCTGCTTGACCTGCTGCCGCTCATGCGCAGGGTGGATACCTTGCTTGACCAGGGCACGCGCTTTCTCGCGGGCAGCACGCGCCTCCGCAAGACTTACTTGAGGAAAGCCGCCAATGGCAAAGAGGTTTTCCTTGCCTTGCAGGCGATACTTCCACCGCCAGAGCTTGCCGCCGGTGGGCTTGACCAGCAGGAACAGGCCCCCGCCGTCTGAAAGTTTCCAGTCTCGATCAGTCGATTTGGCCGACCTGACCTTGAGGTCGGTGAGTAGATTCTCGGGCATCGTTGGACTCCACTGCGGGGAGATGTACCCCCACCGTTGAACACGAGTACCCCCAACGCTACCCCCGAATTTTTCAGAACTCGATGAACAATAGGAACGCTCAGCAGACCGAATTTTTTACAAGCCCTTGATTTAAAAAGACTTACCCAGTCCTCCGAGCGCTACTGAGCGCTCTTGAGATCAGAAAAAATCGTCAGACGTTAAACAAGAAATTCATCACATCACCATCCTGCACAATGTATTCCTTGCCTTCAGCCCGCATCTTCCCTGCTTCCTTGGCGCCCTGCTCGCCCTTGTAGGCGATGTAGTCTTCATACGCGATGGTCTGCGCACGAATGAAGCCGCGCTCGAAGTCGGTGTGAATCACGCCTGCGGCTTGCGGCGCGGTGGCGCCGATGGCGACGGTCCAGGCGCGCACTTCCTTCACGCCGGCGGTGAAGTACGTTTGCAGGCCCAGCAGCTTGAAGGCGGCGCGGATCAGGCGGTTCAGGCCCGGTTCTTCCATGCCCATGTCGGACAGGAAGGCCTGGCGGTCAGCATCGTCCAGGTCGACGATTTCCGATTCGATCGCGGCGCAGATGGCCACGACGGGCGCGTTGCGGGCAGCGGCGAATTCGGTCAGGCGGTCCAGCAGCGGGTTGTTGGTGAAGCCGTCGTCGGCCACGTTGCCCACGTACATCGCGCGCTTGGCGGTGATGAAGCACAGCTGGGCGATGTCGGCCTGCTCTTCGGTGGTCAGGTCCAGCGCACGAATGGGCTTGGCTTCGTTCAGCTGGGCCACGCACTTTTCCAGCACGGCCACGATGCGTTGCGATTCCTTGTCGCCGGAACGGGCGGTCTTCTGGTGGCGCAGCAAGGCCTTTTCGGCGGTCTGCAGGTCGGCCAGGGCCAGCTCGGTTTCGATGACTTCGATGTCGGCAATGGGGTCGACCTTGCCGGCCACGTGGATCACGTTGGGATCTTCGAAGCAGCGCACCACGTTGACGATGGCGTCGGTTTCACGGATGTGCGAGAGGAACTGGTTGCCCAGGCCTTCGCCCTTGC
Source organism: Achromobacter sp. DH1f (assembly GCF_000633435.1). Taxonomy (NCBI): domain Bacteria; kingdom Pseudomonadati; phylum Pseudomonadota; class Betaproteobacteria; order Burkholderiales; family Alcaligenaceae; genus Achromobacter; species Achromobacter sp. DH1f. Next base: position 148,083 of record NZ_AYMF01000026.1, on the reverse strand, counting down.
TGGCGCCGGCCACCAGGCCGGCGATGTCCACGAATTCGACCGTGGCGGACAGGATGCGCTCGGGCTTGACGATCTCGGCCAGCTTCTGCAGGCGCGGATCCGGCACCTCGACGACGCCCACGTTGGGCTCGATGGTGCAGAACGGGTAGTTCTCGGCGGCGATGCCGGCGCGGGTCAGAGCATTGAAGAGTGTCGATTTGCCAACGTTGGGCAGGCCGACGATGCCGCATTGCAGAGCCATGGGAATCCTGTGTAAGTACGGTATTGAGCGTTAACGTTCTAGTTTACCCCGCCAGGGGTGATGGCACGGCGGGCGCCCGGCCGGCGCGGGGCGGCGACCCGTGAAGGTCTTGCAGGCAGTCAGGCCGGCGCCGCGGCTTTGCTACTGCGCCGCGGCGGGCAGCCACCGCATCACCGCCCAGATCAGCAAAATGGGGCCAGCATTGAAGGTGGCGTGCAGCGCGATCGCAGCGCCGATGCCGCGGCGGACGCGAATCCAGCCCAGCACCAGCCCGGTCACCCACTGCGGCAGCACCAGCAGCGGCAGCAGCCAGTAGGGGGTGTCCTTGAAGACGAAGTTGGTCAGGTGCACGGCGGCGAATGTCAGCGCCACCAGGTGGAACACCCAGCCGAAATGCTTCAGGTAATGCCGCCGCCAGGCGGTGTTCCAGCCTTTGAGCGGGTCGGCCTTGGGGCGCAGCGCCCAACAGGCCAGCAGCACGAAGGCCGCCAGCAGCAGGCCGGTCCAGATGCGCGGGCCGTACAGCACCACGGGCAGCAGCGCCGGGCAGAACCACAGCGCCTGCCTGGGGCGCCGCAAGCCGTAGCGGAACAACATTTCCTCGACCAGGGGCGCCCAGATGATGGCGGTCAGCCAGGGAATGTTGGCCGGGTCCAGCCGATGCGTCACCCCGCCCGCCCCAGCCGCGGCGACCGCCAGCGGCCCCAGGACAAGCAGATTGATCAGCCACAGCACGCCCGCCCAGGCGAGGATGCGTCCGGGGCCGACGCCTGGCCACCAGTCCGACACCCAGCCGATCGCGGCGGTGCGCCCGGGCAGGCGCCGCACAGGATGCGGCCGGCGCACGAAGCGCCAGAAATCCACCAACTCGGTGCGAAAGCGCGGTTTGCGGACGGACACGGTGCCGGAGCTGGCGTTCATCAGGCGTCGTTGCCGCTGTGCAGCTGGCGCGTGGCCAGCGGGAAATCGCCGGCCAGCATGGCCGGCACCACGGCGCGGCAGCGGTCGATCACGGCTTCAATTTCCTTTTGCTCTTCGCGGCGCGGCGGATGCAGCACGAAGTCGGCCACCTGCTGCGCGAGATTCAGCGTGCGCGGATGGCCGATGCCGATGCGCAGGCGCCAGAAATTCGGGCTGCCCAGCGCAGCCTGAATGTCCTTCAGGCCGTTGTGGCCGGCGTGGCCGCCGCCCTGCTTGAGCTTGACCTGGCCGGGCATCAGATCCAGTTCGTCATGCAGCACCAGCACGTGCTCGGGCGTGAGCTTGTAGAAGCGCGCCAACGCGCCCACCGCCTGACCGGACCGGTTCATATAGGTGTTGGGCTTGAGCAGCAGCACGCTGTCGGCCCCCAGGCGGGCTTTGGCGACCATGCCGAAAAAGGATTTCTCGAGCGCAAAAGAAGTGCGCAGATCGTCCGCCAGGTGGTCGGCCAGCCAGAAGCCGGCGTTGTGCCGGGTGGTTTCGTAGTCAGGACCGGGGTTACCCAATCCCACGATGAGGCGTATGGGAGTAGACATGATGGGGGTGTTTAAACCAAAAAACCCTGCGCATGCAAATGCACACGCAGGGTTTCGGGCACCAGCCGCAGGAAAGCCGAGGCTTTCCGGCAGGACTTAGGCGGCCGGGGCAGCCGGAGCGGCTTCGTCGGCGTCGTCAGCGGCAGCGCCGCCCTTGACGACAGCGGCAGCCAGCAGCGGGTTGGCGTCAGCGCCGTGGGGCACGTAGGTCACGCCCATCGGCAGCTTGATGTCGGCCAGGTGGATCGAAGCGCCAGCCAGGATGTTGGCCAGGTCGACTTCGATGAACTGGGGCAGCGCGGCCGGCAGGCAGGTGATTTCCAGTTCGGTCGTCACGTGGCTGATGATGGCGCCCGACAGCTTCACGGCCGGCGAGACTTCAGCGTTGATGAAGTGCAGCGGCACCTTGGTGCGCAGGGCTTGGTTGGCGTCCACGCGCTGGAAGTCCACGTGCAGGACTTGCGGCTTGTAGGCGTGCCATTGAACCGAACGCAGCAGAACTTGTTCTTCAGCGGCGCCTTCGAGCTGCATTTGCAGGATCGATGCGTGGAATTCTTCCTTGCGCAGCGCGTGATAGATCTCGTTGTGGTCGAGTTCGATGTTCAGAGGGGCAGCCGTACCACCATAGACAATGGCGGGAACGCGGCCCGCGCGGCGCAGGCGGCGGCTCGCACTCGAACCCTGGACGCTACGCGCAGTGGCGATGAATTTCATGGAAAACTCCAAAAACAAAAAAATAGCGAAGAGGCTTCGCCGGTTAAAGCACGGCGCACAACAGGTGCGCCGTGTTGCTTGTGCCTTGCCGCGACCAGCAAGGCACAAAAAAACGGGGGTGGGCTGAACGCCCGACCGACGCCTGGCGTCAGTCGACGAACAGCGAGCTGACCGATTCGGCGTTCGAGATACGCAGGATGGTCTCGCCCAGCAGCGCGGCGCACGACAGCTGGCGGATCTTGCCGCTGGCCTGGCCTTGCTCGGAGAGCGGAATGGTGTCGGTGACGACCAGCTCGTCCAGTTCCGACGCTTCGATGCGGTCGATGGCGCCGCCCGACAGCACGGGGTGCGTGCAGTAGGCGTAGACGGCGCCGGCGCCGCGGTCCTTCAGGGCCTGGGCCGCCTTGCACAGCGTGCCGGCGGTGTCGACCATGTCGTCCATGATGATGCAGGTACGGCCGTCGACTTCACCGATGATGTTCATCACTTCCGACACGTTGGCGCGCGGACGACGCTTGTCGATGATCGCCAGGTCGGCTTCCAGTTGCTTGGCCAGTGCACGGGCACGGACCACGCCGCCGATGTCCGGGGACACCACGACCAGGTTCGAGAAATTGCGGCGCCAGATGTCGCCCAGCAAGATCGGACCGGCGTAGATGTTGTCCACGGGGATGTCGAAAAAGCCCTGGATCTGGTCGGCGTGCAGGTCCATCGTCAGGACGCGGTCGACGCCAGCCACTTGCAGCATGTTGGCCACGACCTTGGCCGAGATGGCCACGCGCGCCGAGCGCGGGCGGCGATCCTGGCGGGCATAGCCGAAATAGGGAATCGCGGCGGTGATGCGGCCCGCCGACGCGCGGCGCAGGGCATCGACCATGACCATGATTTCCATCAGGTTGTCATTGGTAGGCGCACAGGTGGGCTGCAGGACGAAGACGTCCTTGCCACGCACGTTCTCGTTGATTTCGACCATCACCTCGCCGTCTGAGAAGCGACCGACGGTCATCTTGCCCAGGGACATATCGAGGTGGTTGACTACGTCCACGGCCAGCCGAGTGTTGGCCGTGCCCGTGAAGATCATGAAGCTATCGTTTGCCATGATGGATGATGCGATGGTCGTTTAAGACACTGACGAGATGATGCGAGAACCTGCGGACCGGAAAATAAAAAAGCTGCTGAACCCGGGCCAGTGTCTTACAGGCGTGTTCAACAGCTTTTTTATGTATTCGGTTGGCTGGGGAGGAAGGATTCGAACCTTCGCATGCCGGAATCAAAATCCGGTGCCTTAACCAGCTTGGCGACTCCCCAACTATCTTGCAATCCAATTCCGCAACGGATGCTCAGTCAACCCAGGACAAGCCTGCACTAACCGGAACCGTGGATGCGTTGTGCTGTTTGTTTTAACAGCGCCGCGCATTGTAGCGGTAATTTCCGTTTTCGCCAAAACGGCCTCCGGAAGTTCGGAAAACTCGGCGTATAAACACGCGCCAGATCCCGACATGCGAACGGGGATTCCTCGAGACTTCAGGGCATCCTGTTCACTAAGCCACCGCCATGCCCTGAAAACTTCAGGATAAAGACGGAAGACTACCGGCTCCAAGTCGTTCCTGCCGAAGCAGAAAGTAGGCGAAGCAAGAAAGTCCGCTATTGTGATGTAAGAAGAATCTCTTGTCAAATCGGGGGCGGAAAAAATTCCAACAGTCGGTACGCTCGCATCCGGCTGGGCCACCAGATACGCCCGATCCGGCAGCGCCAACGGCGTCAGTTTTTCGCCCACGCCCTCGGCAAAAGCCGATTGGCCAAACACGAATACCGGTACATCGGCACCCAGCGGCAAGGCCAGGTCCATCAACTGGCGCCGGGTCAGGCCCGTGCCCCACAGCCGGTTCAGCGCGATCAGCACGGTCGCCGCATCGCTGGACCCGCCACCCAGGCCGCCCCCTTGCGGAATACGCTTTTCCAGCGCGATCTGCGCGCCCTGGCGCGTGCCGGTGGCTTGCTGCAGGGCGCGAGCCGCGCGCAGGGTCAGGTCGTCGACCTCGGACACGCCAGGCAGGTCCGCGGCGCGGCTGATGACGCCATCGGCACGCACCTCGAAATGCAGCGTGTCGCACAGGTCGATGAAGCGGAACGCGGTCTGCAGCAGGTGGTAGCCGTCAGGGCGACGGCCCACCACGTGCAGGAACAGGTTCAGCTTGGCGGGCGCGGGAACGTCGTAGAGAGTCACGGCGGATCGGAAAAAAGGGAGCAAGCGCCGATTTTAACGATCCGCGGGCACACGGCCGATCAGGCGATCTGCGGCGCGGCGCGGCCGGCCAGACGCTCGGCGGGCGCCTCGATGACCTGACCTTCCGGCAGCTTGAACACCGCCACGGCGCTGGCCAGCTGGCGCGCCTGTTCTTCCAGCGCGCCGGCCGCGGCGGCGGCCTGCTCGACCAGGGCCGCGTTCTGCTGCGTCACGCCATCCATTTGCGTGACGGCGCGATTGACCTGGTCGATGCCGCTGGCCTGCTCTTCCGAAGCCGCGGAAATCTCGCCCATCAGGCTGGTCACGCGCTGCACGGAATCCACGATCTCGCGCATCGTGGCGCCGGCGGTTTCCACCTGCGTGGAGCCGACGCCGACCTTCTGCGCCGAATCTTCGATGAGCTGCTTGATTTCCTTGGCGGCGGCGGCGCTGCGCTGGGCCAGCGTGCGCACTTCGCTGGCGACCACGGCAAAGCCCTTGCCCTGCTCGCCCGCACGCGCGGCTTCCACTGCCGCGTTGAGCGCCAGGATGTTGGTCTGGAACGCAATGCCGTCGATCACGCCCACGATGTCGGAAATGCGGGTCGAGCTGCCCGAGATGGCGCGCATGGTTTCCACCACGCTGGACACGGCATCGCCGCCGCGCTGCGCCACCGCGGCCGACGCGGCGACCATGCGGTTGGCTTCGCGCGCGGTGTCGGCGTTCTGCTTCACCGTGGACGCCAGCTCTTCCATGCTGGCGGCGGTTTCCTCGAGCGAGGCAGCCTGCTCTTCGGTACGGCTGGACAGGTCGGTGTTGCCCGACGAGATTTCACGCGCACCGACGTTGATTTCATCCACGCCGCGGCGCACGGTGGACACCGTGCGCACCAGGCTGTCCTGCATGGCGCGCAGCGCGTTCAGCAACGCGCCGATTTCATTGCGGCCGCGATCGGCCACGCGGCGCGTCAGGTCGCCTTCCGCGATGCGGCGGAAGATCTCGCCGGCTTCCAGCAGCGGGCGCACGATCATGCGGCGGATCAGCACGTGCGCACCGACGGCCATCGCCAGGCCCAGCGCCAGAATGCCGCCCAGCAGGTACGTGAACACGCGGTGGAACAGCGAGATCTCGTCCATCACGCCCTGCCCGGTTTCCTCGGCGCGGCGCATGAAGGCGTCGCGCTCGGACACCAGCAGTTCCTGCACCTGCTGCGTGCCTTGCTTGAAATAGGCGTCCATGTCGCCGGCCTCTAGCACCTTGCCCACGTTCTGCAGGTTGGTGCTGAGGTTGCCATAGGCCTCGATCAGATCCTTGGAGGCAGCCCGCTCATCGGCCGACAGGCCGCCCGAGAAGCCCTGGAACGCACGATCGCCCGCGGCGATGCGCTGGCGTGCCAGCCGCAGTGCGGTGGTGTCGCTGGCATTGCCCTGTGCCACCCGGGTGGCGTAGCGGCTGAGGTCGGTGCGAGCCGCCACCAGCGACAGCGCCGCCGAATTGACGGCGTTGACCTGCTGCGAAGAAAGGCGATAGAGCTGGCCGACGTCCTGATTGGTCTGGCGCAGGGCGATGAAGCCCATGCCGCCGACAAGCAGCTGGAAAGTGAAAAAGACCGCAATGATCCCCAAAAGCATCGTCGCGATTCGTGTGTTCCTGAACATAGGCATTCTCCAAAAAATCGGCGGCGCGATCCGCGGCCGCCGGTCTTGCAAGCCGCGCGGGCTGATCGCGCGCGCGGGTCTCGGGAGAATTATTCAGGCTAAACAAGATATTTCAAGCCGTAACACAACGGACTTTGCCGCGTTTATTTGCCCGATTGAAAAATGACGGGCGTGTTAACGCCGACGGCCGCGGCGCCCCAGGATTGAAACCGGGGCGGCGCGGCCGTCGGGCCAGGCGGATTACGGCAGGATCAGGGCTGGTTGACGACCAGCCGCACCATGATGCGGCGGCCGGGTTCCTGGCGTTCCAGGACCAGCATGCGGGGACCAAGGGTGTCGTAGCGCGACAGGTTGGCGCGCCAGCCGCCCTGCTCGAACGCCACGGGGCGGCCGAGTTCGTCGTTGGAAACGTCGGAGGCTTCGGGTTGCCCGGCCAGCTTGCCGCGCAGCCAGTCGCGCAGGCCGGATACCGGCATGCGGCTGCCCAGGGCGTCTTCGGCCAGGGCATCGGGGTTGTCGGCCACCAGGCGGGTGCCGTCGGCCTTGGTCAGGCTGGCGGCGCCGGGCTGGCCTTCGACGCGGGCTTCGGTCGAACCCAGCGGGTTGGTCAGGTCAAGCACGTAACGACGGCCGTCGTCCGACCACGAGAACCCGCCCTGCACGGCGCTTTGCTTGCCGCCTTCTTCGTTGACGGTGATGGCAAAGCGCCCGATGCGGGAAAACGCATCGGCGGACGTGCCTTCGATGGGCTTGGGCGTGGTGGTGCAAGCCGCCAGCACGAAGGCCAGCAGGGCCAGCAGCGCCCAGCGCAACGCCGTCACGCCATCATGCAGGCGCCGAGCCACTGCCGTCACAGGCTGACCCCCAGGCGCTTGATCACATCAAGCACGGTCTTGTTCTTGGGGTCTTTCTGCAAAGCGGCGCGCAGCAGGTCGGTGGCCTGGTCGCGCTTGCCCTGGGTCCAGAGCACTTCGGCCAGGTGGGCGGCGATGTCGGCTTCCGGACGCACGCTGTAGGCGCGGCGCAGGTAGTCGGCGGCCGCGACCTGGTCGCCCATGCGGAATTTGACCCAGCCCATGCTGTCCAGGATGAACGGATCGTTGGGCGAGAGTTCCAGCGCCTGGGTGATGAGGTCCAGCGCTTCGGGCAGGCGCTGGTTGTGGTCGGCCAGCGTGTAGCCCAGCGCGTTGTAGGCGTGGGCGTGGTCCGGGTCCAGCGCGATGACCTGGCGCAGCATGCGTTCCAGGTCGGCCAGGCGATCTTGGCGCTCGTACAGCATGGCCAGTTCGTACTTGATCTCGACGGTGTCGGGCAGCGCCTGATCGGCGGCTTCCAGCGTGGACACCGCCTGGCCGATGCGGTCGGCATCGCGCAGGATCTGAGCCTTGGTCAAGACGCCCAGCGTGCGTTCTTCTTCGTCTTGCGGCGAGGCGGCATCGACCATCTTGATGGCGTCGTCGACGCGGCCGGACTTGGCCCGCAGGACGGCCTGGCGCATGCTGGCTGAGAACCGCAGCGACGGGTCGTCGATGCGGCCGAGTTCGGCGATGGCTTCGTCGTACTGGCCCTGGTCTTCGGCGATGCGCGACAGCAGCACGTGAGCATCGGCGGCGGCGGCGCCGGCGTCGGTGGCGCCCGGCACGATGGCGCGCTGGCGCTGGTTCTGGACGTCCAGGTACTGCTGCAGGAAAGCCTTGGCCTGCGGCAGTTGGCCGGCCTTGTAGGCCAGCTGGGCCTGCATGAAGAGCAGATCGAAGTCTTCGGGCGAGCGGCGCGACATGGCCTGCAATTCGGCCAGGGCGCCTGCGTAATCGCCGGCGTCGGCCATTTGGCCGGCCAGCATCAGGCGCACCTTGCGGGCGTTGGGATTGCGGCTGATATAGGCGCGGGCGTCAGCCTGGGCGCGCTGGGGATCGACCTTGGCGCCGTACTCGAGCACGCGCTGGGCGGCGGCTTCGGACTTGGGGTCGGCGGCCAGCGCGGCGCGGGCTTCCTGGGTGGCGCGTTGGTTGTCGCCGGACGCGGACGCCACGTCGGCCAGCGCCAGGTGCGCGGCGGGCAGCTTGCGCACGCTGTCGCTGAAGGATTCGTCAAGGATGCGCAGCGCCAGGCGGCGATCGTTCAGGCGGCTGAGCACGGCCAGGGCCTGGCCGATGGCGGCCGGCTTGTCGCGCGAGGCGTCGATGCGGTTGCGCAGCGCCTGCGACAGCCCCTTGGTCTGGCCGTTGGCCGCGGCCAGCGCCAGTTCGGTGGAGCTGGCTTCCAGGTCGTTGGGCGACAGGCGGGCCCAGACGCGGGCGGCGTCCAGCGCGCCCGGCAGGTTGCCGCCGGCCAGCTGGAATTCCAGGCCACGGCGCGCCAGGCGGGGATCGCCGGTATCGCGGGCCAGGCCGACCATGGTGTTGGCGGCCGTGCCGTACATGCCGCGCTGGGCGGCGATTTCCGACGCCAGGACGCGATAGAAGATGTCGGCCGTCAGCGACACGTAGGGCAATTGCCCCGGACGCAGGCGGATGACCTCGGTTTCAGGTTGGCGGTTCTGGGGCGCCATGCGCGGGCCGGTCGCGTCGCGCGTCCGGCTGTCGGCGGCCTGGGCCTGAGGGGCCAAGACGGCGGCCAACGCGAGCGCCAGCGTGGCAAACCCGATATTCATTTGTTTGAAAGACGACTTCACGCGGCCCGTCCGGTTGATGGCACAATCTTCGTACACGCAATTGATGATCTTACACTGGCTCATGCCGGAACTGCCTGAAGTTGAAACCACGCGTCGGGGAATCGACGCCGTCATCACCGGCCGGACCCTCTCGCGGCTGGTCGTCCATGAATCCCGGATGCGCTGGCCCATCCCGTCCGACCTGCCTGCCCTGCTGAGCGGCCGGACGGTGCTGGAATGCGGCCGCCGGGGCAAATACCTGCTGCTGCGCTTTGACCACGGCACCCAGATCGTGCATCTGGGCATGTCAGGTTCGCTGCGCAGCACGGCGCCGGGCGAATTCCTGCGCAAGCACGACCATGTCGAATGGATCTTCGACCAGGCGGTCCTGCGCCTGCACGACCCCCGCCGGTTTGGCGCGGTGCTGTGGCACCCCGACGCCGACGGCCCCATCGAAACCCACCCGCTGCTGGCCAAGCTGGGCATCGAACCCTTCGATCCGCGCTTTGACGGCGCCTGGCTGCACCAGCACTTCAAACGCCACGGCGCCGCGGTCAAGCAGGTGCTGCTGGCCGGCATGGCGGTCGTGGGCGTGGGCAATATCTACGCCTCTGAAAGCCTGTTCCGGGCCCGCATCAATCCCAAGACGCCGGCCAACAAACTATCGGCCGCCCGCTGCGACCGCCTGGCGGACATGGTGCGCGCCACCCTGGCCGACGCCCTGACCTCGGGCGGCAGCACACTGCGCGACTACGTCGGCGCCAGCGGCGAACCGGGCGCCTATTTCGAGATCCACGCCGCGGTCTACGAACGTGAAGGCCAGCCCTGCAAGGTCTGCGGCACCCCGATACGGCGCTTCGTCCAGGGCCAGCGCGCCACCTATTACTGCCCGAAGTGCCAGAAGACCTAAGTCCGGGCCTGAACCCGGGCCTCAGCCCAGACTAGGCCCGGGTCCAGGCTCGAAACCTCGGCCTGAACCTCGGCCAGGCGGTCTGAGCCTTGAGCGACCCGAAAGTTCCCCCTGAATGTTCCCCTGCGGGCCGCGTTGCGGCCCGGTTTGCCATGGGCGCTGGGGCCATGACCCTGGTGAAATCCCTGAAAAAACCGGACCATTAGTCAATAGCAAACGTATTGCATAAGCACTAATGCCACGCTATATTCCTTCCACACACCCTATTCCTATAAAAGTGGAAGGAGCCAGTCATGAGCAAGCAATTCGCCTCGCACGCCGACCTGTCCGACAAGGTCGTCTCGTTTGAAAAACTGTCCGACAACGCCTATGCCTACACGGCCGAAGGCGACCCCAACACGGGCGTGATCATCGGCGACGAGGCGGTCATGGTGATCGACACCCAGGCCACCCCGGTCATGGCGCAGGACGTCATCCGCCGCATCCGCGAAGTCACCGACAAGCCCATCAAGTACATCCTGCTGTCGCACTACCACGCCGTGCGCGTGTTCGGCGCGTCGGCCTATAACGCCCAGGAAATCCTGGCCAGCCGCGACACCTACGACCTCATCGCCGAACGCGGCGAGCAGGACAAGGCCAGCGAAATCGGCCGTTTCCCGCGCCTGTTCCGCAACGCCGAATCGATTCCGCCCGGCCTGGTCTGGCCCACGATGACCTTCAAGGGCGAAATGACCGTCAACCTGGGCAACCTGGAAGTCAAGCTGCTGCAGGTGGGCCGTGGCCACACCAAGGGCGACACCATTGCCTGGCTGCCCGAACAGAAGATCCTGTTCGCCGGCGACCTGGTCGAATACCAGTCCACGCCCTACTGCGGCGACGCCTACTTCCGCGATTGGCCCACGACGCTGGACGCGCTGTCCGGCTTTGAAGCCGAAAAGATGGTGCCCGGCCGCGGCCCGGCCCTGAAGAACGCCACGGAAGTGCGCCAGGGCCTGGCCGGCACCCGCGCGTTCCTGACCGACCTGTACGGCGCCGTGAACCGCGGCGTGGCCGAAGGCAAGGACCTGAAGACGATCTACCGCGAGGTCTACGACTTCATGAAGCCGCGCTACAGCGACTGGGTCATCTTTGACCACTGCATGCCGTTCGACGTGTCGCGCGCCTATGACGAAGCCTCCGGCCACGTCCACCCGCGCATCTGGACCGACAAGCGCGACCTGGAAATGTGGGCCCAGCTGGAGGGCTGATCCCGAACGGAACGGGGTGGGCAGGCCGACACAAGCGGCCGCCCTCACCCGTTTCACGCCAAGCAGGAACCGGCTTCGTCCGCCCCCGCCGCAACCGGCGCGGGCAGCAAGGCGCAGCCGAGCATAAAAACAAAATGACCCACACAGGAGACAACCGTGGGAGACATCGACTTTCAGGCGATGGAGTTCGCCTATGAAAAACACGCCGACCAGGCGGCCGCGGCACGCGCGCGCCACCCGGTGGTGGTGGTGGGCGCCGGACCGGTCGGCCTGACCACGGCGCTGGACCTGGCCAGCCAGGGCGTGCGCGTGGTGGTGCTGGACGACGACTACCGCCTGTCCACCGGCTCGCGCGCCATCTGCTTTTCCAAGCGCACGCTGGAAATCTGGGATCGCCTGGGCGTCGGCCAGCGCATGGCCGACAAGGGCGTGTCCTGGAACGTGGGCAAGGTGTTCTTCCGCGACCAGGAGGTCTGGCGTTTCGACCTCTTGCCCGAACCTGGCCATCGCCGCCCCGCCTTCATCAACCTGCAGCAGTACTACGCCGAAGGCTACCTGTACGAACAGGCGCGCCAGCAGCCCAATATCGACCTGCGCTGGAAGAACAAGGTGGTCGGCGTCGAGCAGACTGACGCGGGCGTGGTGCTGTCGATCGACACGCCCGAGGGCGCCTATACCTTGCAGGCCGACTGGCTGGTGGCGTGCGACGGCGCGCGTTCCCCGGTGCGCAAGCTGATCGGCCAGGAAAGCCATGGCCGCATCTTCCGCGACCGCTTCCTGATCGCCGACGTCAAGATGAAGGCCGACTTTCCCGCCGAACGCTGGTTCTGGTTCGACCCGCCCTTTCACCCCAACCAGTCGGTGCTGCTGCACATGCAGCCCGACAACGTCTGGCGCATCGACTTCCAGCTGGGCTGGAACGCCGACCCCGTCGAAGCTGTCAAGCCCGAGAACGTGCTGCCGCGCATCCGCGCCCTGCTCGGCCCCGACGCGCAATTCGAGCTGGAATGGGTCAGCGTGTACACCTTTGCCTGTGAACGCATGGACAGGTTCCGCCATGGCCGCGTGCTGTTCGCGGGCGACTCGGCCCATCGCGTATCGCCGTTCGGCGCGCGCGGCGCCAACAGCGGCGTGCAGGATGCCGAAAACCTGGCCTGGAAGCTGAAACTGGTGCTGGCCGGCCAGGCGCCCGAATCGCTGGTGGACAGCTACGCGGCCGAGCGCGAGCATGCCGCCGACGAGAACATCCTGAACTCGTCGCGCGCCACCGATTTCATCACCCCCAAGAGCGACATCAGCCGCAGCTTCCGCAATGCCGTGCTGAACCTGGCGCGCCACCACCCGTTCGCGCGGTCACTGGTCAACAGCGGCCGACTGTCCTTGCCCGCCACCTACGCCGATTCGCCGCTGAACACGCCCGACACGGACGCGTTTGCCGGCCGCATGCGGCCGGGCGCCGTGGCGCTGGACGCCCCGGTACGGGGCCCGGGCGGTATCGACTGGTGGCTGTCGCGCCTGAGCGGCAGCTTCACGCTGGCGCTGTTCTGCGGCGACCAACCGCCTGCGCCCGACACGCTGCAAGCCCTGCAGGCGCTGCGCCTGGCGGCCGTGCCGGTCACGCCGGTGCTGGTGGCTGGCGCCCACTGCGACACCTCGGCGTGGCCCGCCGACCTGGCACAGGTGGTCGACAGCGAAGGCCTGCTGGCCCAGCGCTACGACGCCCGCCCCGGCACCGCCTACCTGATCCGCCCCGACCAGCACATCAGCGCGCGCTGGCGCGCCTTTGCGCCCGACGCCGTGGCCTCGGCCATCCAACGCGCCACCGGCCGCGCCTGAATCCGAAGGACTATCCATGCTGATCACCGAGAACAACCTGGCCGCGCCGGACGACTTCTATGAAGCGCTGATCGACGCGCACCGCGACCTGAGCAACGAGCAAAGCCAGGAAATGAACGCCGCACTGATCCTGCTGCTGGCCAACCACCTGGGCGACATGGCCGTGCTGCGCGAAGCCCTGGCGCAGGCGCGCGCCTCGGTCACGCCGCAGGCGACCCCACCGCAAACGCATTGACGATCAAGGCGCGCAGCCATTGGTTGCCGCCGTCGCGGTCGTAACGGCGCTGCCAGTACATATTGGTCTGCAGCGCCGGTACCTTCACCGGCGGCGTCATGATGCGCAGGCCAAAGGGCGGCGCGGCGCTGGCGGCCAGCTTTTCGGGCACCGTGGCCAGCAGGTCGGTCGCGCTGACGATGTACGGCACGGCCGAAAAATGCGGCACGCTGAAGTGTTCGGCCAGCACCAGGCCGGCGCGCTCCATGGACTGGTTCACCTGGCCGTAGGGTGCGGCGCGCGACACGATCAGGTGGCGTTCGGCTCGAAACGCCTTCAACCCCATGCCGGCATGCGCCGTGGGATGCGCCTGGCGAAACAGCGTGGCGTAGCCCTGCCGGAACAGCATGCGCTGCAGCGTGCCCGCCCCCATCTCGTCGAATGCGCCGATCGCCAGGTCAACGCGGCCCGCCTCCATTTCGCGCGGCAGGTCCGGCCCTTGCACCCGCACCGAATCAATGCGCACCTGCGGCGCCACCTGCACGCACACTTCCATCAGGCGCGGCATGAAGTGAATCTCGCCGACGTCGGTCATGGCCACGCGAAAACGCCGCGTGCTGGTGGACGCGTCAAAGGCGTCCTGGTCCTGCAACGCCTGCGTCAGCATCGCCAACGCCTCGCTGACCGGCCCAGCCAGGCGCTGCGCCCGCGGGGTGGGCAACATGCCCTGGGCGGTGCGCACGAACAGTTCGTCGCCAAAGGCCAGCCGCAACCGCCGCAAGGCATTGCTGACGGCGGGCTGCGACAAGTCCAGCCGCCGCGCCACGGCGGACAGGTTGCGGTCTTCGAGCAGATGCTGGAACAGGATCAAGAGGTTCAGGTCTACGTCGCGCAGCTCGGCCATGTGGCCCCCTACTATTCACAAAATTTATAGTCGCTATTTTTGCATTCCCGTAGCCGTAGCGGGGGTTTTTTCCGACAATGGCGAATCGGCCTCGGGCAAGCGCTGCCAGTCGCCCCAGAACCAAGACCGCGCGGCCACGCACCGCGCGCCACCCAGGAGGATTCCATGGAACTGCAATACCAGACCGGCTTCGGCAACGACTGTGCCACCGAAGCCCTGCCCGGCGCGCTACCGCTGGGCCGCAATTCGCCCCAGCAATGTCCCTACGGCCTGTACGCCGAGCAACTGTCCGGCACCGCCTTCACCGCGCCGCGCAGCGAGAACCGTCGTTCGTGGCTGTACCGCATCCGCCCCGGCGCCCAGCACAAGCCGTTTGAACCGTTCGGCGGCGCCGCAGGCTGGCAAAGCACGTTTGGCGAAGGCCCGGTCACGCCCAACCAGCTGCGCTGGAGCCCGCTGCCCATCCCCACCGCCCCCACCGATTTCCTGGAAGGCGTGAAGACCTGGGGCGGCAATGGCGGCCCCGACGAGCAGGGCGGCGTCGGCATCCACCTGTACGCGGCCAATCGCAGCATGAAGGGCCGCTACTTCTACAACGCCGACGGCGAGCTGCTGCTGGTGCCGCAGCAAGGCCGCCTGCGCCTGGCCACCGAACTGGGCCTGATCGACCTCGCGCCGCTGGAAATCGCCGTGATCCCGCGCGGCGTGCGCTTTGCCGTGGAATTGCTGGACGATACGGCGCGCGGCTACATGCTGGAGAACTTCGGCGCCGCGCTGCGCTTGCCGGAACTGGGCCCGATCGGCTCGAACTGCCTGGCCAATGCCCGCGATTTCAAGACGCCGGTGGCCTGGTATGAAGACGTGGAAGGCGATTTCGAACTGATCGCCAAGTTCACGGGCGGCTTCTGGCGCGCCGCCATCGGCCATTCACCGCTGGACGTGGTGGCCTGGCACGGCACGCACGCGCCGTACAAGTACGACCTGCGCCACTTCAACACGATCGGCTCGATCAGCTTCGACCATCCGGACCCGTCGATCTTCACGGTGCTGACTGCGCCGTCCGACACCCCGGGCACTGCGAACATGGATTTCGCGATCTTCCCGCCGCGCATCCTGGCGATGGAAAACACGTTCCGTCCGCCCTGGTTCCACCGCAACGTGGCCAGCGAATTCATGGGCCTGATCCAGGGCGTGTACGACGCCAAGGCTGAAGGTTTCGCCCCCGGCGGCGCCAGCCTGCACAACTGCATGAGCGGCCACGGCCCGGATGCGGAAACGTTCGAGAAGGCGTCGCACGCCGACACCAGCACGGCGCACTACATCCGCGACACGATGGCGTTCATGTTCGAGACGCGCCGCGTGATCCGCCCGACCGCGCAGGCATTGGCGTCGGTAGAATTGCAGGGCGACTATTACCGGTGCTGGCAGGACATCAAGAAGCACTTCGATCCCAGCAAGGCGTGACCGGACAGACCGATTTCACGCCCGCCCACGGCGATGCGCGCAAGCGCATCGCCGTTTGGCTTTGGATTTTCCCGGCGCCTGCCGGCCCCTTACAAACACACTGAACGAGACACGCCATGACCACGACGATCAACGAAACCCACGACCCGTCCCTCAAGAGCTGGGTGGCCAGCGCGAACACGGGCACGTCCGATTTCCCGGTACAGAACCTGCCGTACGCCGCTTTCCGCCGCAAGGGCTCGCAAGAGGCCTTCCGCCCCGGCGTGGCGATCGGCGACCAGATCGTGGACCTGGCGGCACTGGCCGCCAAGCAACCGTTCGAAGGCGCCGCCTCCGAAGCGCTGGCCGCCTGCCAGGGCGACGGCCTGAATGCGCTGATGGCGCTGGGCCACACCCACTGGAGCGCGCTGCGCCTGGCACTGTCGCGCGCGCTGCGCGAAGGCGCGGCACTGCGCACGGTGGTGGAGCCGTTGCTGGTGGCACAGGCAGAAGCCGAGTACACGACGCCGGCCCGCATCGGCGACTACACGGACTTCTATATTTCGGTGCACCACGCCACGGCGGTGGGCAAGCAATTCCGCCCGGACAATCCGCTGCTGCCGAACTACAAGTGGGTGCCGATCGGCTACCACGGCCGCGCCTCGAGCATCGGGGTGGACCAGAAGTTCCCGCGCCCGGTGGGCCAGACGCGCCCGGCAAACGAAGGCGAAAACCCGCAGTTCGGCCCGTGCGCGCGCCTGGACTATGAACTGGAACTGGGCATTTTCGTGGGCACGAGCAACGCGCAAGGCGAGCGCATCACGCTGGCGGACGCCGACGCGCACGTGTTCGGCCTGTGCATCCTGAACGACTGGTCGGCTCGCGACATCCAGGCCTGGGAATACCAGCCGCTGGGCCCGTTCCTGTCGAAGAATTTCGCCTCGACGATCTCGCCGTGGATCGTGACGATGGAAGCGCTGGAACCGTTCCGCACACAATGGAACCGCGGCCCCGCAGAACCTCAACCGATGCCCTACCTGGCCTCGGACGCAAACCGCGCGAAGGGCGCCTACGATGTGCAGATGGAAGTGCTGCTGACAACGGAAAAGTCGCGCACCGAAAAACTGCCCCCGGCCAAACTCTCGCGCAGCAATTTCCGCGACGCCTACTGGAACATCGCCCAACTGATCACGCACCACACCGTGAACGGCTGCAACCTGCAACCGGGCGACATGCTGGGTACGGGGACGCTGTCGGGTCCGCAGGCGGCGGAAGCGGGTTCGCTGCTGGAACTGAGCAATGGCGGGAAGACTGCATTTGATCTGCCTTGGGGGGAGAAGCGGACGTTCCTGCAAGATGGGGATCAGGTGATCATGCGGGCTGAGTGTGTGAAGGCTGGATATCCTCGGATTGGCTTTGGTGAAGCGTCTGGGACTGTGTTGCCGGCTCGGGTTTAGGGTATTTGGATCTTGCTGGCGTTTGTTTGTGCTTCGTAGGTCGCCCCTCGCGGCGGTGGCATGCGGGGCGGGCGCCCACGATTGCGGTCCGGAGCCTTCGCTCCGGACTGCCCCTTCGTCATCTTCGTCCGGACCTTCGGTCCCTCCTTCAGATTCCCTCGGGCGCATCGAGGTTGCCCGCCCCGCATGCCACCACCGCGAGGGGCTACGCGCGTCTCGAATCGTTGCGCTGCTAGACCTGTGGTCAGGGAATGGAATCTGCAGGGTCGCCAAGCCGCGGCCGCGCGGGCGGCCACGTTTGGCATTGCGTTGCTGGAAAGTGTTGCGACGGCGCTTCGCGCTGTTGGAGATTGGTTTTCTGGTGGCTCGTCACGTTGGGGGTGGGCGGTGATGGGCGGCGCGGCGGGGGCCTGCTTGCGCATGCTGACTGTCTCGCGCGCCGCCCATCGGGCGCTACACATTCATGTTGAACGCCGCGGCATCCGCGCCGCTACAGGCCAACAGCATTGCTGATGCCACCTGCATCGCACACACACAAGAGCGACATCGTCACTCCACCAACCCCGCTACCCACACGCGAGAGCGTCATCGGCGCACGCAAGACGCCGCGTAAGCTTCGTAAGGCCGCCCGCGCGGCCGGCACGAAGCGGGCATCGCCCCACCCCGCCCACCCCACTCCGACGGGGATAAATATGCCAAGCACACCACTCGCCCCAACGCCCGTGACTAATCCTCATCATGAGCGCTTGGCGGGGTCGGCGGGTGGAGGGCGGGGCGTTAGATGCGCCCGAGGGAATCTGAAGGAACCGCCGAAGGCGGTGACGAAGATGACGAAGGGGCAGTCCGGAGCGAAGGCTCCGGACCGCAATCGTAGCCCCGCCCTCCACCCGCCGACCCCGCCAAGCGCGGCTTAAGAACCCACATCAAGGCAACCGATACTTCTCTTCCCGATAAACCCAACTCCCCCACAATCCATGCGCCAAAGCTTCTTTCACAAGCGCATCGTCTGCCGGCTCAACAGGTTCGTAGATCTCATCACGTCCCACCGGCGCCGCCTCATACCGATATTCTTTTGGCGCCTTCGAAGGCTCCAGAACCAGCAGCTTGTCGCCGCGCAGATAGCCGAAATTGTCTGCGTACTGCATCAGCGCCCGATTCGGATCTCGTTGCGTCAGATCTGCGCCCAGCATCGGGTTCACGTTGTCCAGGCCGATCAGTGACAACAGCGTCGGCGCCATGTCGATCTGGCTCACGATGCGGTCGTCCTGGCGGGGGGAGATGCCGGCGCCCAGGATCAGCGCGGGGATCTGGAAGTGGCGGACCGGGACCGGGATCGAACCGTAGACGCGCGAATCGTGGTCGGCGATCACCAGGAAGACCGTGTTGTTCCAGTACGGGGCCTGGCGGGCCTTGTCGAAGAATTGGCCCAGCGCCCAGTCTGCGTAGCGCACCGTGTTGTCCACGCTGGCCGGGTCGCCCACTGGCTGGATGCGGCCGGCGGGGTATTCCCAGGGCGAGTGGTTGCTCACCGAGAACGCCAGGGTGAAGACGGGCTTGTCGCCGTCTTCGCGCAGCAGGCGGTCGACCTGGTTGAACATGTCTTCGTCGGAAGCGCCCCACGAGCCTTCGAACACCGGGTTCACGAACTTCGGGCGGTCGATGACTTCGTTGAAGCCGTTGCCCAGGAAGAATGCTCGCATATTGTCGAAATGGGATTCGCCACCGTAGACGAAACGCGAGTGGTAGCCGTGCTTGCCCAGCACTTGCGCCAGCGTGAAGAAGCCGGTCTGCGAGCGTGGCAGTTTGACCACGGCGTCGGCCACGCTGGGCAGAAAGCCTGCCGTCACCGCTTCGATGCCGCGCACCGAGCGAGTGCCGGTGGCGTAGGCGCGGTGGAACATCCAGCCGTCCTTGGCCAGACGATCGATATTGGGCGTGAGGTCCTTGCCGCCCAGGCTGCCGACGTATTGGGCGCCCAGGCTTTCCTGCAGGATGATCACCACGTTCAGCGGCTTGTCGCGGCGTACAGTGGCTTTCTGTTCGTGCAGGCTGGGGTAGCGCGGGTCCAGCGGCGGGCCGGACAGGCCGGCTTTTTCACGCACGATGGCGTTCATTTCGTCCACCGGCATCTTGGGGTACATCGCCGCCGACGAGCGCTCGTCGCGCATGCGGTAGGCAGCATCGAACACGCTGTACAGCGAGTTCAGGGCCAGCGAATTGACCATGGCATCCGAGCTGAACGCCACCTTGGCCGGGTTGATGGGGCGGTGTTCCAGCGTGCCGCGTGCGCCCAGCACCACCAGGGCCAGGATGACCAGCGTCGCCACCGGCCGCTTCCACCATGCCATGAACGGGTCGCGTACGCGCGTCGGGAACAGCTTGACCGCCAGCCAGGCCGCCAGGATCAACACGATGGCGGCCGCGAGCAGCACGCCCTTGTAGCCCTGCCACAGCATCGAACCGACTTCTTTCGGGTTGAGCAGGTAGATGAAGTACAGGCGGTTGGGCCGGGTGTCGTATTCGGCGATGAATTGCGGCGTGGAGACTTCCAGCAGCACGTACAGCATCCACCAGATGCGGAACCACCAGGCGGTGACGCGGGCGCCCCAGGCGCGGTGGCCGAACCACGGCGAGAACACCGCGGGCAGCGCGATCACCATGGACAACAGGCAGACGTCGATGCGCAGGCCGCCGAACAGCACGGGCCACAGGCCGCCGGCGGCCTCGACGCGGTCCCACATCCACAGCGCCAGGCCCAGCCGGCTGAGGGTCAGCAGGACCAGGACGGACAGGATGAACCGAAGTGTCAGGCGGCGCATGCGGCGGCCCTCCCCTGGCGGCTGCCAAACCCTTGCGTTGATGCGTCGCTACGATGACCGAGCCAAACCATGCCTTGCCGTCCGGTGAATGAAAACGGCCAAGATTAACGCGGTTTGGCGGGGACGACGGCGGTGAGCCGCGGTTGAATTTCTACCGAGCCAGGGTAAACGTTGTATGACGTCATATTTCATCAAACGCTGCCCCTGAGGAAGACAGGCCGTCGCCGTTATTGCACCTTGCGCAGGCGCTCGCGGCTGTTGCTCAGGTGGGTGCGCATCGCGGCGCGGGCGCCTTCGGCGTCCTGGCGGACGATGGCGCTGTAGATGTCTTCGTGTTCCAGATTGACGCGCGCCAGGTAGGCGGGGCGGTCTTCGTGGGCGAATTTGGCCGAATTGATGCGGGTGCGGGGAATGATGGCCGAGCCCAGGTGCGACATCAGGTCGGCGAAATAGCGGTTGTCGGTGGCTTGGGACACCAGCAGGTGGAACTGGAAGTCGGGGGTGATGGTGTCGCCGCCGCTGTCCAGCGCGCTCTTGAAGGCGTCCAGCGCGCGGCGCATGTCGGCCAGCTGGGCCTCGCTGCGGCGTATCGCGGCAAGACCCGCGGCTTCGCTTTCGAGGCAGATGCGCAGTTCCAGCAGCACCAGCACGTCGCGCACGGTGGCGATGTCGGCCGGGTCCACGCGGAAATCACCGCCGCCGCTCGGTTCCAGGGCGTAGGTGCCCACGCCATGGTGGGTTTCGACCAGGCCCGAGGCCTGCAGCCGCGACAGGGCTTCGCGCACGACGGTGCGGCTGACGCCGAACAGCCGCATGATCTCGGATTCCGTGGGCAGCTTGTCGCCCGGGCGGATCTCGCCGCCGCGGATGCGTTCGGAAATGCTCTCGACCAGGCCCTGGGCCAGGTTTCGGGGACGACGCTGCGGCAAAACGGGGGTATCGACAGGAGCGTTCATCAGGGATTATCCGAAAGCGGTTGCGTGGAGCTTGACTGCAAAAATTCGTGCTTATTATACTTTGGACAGGTTGTACGATAACGTACCAGATACGTCCTCTCCACTGCGCCATCCACCGAGTGTTGCGCCATGAGCCAAGTTGTCGACCGCATGCCCGCTGTTCCGCGTTGCCATCGCCTGCTATTGACCGGCGCGGCCGGCAACCTGGGCAAGGTACTGCGGCCACGCTTGCAAGCCTATGCCGACGTGCTGCGGGTATCCGACGTGGCGGCGCTGGCGCCTGCCGGCCCTGGCGAGGAAGTCATCCCCTGCGACCTGGCCGATGCCGCCGCCGTTTCCGCACTGGTGCGCGGCGTCGACGCCATTGTGCACCTGGGTGGCGTTTCCGTGGAACGTTCTTTCGAAGAAATCCTGCCGGCCAACATCCAGGGCGTGTACCACGTCTACGAAGCCGCCCGCGTCCATGGCGTGCGGCGCGTGGTGTTCGCCAGCTCCAACCACGTCATCGGCTTCTACGAACAGGGCGCGCAGCTGGATGCCGACGTGCCGCTGCGCCCTGACGGCTACTACGGCCTGAGCAAGGCCTATGGCGAAAACCTGTCGCGCTTCTACTACGATCGCTACGGCATCGAGACCGTCTGCCTGCGTATCGGCTCGTCGTTTCCCGAGCCCAAGGACCGGCGCATGATGGTCACCTGGCTCAGTTACGACGACCTGACCGACCTGGTGGTGCGATCCCTCTTCACGCCGGGCGTCGGCCACCTGATCGCCTACGGCGCCTCGGCCAACCGCGACAGCTGGTGGGACAACGCCCGTGCCGCCGCGCTAGGTTTCGCGCCCAAGGATTCGTCCGAATCCTTCCGCGCCCAGGTCGAAGCCGAACCGTCCTTGCCCGCCGACGACCCCGCCGCCCGCTACCAGGGCGGCGCGTTCGTCAAGGCCGGCCCCTTCCCTTTTCCGCCCCGCTGAGTCCCGCCCCCGCCATGGCGACTTCCGTTGAACGCATCGGCACCCAGCGCTGCGGCGTGGGCGAAAGCCCGGTCTGGCGCGCCGCCGACCAATCCTTCTATTGGACCGACATTCCCGGGCGCACGCTCTGGCGCTGGACGCCGGACAGCGGCGCCATCGACCACTGGGCGCTGCCGCAGATGGCCGGCTGCATCGCGCCGCGCGGCGACGGCTGGCTGCTGGCCATGGAAGACGGCCTGTACACCTGCGGCCCGCTGATCGCGGCGCAGCCCTGCCTGCCGCAGCCGCTGGCCCGCGTACGCCATGGGGCGCCCGGCATGCGCTTCAACGATGGGCGCTGCGACCGCCAGGGCCGCTTCTGGGCCGGCACCATGGTCATGGACATGAGCCTGGCCAGCCACGCCGGCCGCCTGTACCGGCACGACGGCGGCGACACGCTGCAAGCCGTGGTCGCTGACCTGATCGTGCCCAACGGCCTGGCCTTCAGCCCCGACGGCCGCACGCTGTACCTATCCGATTCGCATCCGGCGCGGCAGGTGGTCTGGGCCTACGACTACGACACCGACGCCGGCGTGCCGAGCAACCGCCGCGTGTTCATCCCGAAGCTGCCCGCCGGCCGGCCCGACGGCGCAGCCGTGGACGCCGATGGCGGCTACTGGATCTGCGGCAACGAAGCGGGCCGCATCTACCGCTACACGCCGGACGGCCGGCTGGACCGCAGCGTCGACGTGCCCGCCCCGCGGGTCGCGATGTGCGCCTTCGGCGGACCGGACCTGGACGTCCTGTTCGTCACATCCATCCGCCCCGCGGACGCCGCCCCCGGCTCCGCCGCCGGCGCCGTGTTTGCCCTGCGCCCCGGCGCGCGGGGCCTGGAGGAAACCGCAAGCGCCGGCTAGCACCCGACCGCGGCGCGCCTCTTGCGCCCACGCACGTGTAGTAGGCAGGTCCGACATATCAAAGAGCTTCGGGGCCCCACGGGCCCTCAACGAAACGCCGTACTCCCTACCGGAGGTAGACATGCTTGCCCCGACCCTGACCCGCGCCATTCTGGCGGCGGCTGCCTTGCTGACGCTGATTCCCGCCACCCACGCCGCCGAGCTGCGCTCCGCGGACATCCATCCCGACGATTACCCCACCGTGCAGGCCGTGCGCCAATTCGGTGAACTGGTCAAGCAACGCACCAATGGCCGCATCACCGTCAAGGTGTACGCAGGCGGCGCATTGGGCAACGAAGACGATTCGATCGAACAAGTGAAGATGGGCGCGCTGGCCATGGCGCGCGTCTCCAGCGCCGCCATGCACAACATCTGCCAGACCACGCGGGTGCCGTCGCTGCCGTTCCTGTTCCGCTCCAAGGACCACCTGCACAAGGTGCTGGACAGCGACATCGGCGAGCAGATCCTGCGGTCGTGCGAGTCGGCCGGCTTCGTGGGCCTGGCCTGGTACGACAGCGGCTCGCGCTCGATGTACACGCGCAACAAGCCGATCAAGACGCTGGCCGACGCCAAGGGCTTGAAGATCCGGGTGCAGCAGTCGGACCTGTCGGTCGCCATGGTGGAAGCGATGGGCGGCAATGCCACGCCGATGCCGATGGGCGAGGTCTATACCTCGCTCAAGACCGGGCTGGTGGACGCGGCCGAAAACAACTACCCCAGCTACGAAAGCGCGCACCACTACGAGGTGGCCAAGTACTACGCGATGACCGACCACACCATGACGCCCGAGATGCTGATCTTCTCGAAGCGGCAATGGGACAAGCTGTCGGCCGACGACCAGAAGATCCTGCGCGAGGCCGCGCGCGAATCGGTGCCCTACATGCGCAAGCTGTGGGACGAGCGCGAACAGAAATCCCGCGCCGTGGTCGAGAAGGCCGGCTCGCAGATCGTCGAGGTCGACAAGGCCTCGTTCCAGGCGGCGATGAAGCCGGTCTACGACCGCTACGTCACCACCCCCGACATGAAAGACCTGGTCGCCAAGATCCAGGCCGTCCAGTAAGGGAACATCATGTTGGCTACCTCCACGAATGACCCGGATGTCGCGGCGGGGGGCCGGGCGCATGCCCTGGCTGCCCCGCTGGACGCCTACACCCGCGGCTGCGCCCGGCTGGCGCGCCTGTGCATGTGGACCAGCGTGTTCGGGCTGGTCTGCCTGATCGTCGCCGTGTCGCTGCAGATCTTCGGCCGCCACGTCCTGAACAGCACCCCCACCTGGGCTGAAAGCCTGGCCTTGCTGCTGGTGCTGTACGTCACCATGCTGGGCGCGGCGGTCGGCGTGCGCGATGCCGGCCACATCGGCTTCGAATCGCTGGTGGACGCACTGCCCGCGGCCGGCCAGCGGCGCCTGAAGATATTCATCCACCTGCTGGTGCTGCTGTTCGGGGTGCTGATGGCCTGGAATTGCGCCCTGCTCGCCGAGTCCGTCTGGCCCTACAAGATTCCCAACCTGGGCATCTCCAACGGTTGGAAATACATCCCCGCGGCCCTGTCCGGCACGTTGATCGCGCTCTTTTCCATCGAGCACGTCATCGCCCTGCTGCGCAACCAGAAGGTGGTACCGGCATGGCGCTGACCCTACTCTCATTCACCTTCATGGGGTTCCTGGTGATCGGCGTGCCGGTGGCCTTCGCCATCGGCCTGTCGTCCATCACGGCCATCATGTATGAAGACCTGCCGCTGGCGGTCGCCTTCCAGCAGATGACCTCGGGCATGAACGCGTTCTCGTTCCTGGCCATCCCGTTCTTCATCTTCACCGGCGAACTGATGCTGTACGGCGGCATCGCCGACCGCATCGTGGCCTTCGCCAAATCGCTGGTGGGACACGTGCGCGGCGGGCTGGGCATGTCCAACGTGGTGGCGTGCACGCTGTTCGGCGGCGTGTCGGGGTCGCCGGTGGCGGACGTGTCGGCAATGGGCTCGGTGATGATCCCCATGATGAAGCGCGAGGGCTACCACGCCGACTACGCCGTCAACGTCACGACCCACGCGGCGCTGGTCGGCGCGCTGATGCCCACCAGCCACAACATCATCATCTATACGCTGGCGGCGGGCGGCAAGGTATCGATTGCCGCCCTGATCGCCGCAGGCGTCATCCCCGCGCTGATCCTGACGCTGTGCAACCTGGCCGCGGCCTACTTCGTGGCGCGCAGCCGCGGCTACCCGGCAGGCACGTTTCCCGGCTGGGCCATCGTCGGACGCTCGCTGGTGGCCGCGACGCCGGGCCTGTTCGTGGTGGTGCTGATCATCGCGGGCATCCTGAGCGGCGTGTTCACCGCGACGGAATCGGCGGCGGTGGCGGTGCTGTATGCGCTGGCGCTGACCGTGTTCGTCTACCGCTCGCTGACTTGGGACCAGTTCGTGCGCGCCGCCAGCAAGGCGGTCAAGACGACGGGGGTGGTGTTGCTGCTGATCGGCATTTCAGCCACCTTCGGCTACCTGATCAGCTTCTACGGCGTGGCCGAAAAGACCGGCGAACTGATGGCGTCCGTGTCCACCAGCCCCTGGGCCATCTTCCTGATGGTCAACGTCATCCTGTTCGTGCTCGGCACCTTCCTGGACATGGCCGCCACCATCCTGATCTGCACGCCGATCTTCCTGCCGATCTGCATGCAGTACGGCATGGGGCCGGTGCAGTTCGGCATGGTGATGCTGCTCAATTGCGCGCTCGGGCTGAACACGCCCCCGGTGGGCACGACGCAGTTCGTGGGGTGCGCCATCGGCGGCGTCTCGGTGGGCACGGTGATGCGCACGATCTGGCCGTTCTACGGGGCGTTGCTTGCCGCCCTGGCGCTGGTGACCTACGTGCCCGCGTTCTCGCTATGGCTGCCCGGCGTGCTATTGAACTGAACCGTCGCGACCGGGGACGATCCGCCAAGGTTCCGTCCCCGCAGCACCGGCCAGAAGAACAGCGCGGCCAGCAGCCACATCAGGGTCGCGGACCAGAGCGTCTGGCTCAGGAAGTGCGCGCCCTGCAGGATGCGCACGACCGAAAACGCCACCCCGGCGATGATCCCTATCGCCAACCCGCCCCAGCGCCAGTTCGGCCGGCCCGCCGCCCAGCCGGCGAAGTACAGCGCCAGCATGGAATAACCGGCGCCGGCATGGCCGCTGGGCAAGGCGCCGCCGGCCTTGGTGCGGTCCCAGGTCCACCAGGACGTCGGATACGGCGTGTAGCCGCCCAGCGTGTCCAGGTCGTAGGGCCGCGGCAAGGTGGTGTAGTGCTTGAGCTGGTTAACCAGCAGTTGCCCCACCAGGCAGGTCAGGGCAATCGCCAGGGCCGGACCGCGCAGGGGCCGCCAGGCGGGAATGCGGTAGCTGGCGGCGGCCACCGCCACCGCGGCCAGGGCTATGCCGATGGGCAGGGCCAGCACCATGCGGTGCCCGACCAGTTCCAGCCATCGATTGGTATGCAGGGGAAAGTCGTCCAATGCCGG
This sequence comes from Achromobacter sp. DH1f, assembly GCF_000633435.1. Lineage (NCBI taxonomy): Bacteria > Pseudomonadati > Pseudomonadota > Betaproteobacteria > Burkholderiales > Alcaligenaceae > Achromobacter > Achromobacter sp. DH1f. Next base: position 121,889 of record NZ_AYMF01000026.1, on the reverse strand, counting down.
ACTGAACAGCGCCCGCCCGATGGCCAGGTCCAAGCCGGAAGCATTCGCCCACCAGGCCAGGCAGGCCAGGATCAGGGTCACGCCCAGGACGTGCGTGAAGAAATAGGCGACTGGCGTCGGCCGGGCGGCCGCGGGCAGGGATAACGGGGACATGTAGGAGGCAGTGCGGTGGCGGTCGGCCGGAGCGGACAGCTTAGGCGTGCGATAGTCGAAAATTCGTCAAATTCGCACGCCGGGGTTCACGCCGTCCGTTCAGGCCGTGACAGTGGCCGCGTCCAGCCGCAGCGTGAAGCGCGTACCGCGCTGCTCGCCCTCGCGAGAGGAATCCACCGTCAGCGTCCAGCCCTGCATGTCGCAGACCCGCTTGGCGATCGCCAGCCCCAGCCCGCGCGCGGTTTCGTCGCGCCCGGCCATGCCGGAATCGCGCATCCGGCCGCTGTAATACCGGCGGAACAGGAACGGCAGGTCGTCGGCCGCGATGCCCTTGCCGTCGTCGCTGAGCCGCAAGGCGCCGTCGGCATCCAGGCTGGCCGTCAGAGTGGCCGGCGCAGCATGCTCGACGGCATTGCGCACCAGGTTGCGCAGTACGGTCAGCAGCGCATAGCGGTCCAGAATGCGGATGTGGTCAGGCTCGATGCGGTTGTCAAAGCGCAGTTCGGCCAGGCCGGCCTGCGTTTCATAGCCCCGCCAGGCATCCAGCATGCATTCGCCCAGGTCGACCGGTTCGGGCGGACGCATCTGGTCGCGGGCCATGGCGCGCGCGCTTTCCAGGCAGACGATGACGTCGTCGACGTTATCCACCACCCGCGTCAGCCGCTGGCGCTGGTCGGCGGTCAATTCCTGCGTCAGCAGCATCAGTTCGCTGTCGGACCGGATGGCCGCGAGCGGGGTGCGGACCTCGTGACTGAGATTGCCGGCGAATTCGCGCTCGCGCGCGATCGACCGGTCGACCTGGTTCTGCACCCGGTTGAAGGCCTCGATCAGTCGGCCCGCCTCGTCGTCGCGGGTCACGGCCAGGTCGGGCGCCCCCGGCGCCCAGGTCGACAATCGGTCGGTCAGGTCCAGCAACGGCCCCACCGCCACCGCCGCCACCCGCCGCGACAAGGCGTAAGCGCCCACCACGCAGATCGCCCCCACCCCCAGCACGATCAGGCCGAAATCGTGCACCCGCTCTTCGTTGTCGGTCGCGTCGTACAGCAGGTACACCTTGCCGGTGCCGGTTTCGGCCACCATCACGTGCCAGGTGTAGGCGCCGGGTTCGATCAGGTGCAGGCCGTTGTCCAGCCCGCGGATTTCTTCAGGCATGCCGATGGGCGGCTGGCCGTCGACGCTGAGCCAGGCACGCATGGACCCGCCCAGCTCGCGGGCGCCGCGGCGCGGCAGGAACTGGTCGCTGGTGCGCGCGTGCTGCACCAGGCGGTCCATTTCGGTGTTGAGGATGTCGTTGACCAGATCGTCTTCCATCTGGTCGAACGTCAGGTAGGCCAGCAACGCCAGCGCCGTGACGAACAGCGCCACGGTGCCCGTCAGCGCCCACACCACGCGTTGGGTCAGGGTGCCGGCCCCGGTCGAGGGCCGATTCATGCGGCCGCTCCGCTCGCCACCAGCCGCCAGCCGGTGCCGTGCAGCGTTTCGATGCCATCGAAGCCGGCATCGGCCAGTGCGCGGCGCAGCAGATGAACCTGGCTGCGCAAGGCATCGGAAGACGGCGGCTCGCTGCCCCACAGCTGCGCTTCGAGTTCTTCGCGCGATACCACCCGGCCCGGATCGCGCAGCAGCGCTTCAAGAATGATGGTCGCCTTGCGCGTCAGGTGCACCGGCTTGCCGGCGATGGACACCATGCGGCTGCGCGTGTCGTATTGCAGGTCGCCGAACACCCGCACCGTGTCCACGGTGGAACCCTTGGCGCGCTGGATCAGGGCCAGCAGGCGGGCTTCGACTTCCAGCAGCGCGAACGGCTTGGTCAGGTAGTCGTCGGCGCCATGCGAAAAGCCCGCCAGCTTGTCTTCAAGGCTGTCGCGCGCGGTCAGCACCAGCACCGGCAGCGGCAGGCGTTTCTCGTTGCGCAGCGCATGCAGCACCGCGTTGCCGTCCATGCCCGGCAGGCCGATATCCAGGATCATCGCGTCGAAACGCTGCTCGTCCAGGCGCTTGAGCGCGGCCGGACCGCTGTAGGCCACGTCCGGCAGGAACTTGCGCGCTTCCAGGAACGTGTACAGATTGCCGGCGATGATGTGATCGTCTTCGACGATCAGGATCCGTTGGTTCGCCCCCGCTGCGGAACTGGCCGCCATATTTGCATTCCCCATGGAAAGAAAGGTTGAGCGCCCCGCGTCAGGCTTGCAGCACCTTGCCGGGATTCATCAGGCCTTGCGGGTCGAGCGCGCGCTTGATGCGGCGCATCAGCGCCAGCTCGACCGGACTCTTGTAGCGCGGCAGCTCGTCGCGCTTGAGCTGGCCGACGCCGTGCTCGGCGCTGATCGAGCCGGCGTGGGCATGCACGCTGTCGTGCACCACGCCATAGACGTCGCTTTGCAGCGCCAGCAGTTCGGCTTCGGTCTGGCCCGGCGCATTGGCCACGTTGTAATGCAGGTTGCCGTCGCCCAGATGGCCGAAGATCACGTGCCGCACGCCAGGAAAGCGCGCCTGCAGCAACGCATTGGTCTTGTGCACGAAACCGGCGATGGCCGATATGGGAATCGACACGTCGTGCTTGACGGACTTGCCCAGCTCGGCCTCGGCCAGCGGAATGCTTTCGCGCAGGTGCCACAACGCCTTGCTCTGCGCCACATTGGCGGCAATGGCGGCATCGTTCACCAGGCCGGCTTCGATGGCATCGCCCAGCACCGTTTCAAAGCGCTCGCGCGCATGGGTTTCGCTTTCGCTGTCGGACAGTTCCAGCAGCGCGAACCAGGGCGATGCGGCGGATTCGCCGTCAAACGGCAGGCGCTGTTGCGGGAACAGCCGCACCACCGCCTGCAGGCAATCGCCGCTCATCAGTTCGAAGCCGGTCAGCGCGGCGCCAAAACCGGCGCGTGCACGTGACAGCAGTTCCACCGCGTTGTCGATGCTGTCCAGGGTGAGCAACGCCGTACATGAGGCCACCGGCCGCGGAAACAGCTTGAGCGTGGCCGCGGTGATGATGCCCAGCGTGCCCTCGCTGCCGATGTACAGGTCGCGCAGGTCGTAGCCGGTGTTGTCCTTGCGCAGGCCACGTAGGCCGTCCCAGATCTCGCCTTCGGCGGTCACGACTTCCAGCCCCAGGGTCAGGTCGCGCGTATTGCCGTAGCGCAGCACTTGTGTGCCGCCGGCATTGGTGGCCAGGTTGCCGCCGATGGTGCAGCTGCCTTCGGCCGCAAGGCTCAGCGGGAACAGCCGGCCCGCGTTGGCCGCGGCCTCTTGCACCGCTTGCAGGATGCAGCCGGCTTCCACCGTGATGGTGTCGTTGTCGGTATCCAGCGCGCGCACCCGGGCCAGGCGGGCGGTGGACAGCACCACGGCGCTGCCGGAATCGTCGGGCGTGGCGCCACCGCACAGACCGGTGTTGCCGCCTTGCGGCACCACCGGCACGCCATGGCGGGCGCAAAGCTTGATGGCATCAGCCACTTCCTGGGTGGACCCCGGACGGATCACCGCCAGCGCCGCGCCACGATAGCGCCGGCGCCAGTCCAGCACGTAGGAATCGGCGTCCGCGCCGGTCAGCACATGGGACGCGCCCAGGAGGGACTGCAAATCGCTCAGCAAATTCATAGGCGCCGCACAGGAAATCGCGCCGGGCCGCGCCCGGGCGCTGTTCAAGGGATATGCGGCCTATTGTAGAGGCAGCGGCGGCCCGCCTGCCCCCTAGCCGACGGCCTGGTCCAGCCGGGTGCCCGTCAGGCCCGTGCAGTAGGCCCGCGACGCGATGCGATTCATCAGGAACGCCCGGTCCACGCCAGCGGGGCCGGGCATTTCAGACAACGCGCGGTACGCGCGGCGCAGAGCCTCGCCGCGTGTGGCGCCGCACACCAGCAGGCGGGTGCAGGGCTTGCGGCGCTCGGCGCAGCCGTCGATGCGCACTTCGAGCGCATGCGCGGCCACCGGTTCGAAATCGGCCACGGCCGCGCCCGAACGAGGCTGCGATTCGGCGCAGATCACGCGAAAGACGCCGCTGCGGTCGTCCAGCGAAAAGGCCACAGTGCCCATGCCTTGCCAGGCCAGGTCCCGCGCCACACTGGCCGCGATGGCGCGCAGCGCGCTTTCAATGGAGGCGGGCAGGTGCGGCGCCGGGCATTCGGCGATCAGCACGCGGGCATCGCGCCAGACGCAGCGCTCCCAGGCCCGGCCGGTCGCCAGTTCGCCCTCGGACGATACGAACACGTGGATGTCGAGTCGGCGCTCCCGCCCGGCGGCGGGGCCGGCGAAGTCCGTGGGCGGCCCCCGCCTGCGCCTGGCGCCGCCCGATGACATGACTGTGGATACTTTGGCTCCCATGGCCCCTCCGGTCTTTCTGCTTGCATGGCAAGCGTATCACCTTCGGATGACGAGCAAGTTCGGTGGCCACGCAAGGCCCTTGACGCCCTACGGCGCCCGCCGGATGATGCGCCCCGCCCCGATGGGGGATAATCCGTGTTTTCACCCCGCCTTGCCGGCCCGTTCGGTCTAGGGGTTAACCAGCAGAATCTGTCCGGCATCCCCGGCGGGGCCTGCCAGCTGCATGCCAGTATCGTTATTAGAATAAGGAACCGTCGTGGCCGACAACACGCAATTTCCCGCCTCGGTATTCAAGGCCTATGACATCCGCGGCACCGTCCCGGATCTGATCGATGCCCGCTTCGCGCGCTCGCTGGGCGTGGCGCTGGCCGCGCTTGCGCAAGCGCAAGGTATCCAGACGCTGGTGGTGGGCCGCGACGGCCGCCTGAGCAGCGAAATGCTGTCGCAGGCGCTGCAGGAAGGCATGCTGGAAGGCGGGGTCGACACCCTGGACGTCGGCCAGGTCCCCACGCCGCTGGTGTACTTCGCCGCGAACACCATGCAGACCGGCTCGGGCGTCGCCATCACCGGCAGCCACAATCCGCCCAAGTACAACGGCTTCAAGATGATGATGGGCGGACGCGCCCTGTACGGCGAAGACGTGCAGGCCCTGGCCCGCGTCATGAATGGCGCCCCGGCCGCCCCGGCCGCACGGCCCGGCGTGCGCCGCGAGCTGGACCTGGTCGCGTCCTACATTGCGCGCGTGGCCTCGGGCATCAAGCTGGCCCGCCCCATGAAGATCGCCATCGATTGCGGCAACGGCGTGGCCGGCGCCATCGCGCCGCAGCTGTTCCGGGCCCTGGGCTGCGATGTCACCGAACTGTTCTGCGACGTCGACGGCACGTTCCCCAATCACCACCCCGATCCCGCCGAACCCAAGAACCTGCAGGACCTGATCCACTGCCTGGCCACCACCGACTGCGAGCTGGGGCTGGCTTTCGACGGCGACGGCGACCGCCTGGGCGTGGTCACCAAATCGGGCCAGATCATCTGGCCGGACCGCCAACTGGTGCTGTTCGCCCGCGACGTGCTCGAGCGCAATCCCGGCGCCACCATCATCTATGACGTCAAGTGCAGCCGGCACGTGGGCCTGTCGGTGCAGGCCGCGGGCGGCGAACCGCTGATGTGGAAGACCGGCCACTCGCTGGTCAAGGCCAAGCTGGCCGAAACCGGGGCGCCGCTGGCCGGCGAAATGAGCGGGCATATCTTCTTCAAGGAACGCTGGTACGGCTTTGACGACGGCCTGTATACCGGTGCCCGCCTGCTCGAGATCGTGTCGCGCTTTGCCGATGCGTGCGCGCCGCTGGAAGCCTTGCCGCAAGACGTTTCCACGCCCGAACTGAAGCTGGAAATGGAAGAAGGCCAGCCTTTCGCGCTGGTGCAGGCCCTGCAAGAGCAAGGCCAGTTTCCGGGCGCTGTGCGCGTCGTCACCATCGACGGCGTGCGGGCGGAATATGCCGACGGCTTTGGCCTGGCGCGTCCGTCCAACACCACGCCCGTCGTGGTCCTGCGCTTCGAGGCGCAGACCGCCGAGGCGCTGGCCCGCATCCAGGGCGATTTCCGCCGCGAACTGGCTAAACTCGCCCCCGACGCAACTTTGCCTTTCTAGACTGACCATGTCACTGTCCGACAGTCCCGCATGGCGGCAGTTCACCGCCGCTGCCAAACACGCCAACCTGGACGGCGAGCACCTTCGCCTGATCAACGCCCCCGGACTGCGCCTGGACCTGAGCGCACAGGCGCATTCGCCCGAGCTTGCGCAAGCCGCCACGGCTCTGCTGACCCAGCAAGGCTTTGATGCGGCGCGGGCCCGACTGTTCGACGGCGGCAACGCCAACTGGACCGAGCAGCGCCCCGCCTGGCACACCGCCCTGCGCGCCTCCCAGCCGCCGGCCCTGGTCGCCAGCGCCGTACTGGCTGAACGCGAACGCGTGCGCCAATTCGTGCGCGAGGCCGACGCCGCCAAGCGCTACAGCGGCGTGCTGCACCTGGGCATCGGCGGCAGTGACTGGGGCCCCCGCCTGGTGACGCGCGCCCTGCGCTACGGCGCCGCGCGGCGCGAAGTGCGGTTCGCCTCCAACGTCGACTCGCACTCCGTCGCCGACGCCATGAGCCGGCTCGACCCGCACAACACGCTGGTCATCGTCGCGTCCAAGTCCTTCACCACCACCGAGCCACTGGCCAACGCCGAAGTCGCCATGAACTGGCTGCGCGATGCCGGCGTGGCCGACCCGATCAAGCAGGTCGTGGCCATCACCGCCAACGTGGAAGCGGCGCTCAACCTGGGCATCTCGCCCGACCACATCTTCCAGATCTGGGACTGGGTGGGCGGCCGCTATTCGCTGTGGTCGGCCATTGGCCTGCCCGTGGCGCTGGCCCTGGGCAACGATGCCTTCGACCAGCTCCTGGCCGGCGCCGCCGCCATGGACGAGCACTTCCGTCATGCCCCCTTTGCCGAGAACGCGCCCCTGCAGCTGGCGTTGGCCGGTGTCGTCAACCGCAGCGTGCTGGGCTACGACTCGCTGGTCATTTCGCCGTATGACTCGCGGCTGTACCACATCGTGCCGTGGGCGCAGCAGCTGGAAATGGAATCCCTGGGCAAGGTCGCCACGGCCGATGGCAGCCCGGTGGGCGTCCCGACCGGTCCGGCGGTGTGGGGCATGTCGGGCACCGACTGCCAGCACACGTTCTTCCAATGGCTGCACCAGGAGACCACCGGCGCGCCGGTCGATTTCATCCTGTGCGAACAGCCCGACCACGACTACGCGCGCCACCACGAACTACTGATCGCCAACTGCCTGGCCCAGCGCGCGGCGCTGCTGCGCGGCAAGTCGTTCGACGATGCGCTGGCCGAAACCTCGCGGACGGAAAAAGATCCGGCCAAGGCACGCGTGCTGGCGCAGCACAAGGTGCACCCGGGCGGGCGGCCGTCTTCGCTGATCGTGCTGCCCCGCCTCGAGGCCTATACGCTGGGCGCCCTGCTGGCGCTGTACGAACACAAAGTCTTCACGCAGGGCGTGATCTGGGGCATCAACCCCTTTGACCAGTGGGGCGTGGAATTCGGCAAGGCGCTGGCCAAGAACATCATCCGCGAGCTGGACGCCCCCGCTTCGCAGGCCGCCCCCCAGGACCCCTCCACCCGCTTCTGGATCGACGCCATTTCGCGCCGCCACTGACGCCGGCCCTGGCGGGCACCCCTATGGACAGCACGGAATGACGGGCCAATAATGGCCCGTCGTCCTTTCCGGAGCGTCCCATGCCTTCGCCAGTCCGCAGCACCTCCCGGTTACTCGCCGCCCTGGCGCTGACCGCCGCCGCAGTCAGTGCCCAGGCGCAAACCGCCCCGGGGATGGTCGCCGCCGCCAATCCGCTGGCCGCCGCCGCGGGCCTGGATGCCCTGAAACGCGGCGGCAGCGTGGTCGATGCGGCCATCGCCGTGCAGATGGTGCTGACCGTGGTCGAGCCCCAATCGTCCGGCCTGGGTGGCGGCTCGCTCATGCTGGTGTGGGACCAGGGCAACGCCACCCTGTCGGCCCTGGACGGCCTGGCCGCGGCGCCGGCGCGAACCACCGCCAGCCTGCGCACCGACGTCAACGGCGACACGCTGCCCCTGAAAGACGTGGCGCGCTTTGGCCGCCCGGTGGGCGTGCCCGGCACCGTGCGTGTCATGGCGCTGGCCCACCAGCGCTACGGCAAGCTGCCCTGGGCCAGCCTGTTCCAGGCCGGCATCCACAGCGCCGAAGACGGCTTCCCGATGTCGCCCTACCTGCACGACAGCCTGCAGCGTCTGCCGCAACTGGCCGAGAACCCCGCCATTCGCGGCGTGTTCTACGATGCCCAGGGGCAATTGCTGCCAGTAGGCGCCACGGTACGCAACCCGCTGCTGGCCGATGCGCTGCGCAAGGTCGCGGCCGACCCCGAAGCCATCAACCAGGGTGCGCTCACCGCCGACATCCTGGCCGTGACCGGCGCCGGCAAGTATCCCAGCCTGATCCAGGCCCAGGACCTGGCCGCCTATCGCCCGGCCGAACGCACGCCGATCTGCGGCCCGTTCCTGTCCTGGAAGGTCTGCACCTTCCCGCCCCCCAGCTTTGGCGGCGTCTCGGTCTTGCAGCAACTGGGCATGCTGTCTCAGCGCCGCATCGACACGCTGGCGCCAGGCTCGACCGCGGCCGATCATCTGCTCATCGATACGGCTCGTATCGCCCGCGCCGACCGGCTGGCCTACCTAGGCGATCCCGACCAGGTCAAGGCGCCCGTGCGCCAGTTGATCTCGCCTGCCTATGTCGATCAGCGCGCCGCCCTGCTGTCCGGCAAGGCGGTCGTGCACCCGCGCGCCGGCGTATTCGCGGGCGTGCCGGCGCCGGCCGGCGCCGAAGCCCCCGGCACCACCGAGACCAGCCAGGTCGCCATCGTCGATGCCCACGGCAACGCCTTGTCCATGACCACCACCATCAACCTGAACTTCGGCTCCTGGCTGATGCCGCATGGCTTCTTCCTGAACAACGCGCTGACCAACTTCTCATCAAGCCACGGCAAGGATGCGCCCAACGCCATGGCGCCCAACAAGCGGCCGGTCACGTCGATGGCGCCCACCATGGTGTTCGACCGCGACGGCAAGCTGGTGCTGGTCACGGGGTCGGCCGGCGGCGGCTACATCGTCGACTACATCGCGCAGGCCGTGGTGGGTACGCTGGCCTGGGGCCTGCGCCCGGCCGATGCCTTGGCGCTGCCGCACGTTGCAGGCAACACCGGCCGCAGCCAGGTCGAAAAAGACCGCGTGCCGCTCGAATCGGCGGCACAGCTGGCCGCGCAAGGCCACAAGGTCGAGCAGGTCGAAATGAAAAGCGGCGCCGCCGCGATCCGCGTGACGCCGCAAGGGCTGGATGGCGCGGCAGACCCGCGCCGCGATGGCGCTACGCTGGGCGGCTAGGGCCTTGGCCTGGCGGCGCCCGACGGCGCCGCGCGCAGGCCCGCCGGTGCGCTACGCGCTAAGCGTGTCGTACAGGTCCACGTGGATTCTGGCGACGCGTTCGATGTTGAACTCGCGCTCGGCCAGGGCCCTGCCGGCCGCCCCCATGGCCTGCCGCAATGCCGGATCACCGGCCAGGCGGGCGATGGCATCGGCCAGCGCCTGCGGGTCGCGCACCGGCACGAGCAGCCCCGTCTTGTCCGGATCGATCGCATCGCGGCAGCCGGGCACATCCGTGGTCACCACGGCGCGTCCGCAAGCGGCGGCCTCGATCAGCGATTTTGGCAGGCCTTCGCGATACGACGGCAGCACCGCGATGTGCGAGGCCGCATACAGCTGCGGCACATCCGAGCGCTCGCCCAATGCCTCGACACACCCCTCGCGTTGCCAGGCATCCACCTCGGCCTGGGTGGCCGATGCCGGATTGCCGGCGTCCACGCCGCCCACCAGGCGCATCGTCACCGGCACGCCGCGCTCGCGCAGCAGTCTGGCGGCCTGCACGAATTCCTGCACGCCCTTGTCGCGCAGCAGCCGCGCCACCATGGTCGCCACCACGGGCGGGTTGGCAGGTTCCGGCTGCGCCCGGTAGTCGTTCAGGTCTACCCCGGCGCCACGGATCAGCACCACCTGTTCGTCACGCACCGCCCCCAGCGACTTGAGCATGTCGCGGTCGCTGGCGTTCTGGAAAATCACGCGGCTGTTGGGGTGCCCCAGCGCGATGCGGTACAGCCGCGCCACCACGGCGCGCACCAGCCGCATCTTGAGCGAATTGGACAGGAACACGAACCCCAGCCCGGAGATCGCCGCCACCATGCCCGGCACGCGTGCCAGCCGCGCGGCGATACCGCCATACAGGACCGGCTTGATGGTCACCAGGTGCACCACCTGCGGCCGCAAGCGGCGGAACAGGCGCAGCAGCGCCATCAACGTGCCCAGTTCCTGCAACGGATGCTTGCCGCTGCGCGTCATGGGAATGGCGTGGTGCGTCATGCCCAGCGCCTGGATATCGGTCACCGCGGGGCCATCCATCGTGGCCACGTGCACGTCGTAGCCGGCGCGCTGCGCGGCCAGCGCCAGCGGCACCCGATGCGACATGAAGAACGCGGGGTTGTTGACGACGAACAGCAAACGACGGGCGGCGCTCATGCCGGCGCTCCGGAAATGCGGCGCCAGACCGCGATATAGCTTTGCACCATGCGCGCCAGGTCGAAGTTTTCCAGCACCCGGGCGCGTCCGGCCTCGCCCGCACGCCCCTGACCGCGTGAAGCCACTTCACGCAGGCCAGTTTCGATGCCACGCGCCAGCGCCTCGGGCTGCTCGGGCGGCACCACCACGCCGGTCTCGCCGATGATGTAGGCGGCGTCACCCACATCCGTCGCCACGCAATAGACGCCGCAGGCCATGGCCTCGGCCACCACGTTGGGAAAGCCCTCGGCGCAGCTTGACAGCACGTGCAGGTCCAACCCGTTCATCACGGCGGGCACGTCATCGCTGGGGCCGGCCAGCACCAACCGGTCGCGCAGATTCAGCTTGTCGACCAGCGCCATCAAGTCCGGGTTGTCCGCCGTCATGCCGCGCCCCACCAGCACGCAGCGCAGGCCGGCATCGCGGCCATCGCGCACCAGCGCGGCCACGGCACGCAGCAGGTTGGCATGGTCTTTCAGCGGGTCCCAGCGGGCCACGCAGCCGATCACCGGCACGTCGCCCGCCAGGCCCCATTGGGCCCGCACGCGTTCGCGCGCAGCCGGGTCCGGTGCGTAGCGCGACAGATCGTAGCCATTGGAGATCACCACCATGCGATCGCGCCGGTAGCCCTTGGCGGCATGGCGTTCGGCGGCATTCTGCGCGGCGCAGACGATGGCCCGAGGCAATACACCGGACAACGCCGCGCACGCGCGCAACACCATGCGTGCCGAACGGCTGCTGCGCTCGAGATGCGCGCCAGAATTGCGGATGCCCCAGGCAATCGCGCGCACGCCGGCCAGGCGGGCCGCCACGCCGCCGATCAGGTCGGCGTGGTACATCCAGGTCTGCACGGCCTGCGGCTTCGTTTGCGCGATCAACCGGCGCAACGCCATGAAGCCGCCCAGCGTGATGCGGCCGCGCGGCATGCCCAGCGTATGCACGGCAACGCCCGCCGCACGCAACCGTTCGCCGTACACACCGTCATCGGTCAACGACACCACCACGTGTTCGACGGCCTGATCCGGATACGTGGCCAGGCGCCACAGCACGGATTCCGCACCGCCCTGGCCCAGGCCGGTGATCACATGCAGGACGCGCAATGCGGCTTGGCTCATCGCCCTTCCCTTACGGCTTCGAACAACTCATCCCATTCCGACAGCACGCTGGCCAGCGCGTAACGCTGGCGCACGGCGGCCGCGGCGCGCACGCCCATCTGCTGGCGCAGCGCCGGATCGCTCAGCAGGCGCCGCAGCGCCTCGCGCAGCGCGTCGCGGTCGCCGGCAGGCACCAGCAGGGCGTCCTGTCCGTCGCGGGTCATTTCGCGCGGGCCGCTGGGGCAGTCGAATGCGGCGCAGGGCAGGCCCAGCGCCATGGATTCCAGCAGCACATTGGGAAACCCTTCCACCAGCGAACTCAGCACGAAGGCCTGCCCGCGCGCCAGTTCATCCCAGGGAGTCTCGGTGCGCCCCGGCAACTCGACCCGGGATTGCAGGCCCAGCCGTGCCACCTGCTGCTCGAGCGCGCCGCGTTCGGGGCCTTCGCCCCAGATGCGCAGGTTCCAGTCGGGGAAATCCGGCGCCAGCTGCGCGAACACATCGATCAGCAGGTCGAACTGCTTGTCGGTCACCAGGCGCCCCATCGCCAGGAGCGTGCGCGGTGAACCGTCATCCGTCTGCGTCACCAGCGGCGCATCCAGCAGCGGCGCGGGCAAGGGATTGGGAATCACGGCCAGGCGCTTGATGCCTGGCACCTGGCGCGAAAACGGGCCGGCCGTGTCGGCTGCCTGCACCGTCACCATGTCGGCGCGCGGATACAGCAGGCGACGCAGCCGGCGCCACACTGTCCCCGTGGTGGTTTCAGCCACCGGATTGGTACGCTCGCAGACGATCAGCGGCGCGCGCAACCCGCGCGTGGCCAGGATGGCGGCAACGTTGACGTTGGTCAGAAAAGACACCACCACATCCGGCTTGGCGTCGCGGATTTGCCGGCGCAGCGCCAGCAGGCGCCGGAATGCGGCCAGCGGACCCGACACCCGGGTGCCCGCCAGGTCTGCCAGCCATTCCAGCTTGACCTTGTCCGACAGCGGGTAGAAGCAGGTCCCCTTGGACGAGTAGGTCGGCGTCAGGGTGACATCGTCTCCGCGTTCGGCCCAGGCGTTGACCAGCGTGGCGGCCACGCGCTCGGCGCCCCCGGCGTGCATGGAACTGACCAGCATCAGTATCTTCATTCGTCAGCGACTCCCAAACGTTCCTCCTTGCTCACCGCCTGAGCGGTAGCGGTCCAACCAGGCCTGCATCATCAGCACGCCCCACAGATGGCTGTCCCAATTGCGATGGCCGGACACATGCTCGCGCCACTTGCGCAGGATCGGCTCCGGCTCGAACCAGCCTTCCTGGCGCAGGCGCGCCGGGTCCAGCAGGGCCTCGGCCCAATCGCGCAGCGGACCGCGCAGCCAGGCGGCCAGCGGCACGGCAAAGCCGCGCTTGGGGCGGTCCACCAGCGCCTGCGGCACGTGGCGGTACAGCACCTGACGCAGCAGCCACTTGCCGGTGGCGCCGCGCACCTTGTACTGGTGCGGCAGGCTCCAGGCGAATTCGTAGACGCGGTGATCGATCAGCGGCACGCGCGTCTCGAGGCTGACCGCCATCGCGGCGCGATCCACCTTGACCAGGATGTCGTCCGGCAGATACGTGATCGTGTCCAGCTTCATCATGGACTCGAAGGTCGAACCGCGCATCGCCTGCGCGAACTCGGAGACCGGCTCGACGCCGCCCTTGACCACGCGAGCCGGATCGGACCAGTACGAAACGAACAGGCGATAGAAATCGCCGCGCGTATCGGCGCGCAGCAGCTCGCCCAGCTTGCCGACCTTGCCGCGCCAGGCGCCCCGGCCCGGCAGATGGGTCGACGCGCTGAGCAGCGCGCCCGCGGGCGTGCGCAGCAGCGACGGAATCCGCTCGAACTTCTGCCACCAGTTGTTGACGCGGAAATAGCGCGAATAGCCGCCGAACAATTCATCGCCGCCGTCGCCCGAAAGCGCCACGGTCACGTGCTGGCGCGCCATGCGCGTCACCAGCGACGTCGGAATCTGCGACGAATCGGCGAACGGTTCGTCATACATGTCGGCCAGCCCCGGCACCACGGCCAGCGCATCGTCGGCGGTGACATACAGTTCGGTGTGGTCGGTGCCCAGGTGCATGGCCACGGCTTTGGCGTGCTGCGCCTCGTCATAGCCCTTTTCGTGAAAGCCGATGGCAAAGGTGCGCACCGGCTGCGAGCTCTGCGCCTGCATCAGCGACACGATGGTCGACGAGTCAATGCCGCCCGACAGGAACGCGCCCAGGCTGACGTCCGACAGCATCTGGCCGCCCACGGCCTTGGACAACACGCCTTCCAGCGCATCGGTCGCTTCGGCATCGGACCCGAACGACAAGCGCGATTGTGCCGCGGCGTCCGCGGCTTCCCGCGCCGACCAATACACGCGCGGTTCCGGCATGCGGCGGCTGCGGGTATCGTCGGCGGTGAACTCGATCCAGGTGCCCGGCGGCAGCTTGGCGATGCCTTCGTAAATGGATTGCGGCGCCGGAATGTAGTTGTGCCGCATGAACGAGGCCAACGCATTGCGGTTCAGGTCGCGGCCGAATCCCGGGATCGGCATCAGACCCTTGAGCTCGGAGGCGAACACCAGTTCGGCGCCGGAATAACCGTAGTACAGCGGCTTTTCACCCATGCGGTCGCGCGCCAGCATCAGCTTGCGCGAGGCCCGGTCCCACAGCGCGATGGCGAACATGCCCACCGACGCCTGCAGGGTGGCTTCGATGCCCAGGGCGGTGAAGCCCGCCAGCAGCGTTTCGGTATCCGAATGGCCACGCCAGGCCGGCGCCAGGCCGGACTGTTCCAGCTGCTGGCGCATATCCAGGTGGTTGTAGACCTCGCCGTTGAACACCATGACGTAGCGGCCGCAGGCCGACACCATCGGCTGGTGGCCGGCCTCGGTCAGGTCCTGGATCGCCAGGCGCACGTGCGCCAGCGCCAGTTCGGCGCCCGTGTCTTCCCAGAAGCCGTTGCTGTCCGGCCCGCGGTGGCGGATGCGGCGGCAGCTTTCCGCCAGCACTTGCGCCTTATCACCCAGGGGGCCCCAAATTCCGACAATTCCACACATGATCTAGGTTCTCGTGGTCACCGCAAACGGCGTGGCGCGTGGCCTATCGGCCCGATCCACGCACGCCGTCAAAAAGTTCTTCCCATAGGCCCAGCACCCGCTCGGCCGAAAACCGTTCGCGCACGGCCGTGGCCGCCTGCGCCATGCGCTGGCGGCCCGCCTCGTCGGTCATGACCGCATCCAGCGCGCGGCAGAGTGCATCCACATCGCCGTTGGGCCGCACCAGCACGCCGTCCACGCCTTCGCGCACGATCTCGCGCGGACCGGTATCGCAGTCGAACGCCACCGCGGCCAGGCCGCTGGCCATGGATTCGAGCAGCGTGTTGGACAGCCCCTCGAAACGCGAGGTCAGCACATACAGATCGGCGCTTTGATACCAGTCGCCCACGTTACCTGCCCGCCCGGGCAGGCTGACGCGGTCTTGCAGGCCGGCGCCTTGCACCTGCGCTTCCAGCGCGCGCCGCTCGTCGCCCTCGCCCAGGATAACCAGATCCCAGTCCGGATGCGACGGCGCCAACCGGGCATAGGCCTGCACCAGCAGGTCGAAGCCCTTGTCCGCGTGCAGCCGGCCCACGGCCAACAGGCGCTTGCGGCCATCGCCCGACCGCGGCGCGAGCATCGGCTCGCCCTTGGGCAAGGGCCAATGCACCGGATTGGGGATGACGGCCAGCCGCGACCCCGGCACGTGCTGCGCCAGCCAGTCGGCGGTGCCGCGCGTCAGGGCCACGACCCGCGCGGCGCGCGGGTACGTAAACCGGCGCAGGCGCTGCCAGAAACCGGACATGGCCTGCGACGGCGGATGGGTGTGTTCGGTGGCGATGACCCGCGTGGACAACCCGGTCGAGGCCAGCACGGACAGGACCGACGCCGTCGTCATCATGCCCAGCACGATATCGGGGCGAAACGCCTTGATCACGCGGCGCAGCGCGCGTACCCGCTGCACATTGCTCAGGATGCCGCGCAAACCGCCGCCCTCGCCCGCCGTGTGCAGCACTTCGCGGCGCACCTTGGGATGCAGGGTGTAGACGTCGCCTTCGGTGCCGGCCTGCGTCACCACCATCACCTCGCGGCCCATGTCAGCCCAATGCGCGCTCAGGTCGGCGGCCACGCGTTCGGCGCCGCCGCCGTGCAGCGAATGGATGAACAGCAGCACGCGTTGCGCGCGGGCGGAGTCGGCTACGGGCATTCAGTCGGCCTCTTGGGGTTCAGCGCGGCGCAGGGCCACCACCAGGTAGCAGGCATAGGAAAGCAGGTACATCAGGCTGGTCGCCAGCATGATGCCGGCCGCGCCCATCTTGGGCGCCAGCACCACGTTCAACCCCGCCTTCAGTGCGAAATTGCCCACCGCGATGGCGGACATGATGCGATAGCGGTTCTGGCTGGCCAGCAGCTGCACCAGGATCAGCACGCCGAAATAGAACGGCAATTGCAACAGGCCCCAGCGCAGCACATGCGCCACGGCCTCGGTATTCTCGGCGGTGAAGGCGCCGCGCTGGAACAGCACCGACACGCCCCACGGCGCCAGCAGCCAACCCACGGCCACGGCGGCAGCGCCAGCCAGCACCATCAGCATCGACCATTTCAGCGCCATGGCGCGCGCGCGCGCCGTATCGCCCCGCGCCTGCACATCGGCCAGCACCGGCAAGGCCGCACGGCCGACCGATACCGCGCCGATACCGAGCACCAGCGACAGCAATCGGCTGGCGTAACCCAGCGTGGCGTTGGCATTGGCGCCCAGGTTGGCGGCCGCGTATTGGTCCAGCGGACCGACAAAACTCATGGCCACCTGGCCGATCAGCATCACGCCCGCGGCGCTCATCAGTTCGGGCCAGTGCGGCGACTGCCACGTCAACCTGGGCGAACCCCAGAAGCCGCCATCGGCGCGCGCGGCCAGCCACGCCAGCCAGACGGTCTGGATCGCGTAGCCCACCAGCGTGCCCCACAGCAGCGGGCCGACGCCGTCGGCGCTGGCCGCCAGCATCACCCACGCCAACGTGGCGACCGCGGGCACGCTGTCCAGCAAGGTATTGACGTGACGTTCGTGCGACCGCAACCGCGCGGCGCTGATGCCGGCCACCAGCAACAGGGCCGAGACCGGCGCAAAGGCCACCAGCAGGTCGCCGGTCATGCCGCCGACCCGCGCGGACAGGCCCTGGCCCAGGCTGCCCAGCACATGCGGCCAGGCGAACCAGGTCAGAAGCGCCAGCGTAATGCCGGCCGCCGCCACCCAGCCCTGCAGTTCCCGGATGAATTGTTCCCGTTCGGCATCGTCGGCGCGGCGCAGGCGCACCAGCACCGGAATCAGCACCACCGACAGCACGCCCACGATCGTGACCGGCAGCCAGGTGGCCATGGTCATCGTGAATTGGTAGGCGTCGACGGCGTCGCTGACGCCGTAGCGGTACGCCACCGCCATCTCCTTGATGGCGCCGGCGGCCTTGCCCAGCAGCAGGAACACCGCCACCCGGAACGCGCCCTTGAAGATGCGCTGGTGGTCCGGGTGGATGGTGCCGAGTTTTCGGATGAGTGCTTTCAAATCAACGCAGGAATTGCGTGTACCAGGGCATTGCCACTTCCAGGCCCTGCAGCACGGTGTGCGTGGGCTGGTAACCCAGCAGGCGGCTGCCCTTGCTGACATCAGCCTGCGAATGGCGCACGTCGCCAGCGCGGAAGTCGCCGTAGACCGGCTTCTTGCCATAGGCAACGTCCTGCTTGCCCAGCGCCTGCACCAGGAACCCGAACAGGTCGTTCAGGGTGCTGCGGCCGCTGACGGCCACGTTGTAGACCTGGTTGCGCGCCTCGGGCGGCGCCATGGCGGCCAGGATATTGGCCTGCACGGCGTTGTCCACGAAGCAGAAGTCGCGGCTGGTCTCGCCGTCGCCGTTGATGGTGACGTCGTCGCCCTTGATCATGGCGGCCGTCCACTTCGGGATCACGGCGGCGTAGGCGCCGTCCGGGTCCTGGCGCTTGCCGAACACGTTGAAGTAGCGCAGTCCCACCGTCTCGAAGCCATACGAGCGCGCAAACACGCTGGCGTACAGTTCGTTGACGTACTTGGTGACGGCGTACGGCGACAGCGGATTGCCGATGTTCTCTTCGACCTTGGGCAACGCCGGGTGGTCGCCGTAGGTGGAGCTGGAAGCCGCATAGACGAAGGATTTCACTTCGGCGTCGCGTGCGGCGACCAGCATGTTCAGGAAGCCACCGATGTTCACCTCGTTGGTGGTGATCGGGTCTTTGAGCGAACGCGGCACCGAACCCAGGGCCGCCTGGTGCAGCACGAAGTCCACGCCCGCGGTGGCGCGGCGGCAGGCTTCCAGGTCACGGATGTCGCCTTCGATGAAGCTGAAGCGGCTCCATTGCTCGGGCGTCACGGCGCCTCGCACCTCGTCCAGGTTGCGCTGGTGGCCGGTGGCGAAGTTGTCCAGGCCGACCACGGTCTGGCCCAGCTTGAGCAGCGTTTCCAGCAGGTTCGAGCCGATGAAGCCGGCGCAGCCGGTCACCAGCCACTTGCGCGGCGCGGCCGACAGTTCACGGGTAACGGTTTCGTAGCGAGTGGTCATGGCCGTTTCCCCTTACAGACGCAGATCGGATTCGGCGGGCGACAGCACGTACTTCAGGTCGTACAGGATGTGCTCGGCCTTGCCCAGTTTGCGGATGCCTTCGGCGCCCATGGCCTTGAACTGGTTGTGCGCGACAGCCAGGATCACGGCGTCGTACTTGCCCTCTTCAGGCTTGGCAACCGGCGTGATGCCGTATTCGTGCACCGCCTCTTCGGGTTCGACCCACGGGTCGTACACGTCCACATCGACGTTGTAGTCGCCCAGTTCCTTGACGATGTCCACGATGCGCGTGTTGCGCAGGTCTGGGCAGTTTTCCTTGAAGGTCAGGCCCATCACCAGCACGCGCGCGCCTTGCACGTGGATGCGGCGCTTGGTCATGGACTTGACCAGCTGCGACACCACGTAGCCGCCCATCGAATCGTTCAGGCGGCGGCCCGCCAGGATGATCTCGGGGTGGTAGCCGATGGACTGCGCCTTGTGCGTCAGGTAGTACGGGTCCACGCCGATGCAGTGGCCGCCCACCAGGCCCGGACGGAACGGCAGGAAGTTCCACTTGGTGCCCGCAGCTTGCAACACGGCTTCGGTGTCGATGCCCATCTTGTTGAAGATCAGGGCCAGCTCGTTGATCAGCGCGATGTTGACGTCGCGCTGCGTGTTCTCGATCACTTTGGCGGCTTCGGCCACGCGGATGCTGGACGCCTTGTGCGTGCCGGCGGTGATGATCTGCTTGTACAGCTGGTCCACCAGTTCGGCGACTTCCGGGGTCGAGCCCGACGTGACCTTCTTGATGGTGCTGACGCGGTGTTCCTTGTCGCCCGGGTTGATGCGCTCGGGACTGTAGCCGGCGTAGAAGTCGACGTTGAACTTCAGGCCCGACACGCGTTCCAGCACCGGCACGCAGTCTTCTTCGGTGGCGCCGGGGTAGACGGTGGATTCGTAGATGACGATGTCGCCGCGCTTGAGCACGGCGCCGATGGTTTCGCTGGCTTTCACCAGCGGGGTCAGGTCGGGTTGCTTGTATTCGTCGATCGGGGTGGGCACGGTGACGATGAACACGTTGGCCTGGCCCAGTTCGGCGCGGTCGGCGGTGTAGCTCAGGTGACTGGCTTCGACCAGCTCGGCATCGCTGACTTCCAGCGTGTGGTCGTGACCCGCCTTCAGGGCGTCGATCCGGCGGGTGTTGATATCGAAGCCGATGACCGAGCGCTTCTTGCCGAACTCGACCGCCAGCGGCAGGCCGACATAACCCAGGCCGACAACCGCGAGTTTCACATCCTGAATACGCAACATAACTCTCCCTTCACCGTAAAACGATTACGGCATTTTAAATATGGTCGGGGTGATGGATAACCGGGCCCCCGGCGGATATCGCCGGGGCGCCCAAGACTTAATCGGCCCGCAAGACGGAAGGTAGCAACAGCCACCCCGGACGGCGCCAGGACACCAGCCGCGCGTACAGCCAGATATAGACGCTGGCGAACACCACCAGGCTGGCGCCAAGCGCCCAGGCGTTGTCCCACCAGATGGTGGCGGGCACCAGGCCGATCAGGGCCAGCACCCACATGTACGGCGACGCCAGGGCGTTGCACAACGCCGGCACCGCATGGCGGCGGCCGCGGCTGAAGGTCACGCGGACCAGGCGGCGGAACACCAGTTGGTGCAGGTGCAAGGCATCGGGCTGGTCCACCGGCACGCCACGCTTGAAGCGGCGGCGCCAGATAGAGAAGCCGGTTTCGAAGACGGGGTAGAACAGCACGGCCAGCGCGTAGAACGGCGACACCGAGGGGTTGCGCACCACCAGCAGCACAGCCAGTTCGGCCAGCATGAAACCCAGGAAATACGCCCCGCCATCGCCCAGGAAGACGCGGCCGAACGGGAAATTCCAGACCAGGAAGCCCAGCGTGGCCGACGCCAGCGCCGCGGCAATCAGGAAGATCGGCACATCGCCGACCTGCAGCGCGACCAGGCTGATGGACACGGCCATCAGCGTAGCCACCATGCCGGCCAGGCCATTCATGCCGTCGACGATGTTCAGGGCATGGGTACAGCCGCCCACGGCGAACATGGTGAACAGCAGGGAGACGGGCCAATACGACAGGACGTAGTCGACCGGGGCCATGCCCACGCGGCTGACGCCGCCCAGCAGCCACCACGCGATGGCAGCAGACAGGAAAGCCGCCAGCAGACGCTTGCTGGCACCGATATCCTTGGTGATGTCTTCGAGCAGGCCCGCCACGAACACGGGCAGCGCCGACACGAACAGGGCCGGCCACAACCAGGTCAGGGTCATGTTGTCGGGCCCGAGCACCAACAGGCCCAGGAGCGTGCCGGCCAGCACGGCCAGGCCGCCGACGCGGGGCGTGGCGCGCGAGTGGTTCGCTTGCGGTTTGTTGAGGTCGGTGTCGCCGGTGAAGGCGCCATGCCAGCGCTCCGACGCCACGATGAGTCCGCCCACCATGAACGCGACCACGCATATGTACAGCCAGGTCACAAGGTCACCTTTGGTTGGTCTATCGAGACAGGCCCGCCATTATCGGCGGCAGGTGTAACGCCCATATATGGGAGGAATAAGGAAGTGCAATGCACCGGGACAGAACGTAACACCCGCGGAAATACGGATTTCATGGATTAATTGTAGAGCTTTCCGTCTGGGCGCACGCGAAATCTGCAAGGGAAAACGCCAAGATCTTCACAGGGAATCCGACCCGGGCTGCCCCCACCCTGGGGGCAGTCACCCGCACAGTATTCCCGATAAATAGGGACACATTATTTCAGGATAAAAAAAAGCCCGAGATCGTAAGATCTCGGGCTAAATCCACCAAAGGAGGAGGGTGGAGGAGACAACCGTGGCATGTTGGGAGCGGCCTGAAGGTTTCGCTCGCTACGCTGTCGGGGTCTGGCTTGCGGGTTTCGCTTGCCTTGGCACCGCACCGACTGCGTTTCAACATCCGATGAGATGCATAGTATCGGGTTTTTTTGTGCGATGCAAGAATTTTTTTAGGCTCGCGGCAGCGCGACATTCCACGTTGCATTTTTGCCGCACGCTGCGCGGCGCATGCCTGGAAAGCCGCAGCCAGCAATGACCTTGCGACATGGCGGGTTTTTGCCGAACGGGTTAACCCCTTGCGGACTTACCCTAGACCTTGCCGGGTAATCCCGCCCTATGATTTGCACCAGAAAGGTGCATCCGGCACCAATATGCGGCAGTTTTTGCGCATCGCAACATTTTTACCTCGCCCCCCCCCTGGGGACGGGGCGCCGGGTGCCGCCGTCAGATCCCGCCTTCAAATCCAATAGGCGGTCGTGGTCATGACCTTGGACATGGCCCGCATGGCCGTCTTGACCGGACCGGGCAGCGGCACGCCGCCAGCAGCCTCGGCGCTGGCGCGATGCTGGGCTTCGTCTTCCTTCATCTTCTGCACGATCTGGCGCGAGCGGGCGTCCTGCTCCGGCAAGGTGCGCAGATGGCCGTCCAGGTGGGCCTCGACCTGCCGTTCGGTTTCGGCCATGAACCCAAGGTTGCGCGGCACGCCCGCATAACTGGCCAGCACGCCCAGCGCAAACGAGCCGGCGTACCAGACCGGGTTCAACAGGCTGGGCCGGCTGCCCAGCTCGGCCAGGCGCTGGTTGCACCAGACCAGGTGGTCGACCTCTTCGCCGGCCGCTTCCAGCAGCAAGGCGCGCGGGCCGGGCTCGCGGCATGCGGCCGCCTGCCCCCGGTACAGCGCCTGGGCGCAGACCTCGCCGACGTGGTTGACCCGCATCAGTCCAGCCGCGTGGCGCTTTTCCTGTGCCGACAGCGTGTCGGGGGCCTCGTCGGCGGTGGCCGGATTCGGCCGGCCGGCGCTGGCGCTGCCGGACAGCACGCGCAGCGCGCGGTCGGCTTCGGCCAACAGGGCGTCCAGCGGACTGGTGCGACGCAGGAAAGAAGCGGGGCCGGATTGGAACAGGGCGGTGGACATGGGCAACTCCTGGAATTGGGGCACGCACACCCCTGATGCGGGGCGGGGCTCTCGTGCCTGGAATTGTACGCAACGGGTATCATCAGCCATTGACTGCGCTCAAGCACCCGCACAAGGACACCGACACATGGAATGCACGATCGACTGGGGCGGCCCCAATGGCATGCTCTTTACCGCCAGCACCGGCAGCGGCCACGTTGCCGTCATGGATGGCGCGGTGGACGGCGGCGGCCACAACCTGGCCCCCCGCCCGATGGAAATGCTGCTGGCCGGCACCGGCGGCTGCACGGCGTACGACGTGGTGCTGATCCTCAAGCGCGGCCGCCACGCCGTGACCGGCTGCAGCGTCAAGCTGCAGGCCGACCGCGCCGATGTCGACCCCAAGGTGTTCACCCGCATCCATTTCGCCTTCACCGTCACCGGCCGCAACCTGCCGCGCGCGGCCGTCGAGCGCGCGGTGCAGCTGTCGCACGAGAAATACTGCTCGGCCTCGGCCATGCTGGAAAAGACCGCCGAACTGACTTTCTCGGTGGACATCGTCGACACCCAGGAAGCCCCCGCCACGGCCTGACGCGACCGCGCCCTTTCAGCCCTTACTCATTCTGTACCCATGAAACAATACCTGGACCTCGTTCAATCCATCCTGGACACCGGCGCGTGGCAGGAAAATCGGACGGGCATACGCACCCTGAGCATGCCGGGCGCCTCGCTGCGCTTTGACCTGCAGCAGGGCTTTCCCGCCGTGACCACCAAGAAGCTGGCCTTCAAATCGGCCATCGGCGAGATGGTCGGCTTCCTGCGCGCCTCGCGCAGCGCCGCCGAATTCCGCGAACTGGGGTGCAAGGTCTGGGACCAGAACGCCAACGAGAACAGCCAGTGGCTGGCCAACCCGTACCGCGAAGGCCCCGACGACCTGGGCCCGGTCTATGGCGTGCAATGGCGCCAGTGGCCGGCCTACAAGGTGCTGGACGCCCACCACCAGGAACAGATCGCCGACGCGCTGGGCCGCGGCTACACGAAGGTGGCCGACCTGCAGGAAGACGGCGCCCCCAAGGTGCTGCTCTATAAAGCCGTCGACCAGTTGCGCCAATGTCTGGACGCCATCCACGAGCGCCCGGGCGACCGCCGCATCCTGTTCCACGGCTGGAACTGGGCGCAGATCGAGGAAATGGCGCTGCCGCCCTGCCACCTGCTCTATCAATTCCTGCCCAACGCGACCACCCGCGAAATTTCCCTGTGCCTGTACATCCGCTCGAACGATGTCGGGCTGGGCACGCCGTTCAACCTGACCGAAGGCGCGGCGCTGCTGCACCTGGTGGGCCGGCTGACGGGTTACAAGCCGCGCTGGTTCACGTATTTCATTGGCGACGCCCACATCTACGAGAACCACCTGCCGATGCTGCGCGAACAGCTGACGCGCACGCCGTATGAAGCGCCCCAGCTCGTGCTGTCCGACCGCATTCCCGATTTTGCCCAGACCGGCCGCTACGAGCCCGAGTGGCTCGAGAAGGTCGAACCGGGCGATTTCTCGCTGGCGGGCTACACCCACCACGCGCCGCTCACCGCGCCGATGGCCGTTTGAGGCCATGGCGGTTCGGCCGCCTGGCGGCCGTCCGCCATGCCGGAACTCGCAGGTGAAGATTGGTGAGCTTCTGGAAGCGCGTTTTCGGTATAACCCATCCCTTAGCCTCGGACGCGCGTCCGGCAAGCCTCGCGCGCCGTTGCTTCTGAACGGCCCATGCCGCGCCGTGCCTGCCGCTCGCCGCGAAACCGGGCACCCCGCCCGGCCTTCCCGGCCGCCTGCACCGCAGCGCCGCACCCCCTATCCAGAAAAGAGAGTACGTGAATCGCCAGCGTCGACAGCAGGACCCCCTTGCGGCCCGAATGCAACTGTTGACTACTAATTGATTTGAATTGAGGCCGGCGCGGCGGCTGTATGCGCTCAGGACAGGACCCCAAAAATGCTCGTTGGAACATATAACCCTTCGCTCGTCCTCGTATCCCTAGGGGTCGCCATTCTGGCGTCGTATACGGCGCTGGGCATGGCCAACCGCGTGCGGGCCGCGAACGGGCTGCCAGCGGCGCGTTACTGGTTGGCCGGCGGCGCATTGGCCATGGGCATCGGCATCTGGGCCATGCATTTCGTCGGCATGCTGGCGTTCAGCCTGCCGATTCCCATGGGCTACGACCTGCCGCTGACCCTGCTGTCGCTGGTGATCGCGATCGGCTGCTCGGCCTTCGCGCTGTGGATCGTCTGCAAGGACGAGCTGCCCTGGCCGAGGCTGATCGCGGGCGCGCTGCTGATGGGCGCAGGCATCGCGGCGATGCACTATATCGGCATGGCTGCGATGCAGATGATGCCCGGCATCTCCTACAACCCGGCCTGGTTCGCGCTGTCCATCGGCATCGCCGTGGCGGCCTCGGGCGCCGCGCTCTGGATCACCTACCGCCTGCGCCAGGACGGCCCGCGGGTGGCGCTGTCGCGGCCGCTGGCGGCCGTGGTCATGGGCATGGCCATTGTCGGCATGCATTACACCGGCATGGAAGCGGCCGGCTTCCCGGAAGGCAGCATCTGCATGGCCGCCAACAGCGGCATTTCGGCGGGTTGGCTGGCCATTGCCGTGACTGCCGTGACCCTGAGCGTGCTGGCCATCGCCCTGGTGGTCGCCGTGCTGGACAACCGCCTGGAAGCACGCACGTCCGCCCTGGCCTCGTCGCTGGCCGAGGCCAACGAAGAACTGGTGCAGCTGGCGTTGCACGACACCCTGACCAAGCTGCCCAACCGTATCCTGCTCGAAGACCGGCTGGAACAGGCCATTGAAAGCGCGAGCCGCCGCAAGGGCTATTTCGCCGTGCTGTTCTTCGACCTGGACGGCTTCAAGGCGGTCAACGACGCCTACGGCCACCATACCGGCGACGCCCTGCTGATCGACCTGGCCCAGCGCATTCGCCAGACCCTGCGCACGCAGGACACCGTGGCGCGCCTGGGCGGCGATGAATTCATCGTGCTGAGCGAGGTGGTGGAACCCACCGACGCCGCCAACGTGGCGGACCGCCTGATCGAGGCCATCGCGCGCCCGGTCATGGTGTACGGCCACGAAGTGCTGGTGACGTCCAGCGTGGGCATCGCCATCTACCCGAATGACGGCGAGGACACGCACGCGCTGCTGACCAACGCGGACGCCGCGATGTACCACGCCAAGCGCCTGGGCGGCACCGGCTACAGCTTCTTCGAGCCGTCCATGAACGCCGACGCGCACGAGCAGATCGAGCTGCTGCACGACCTGCGTCTGGCGCAGGAGCGCGACCAATTCGTGCTGCACTACCAGCCCAAGTACGAAGCGCCGGCCGGCCCCATCATGGGCGCCGAGGCGCTGCTGCGCTGGAACCACCCCACCCGCGGCCTGGTGGGCCCGGACCAGTTCATCCCCACGGCGGAAAAGACCGGGCTGATCCTGTCGATCGGCGAATGGGTCATCAACGAAGCCTGCCGCCAGATGCGCGAGTGGATCAACGCGGGCCAGGGCCACTGGACCATCGCCGTGAACATCTCGGCGCTGCAGTTCGCCCACGCCGGGCTGGTCGAGACGGTGCGCAGCGCGCTGGCCCGGCACGACGTGCCGCCGTCCTGCCTGACGCTGGAAGTGACCGAATCCACCGCCATGCGCGACGCCGAGGCCAGCCTGACCGTGCTTAAGCGGCTGTCGGGGTTGGGCGTGACCATCTCCATCGACGACTTCGGCACCGGTTATTCCAGCCTGCTCTACCTGAAGCGGCTGCCGGCCACCGAATTGAAGATCGACCGCGGCTTCGTCAACCAGCTGGAAAACGACAACGAGGATGCCGCCATTGTCTCGGCCATCGTCGCGCTGGCCCAGCAGCTGAACCTGCGCATCGTGGCCGAGGGCGTGGAAACGGCGGCGCAGCAGAAATTCCTGACCGGGCTGGGCTGCGACTCGCTGCAGGGCTTCTTGCTGGGCAAGCCGATGCCGGCCAGCGAATTCCTGGAACACGCGGCGGGCTGAATTTGCTACGCTTGGGGCCTTCCCGCCGGCCCTGCCGGCCGACTTCCCCAAGCCTCCCGACCGCATGTCCGCCAGCCTTACCCTGATCGTCGCCTATTCCACCAACCGCGCCATCGGGCGCGACAACGCCCTGCCCTGGAAATTGCCGGGCGACCTGGCGCATTTCAAGCGCAGCACGCTGGGACACCCCATCATCATGGGGCGCAAGACCTGGGAATCGCTGGGCCGCCCCCTGCCCGGGCGCACCAATATCGTGGTCAGCCGCAATCCGGACTTCAGCGCCGCCGGCGCCACGCTCGTGCCGTCGCTGGAAGCGGCCATCGCCGCCTGCGGCGACAGCGCCGAGGCCTTCGTGATCGGCGGTGCGCAGATCTACACGCAGGCGCTGCCGCTGGCCCGCCGCATCCTGGCCACCGAAGTCCATGCCGAGGTCGAGGGCGACGCCTTCTTTCCGCTGCTGCCGGGCTTCCAGTGGAAGGAAACGGCGCGCGACGCGCAACCCGCCGAGAATGGCTACGACTACGACTTCGTCACGTACGAGCGCGGCTGAAATGCATGCCTGGCCTGTGCGTGCCTGACCTGCGTGCCTGAACCGAGCGGCTGACCCCGCACGGCCCTAGGCCGCGCCCGCATTGCGCATGAAGCGCCACAGCGCCGACGCCTCGGAATACGCCACGTTGAAGCGCACCCAGGGCGTATCGGCCTCGTCGGCCTCGAAATAGGAACCCGGCGCGAGCCAGATGCCGTCTTTCAGGGCCAGCTCGGCCAGGCCGTTGGCACCGCGTTCGCGCCACTGGCCGGCCACCTTCGCCCACAGGAACAGGCCGGCCTGGGGCCGCGCATAGACCTCGAAGCCATGCTGCGCCATCTGGCCCGCTACGTTGGCATGGGCCTGGGCCAGGCGTTCGCGGGTGCGCTCGATGTGCGCCCGGTAGCGGCCTTCGCGGATGACCTGATGGACGATGCGCTCCATGATTTCGGGCGACGTCAGGCCGACCGCCATCTTGGTGCGGGCGATATCGCGGGTCAGGTCGCGATGCGCCACCACGTAACCCACCCGCACCGACGGGCTGATGACCTTGGAATAGCCGCCCAGGTAGACCACCCGGCGCCCGCCATCCAGCGCCGCCAGCATGGGCGTGACGCCCGGCGCGAGTTCCCGCGAGATGTCGTCTTCCACCACCCAGAGTCCATGGCGCTCGGCCAGTTGCAGGATGCGAAAGGCGTTGGCCATGCTGATGCTGGCCCCGGACGGATTCTGCAGCGCGGTGTTGACGAACAGCGCCCGCGGCCGGTGTTGCGAGGCCGCGCGCTCCAGCGCGTCGCAATCCAGGCCGTCCAGGGTGCGCGCCACCGGCACCACCCGCAGGCCGGCCAGGCGCAGCATCTGCAAGAGATTGGCGTAGGCCGGCTGCTCGACCAGTACGGTGTCGCCGGGCCGCAGCAGGGTGCGGATCACCATGTCCAACCCGTGGGTCACGCCCTGGGTCAAGAGCACCTGGGAGACCTCGACCTCCATGCCCTGCGCGCTGAGCGTGGCGGCGATGGTTTCGCGCAGCGGCGCGTAGCCGTACGGATGGCCGTAGTGGGCGATGCGCATGGCCGGCACCCGGCCCATGTGGCGCAGCGCCACGTGCAGCCCCTCTTCATTCAGCCATTCGCCAGGCAGCCAGCCGCAACCCGATTTGATGGGGATGGAGTGGTCCGCGAAGATGTCCGACAGCAACCAGCTCGCATTCAAGCGGGGCGGCTCCCAGGATTGCGGCTCGCCCCGACGCGCCGGGGCATCCGGCTGGGCCACCCGATAGCCGGCGCCCGGCCTTGCGGCCAGCCAGCCCAGCGACACCAGGCGGCTGTAGGCGCTGGCGACCGTGAAGGTGCTGACGGCGTGCTGGCGCGCGAACTCGCGCACCGAGGGTAGGGACATACCCGGACGCAGCAGTTGGGCCTCGATGGCTTGCAGAATGGCCGCCACCAGCTGGTCCACCAGCGTGGGGGCCTGGCCGCGGGCGCGCACGGGCTGGAAATCGATCACGGCAGGAAAGCTAACTGTACAGTTGTCATGCTTGCAACTATACAGTTAGCCCGCTTTGCGCGGATTGTATATTTTCAATCCGCGCGGGACGCACCAGAATCATTCGCATCCGCCGGCTGCCTGCACGCGACGCAAGCAATGCCGGGCCTGTCACCCCCTGGAGCCGCCATGAACGCCCCCGCCGAGTTGCCTGACCTGTCCCATCTCTGGATGCCCTTCACTGCCAACAAACAGTTCAAGGCGCATCCCCGCATGCTGGCGGCAGCGAAAGGCATGTACTACACGTCGGCCGACGGTCGCCAGATCCTGGACGGCACGGCCGGCCTGTGGTGCGTGAACGCCGGCCACGGCCGCCAGGAAATCGTCGATGCGATTTCCCGCCAGGCCGGCATCATGGACTACGCCCCGGGCTTCCAGCTGGGCCACCCGCTGGCCTTCGAAGCCGCCACCGCCGTGGCCAGCTTCATGCCGCAGGGCCTGGACCGCGTCTTCTTCACCAACTCGGGGTCCGAGTCCGTCGACACCTCTCTGAAGATCGCCCTGGCCTATCACCGCGCCCGCGGTGAAGGCCAGCGTACCCGCCTGATCGGCCGCGAACGCGGCTACCACGGCGTGGGCTTTGGCGGCATCTCGGTCGGCGGTATCTCGACCAACCGCAAGACCTTCTCCGGCGCGCTGCTGCCCGCCGTGGACCACCTGCCCCACACCCACAACCTGGAGCAGAACGCCTATTCCAAGGGCCAGCCCGCCTGGGGCGCCCATCTGGCCGACGAACTCGAACGCATCATCGCGCTGCACGACGCGTCCACCATCGCCGCCGTGATCGTCGAGCCCATGGCCGGCTCCACCGGCGTGCTGATCCCGCCCAAGGGCTACCTGGAAAAGCTGCGCGAAATTACGTCCAAGCACGGCATCCTGCTGATTTTTGACGAAGTCATCACCGCCTACGGCCGCCTGGGCGCCGCCACCGCGTCCGAATTCTTCGGCGTCACGCCCGACCTGATCGCCATGGCCAAGGGCGTGAGCAACGCCGCCGTGCCCGCGGGCGCCGTCGCCGTGCGCCGCGAAGTGCACGATGCCATCGTCAACGGCCCGGCCGGCGGCATCGAGTTCTTCCACGGCTATACCTATTCGGCCCACCCGCTGGCCGCCGCCGCCATCCTGGCGACGCTGGATATCTACCGCCGCGAAGACCTGTTCAGCCGTGCCCGCAAGCTGTCGGGCGCGTTCGAACAGGCGGCCCACAGCCTGAAGGGCGCACCGCACGTCATCGACGTACGCAACCTGGGCCTGGTGTCCGGCATCGAACTGGCGCCGCGCGCCGGCGCCCCCGGCGCCCGTGCCGCCGAAGTGTTCCAGAAATGCTTCGACAGCGGCCTGATGGTGCGCTACACCGGTGACATCATCGCCGTCTCACCCCCGCTGATCATCGAAGAAGCCCAGATCGGGCAGCTGTTCGAGCAGATCGGCAAGGTGCTCAAGGAAGTTGCATGACAGGGCGCCCCGCCGCTGCGCCCACGCGGCGCCGACGGGGCCTTTGCCCCCACCCGCGCGCGGGCCTGCCCCGCGCGCACTGACACCCACTCGCGGGCGGCCCTGGGCCGCCCTCCGGCATTTTCAAAGAACCCGTTCCGAGCCTTTCCCATGAAGAAGATTCCCCACTACATCAACGGCCAGCACTACGACGGCCGCAGCAACCGCTACGCCGACGGTTTCAATCCGGCCACCGGCGAAGTGACCACCTCGGTTCCGCTGGCGTCCACTGACGAAGTGGCGCTGGCCGTGGCCTCGGCCAAGGCCGCCTTCCCGGCCTGGTCCGAGACGCCCGCGCTCAAGCGTTCGCGCGTGCTGTTCAACTTCAAGGCGCTGCTGGACAAGCACCAGGACGAGCTGGCCGAGCTGATCACCCGCGAACACGGCAAGGTGTTCTCGGACGCCAAGGGCGAAGTCATGCGCGGCATCGAGATCGTGGAATTCGCCTGCGGCATTCCGCAGCTGCTCAAGGGCCAGTATTCCGACCAGATCGGCGGCGGCATCGACAACTGGAGCATGCGCCAGGCCTTGGGCGTGGTGGCCGGCATCACCCCGTTCAACTTCCCCATGATGGTGCCGTGCTGGATGTTCCCGGTGGCCATCGCCTGCGGCAACACCTTCGTGCTCAAGCCGTCCGAACGCGACCCGTCGGCGTCGCTGCGCCTGGCCGAACTGCTGACCGAAGCCGGCCTGCCCCCCGGCGTCTTCAACGTGGTGCATGGCGACAAGCAGGCCGTGGACGCACTGATCTCGCACCCTGACGTCGAGGCCCT
Organism: Achromobacter sp. DH1f; assembly: GCF_000633435.1. NCBI lineage: Bacteria > Pseudomonadati > Pseudomonadota > Betaproteobacteria > Burkholderiales > Alcaligenaceae > Achromobacter > Achromobacter sp. DH1f. The sequence continues at coordinate 91,167 of NZ_AYMF01000026.1, read as the reverse complement.
GTCCTTCGTCGGCTCGACCCCCATCGCCGAATACATCTACGCCGAAGGCACCCGCCGCGGCAAGCGCGTGCAGGCCCTGGGCGGCGCCAAGAACCATCTGGTCGTGATGCCCGATGCCGACCTGGACCAGGTCACCGACGCCCTGATGGGCGCGGCCTACGGCTCGGCCGGCGAACGCTGCATGGCCATCTCGGTGGCCGTGGCGGTGGGTGACGTCGCCGACAAGGTGGTCGAGCGCCTGATCCCGCGCGTCAAGGCCCTGGTGGTCAAGGACGGCATGAACGGCGACGCCGAAATGGGCCCGCTGGTCACCGCCCAGCACCGCAACAAGGTCATCGGCTACATCGAGGACGGCGTTGCCGCCGGCGCCGACATGCTGGTCGACGGCCGCGGCCTGACGGTGCCGGGCAACGAAAAGGGCTTCTTCCTGGGCGGCACGCTGTTCGACAACGTCAAGCCGGCCATGAACATCTACCGCGAAGAAATCTTCGGACCGGTGCTGTGCATCGTGCGCGTGCCTGATTTCGCGTCGGCGGTGGAACTCATCAATGCCCATGAATTCGGCAACGGCGTGGCCTGCTTCACGTCCGACGGCGGCGTGGCACGCGCATTTGCGCGCCAGATCAAGGTCGGCATGGTCGGCATCAACGTGCCGATCCCGGTGCCCATGGCCTGGCATTCGTTCGGCGGCTGGAAGCGGTCGCTGTTCGGCGACCACCACGCCTACGGCGAAGAAGGCATCCGCTTCTATTCGCGCTACAAGAGCGTGATGCAGCGCTGGCCGGACAGCATCGCCAAGGGTGCGGAATTCACCATGCCCGTGGCGAAGTAAGCGCGCCACGCGCGTCCATACCGCCCCGGCCGCGGCGGCCGGGGCTTGCCGAAAGACACAACAAGGGGAATCCTGATGCGCATCGGGATAGGCGGCTTTCAGCATGAAACCAATACGTTCGCGCCGTCGCGCGCAACGTGGGAAGACTTTGCCGACAAGGGCGGCGGCTGGCCCAAGCTGGTCAGCGGCCCGGCGATGTTCCAGGCGGTGGCTGGCGCCAACATTCCAGTGGCCGGCTTCATCGAGGCCATGGGCAGCCACACGCTGCTGCCCGCCACCTGGGCCGCAGCCAGCCCTTCCGGCCTGGTCACCGAAGACGCATTCGAACGCATCAGCGCGCTGATCCTGCAGGGCTTGTCGCAGGCCATGCCGCTGGACGGCGTCTACCTGGACCTGCACGGCGCGATGGTCACCGAGCATCTGGACGATGGCGAGGGCGAACTGCTCAAGCGCGTGCGCGCGCTGGTGGGACCCGACGTGCCGGTGGTGGCCAGCCTGGACCTGCACGCCAACGTCACGCGAGCCATGGTGCAACATGCAGACGCGCTGGTCTGCTATCGCACCTATCCGCACATCGACATGGCCGAAACGGGCCAACGCGCCGCCGCCTTGCTGGCGCAGCGCCTGGCCGGCGCGCCGCGCAGCCGCGTGACGCTGCGGCAACTGCCCTATCTGATTCCACTGTGCTGGCAGTCCACCGACATCGAGCCGTCCCGCAGCCTGTACCAGTTGGTGGGCGAGCTCGAAACGCGTGGCGCGCAGAGCGTGTCGTTTGCCACCGGCTTTCCGGCGGCCGATTTTCCCGACTGCCTGCCCGCGGTCTGGGCCTACGGCGCGACGCAAGACGAGGCCGACGCGGCCGCCGATGCGCTGACCCGCGCGGTGCTCGATGCCGAGCGCGATTTCGGCGGCACCCTCTACACCCCGGACGACGCCGTCACCACGGCCTTGCGGCTGGCGCAGGACGCCAGCGCGCCGGTCGTCATCGCCGATGCGCAGGACAACCCCGGCGCTGGAGGCAGTTCCGACACCACCGGCCTGCTGCGCGCGCTGATCCGCCACAACGTGCGCGATGCCGCCATCGGCCTGATCGTCGACCCCGAGGCCGCCCTGGCCGCGCATCGTGCCGGCGTCGGCAAGACGGTTCGAATTTCATTGGGTGGACATTCGGGTATTCCTGATGACGAACCCCTGGACGCCGAGTTCATCGTAGAGAAAACTTCGAATGGGCGCTTCGATACGCACGGCGCGTTCTACCGCGGTTTCCACATGGATCTGGGCCCCAGCGCCTGCCTGCGGATCGGCGGCGTGCGTATCGTGGTGGCGTCCAGCAAGGTGCAGATGGCCGATCAGGAGATGTTTCGCTTCGCCGGGGTGGACCCGCGCCGCGCGGCGATCCTGGCGGTGAAAAGCTCGGCGCATTTCCGCGCCGATTTCACGCCCATTGCGCACACGATTCTGGTGTGCGCGGCACCGGGCTCGATGCTGATGGATGCGGCTAAACAACCATGGACACGGTTGCGTCCGGGCATCAGAATGGCGCCTTGCGGCCCGGTCTTCGCCGGACCCGCTACAGCCTGACCCTCGCACGCCGCGCCCCTGGCGCGGCGCGTTAACGACGTAGCGGCCGACAGCGCCGCTCACTACGCATCAAGGGGATTTTCATGCTCAAGTTTGTCCGCGCGGCCGCATTGGCCAGCGCCACCCTGCTGATGGCTCACGGCGCCTACGCCGAGACCGTCATCAAGTCGGTGATGCACTCGCCTTTGCGCCTGACCGACCCGCACGCCACCACCGCGTACATCACGACGTGGCACGGCTACATGATCTACGACACGTTGCTGGCCACCGACGCCGACAACAAGATCCAGCCGCAGATGCTGGAAAAGTGGGATGTCTCGGCCGACGGCAAGACCTACACCATGACGCTGCGCCCGGGCCAGAAATGGCATGACGGCAAGCCGGTGACGGCCGAAGACTGCGTGGCGTCCATCAAGCGCTGGGCCGCGGGCGATGGCATGGGCCGCACCCTGCTCAAGTTCACGGACAAGATCGAAGTCATCGACGACAACAGCTTCCGTATCGTCATGAAAGAACCCACGGACCTGGCGCTGCGCGCCCTGTCCAAGCCCACCGGCACGGCGCCGTTCATGATGCCCAAGCGCATCGCCGACCTCGCCATCGGCCAGCCCATCACCGACATGACCGGCTCGGGCCCGTTCAAGGTCATCGAGTTCAAGCCGGGCGTGAAGACCGTCTACGCCAAGAACACCGACTACGTGCCGCGCAAGGAACCCGCCAGCGGCCTGGCCGGCGGCAAGGTCGTGAACGTGGACAAGGTCGAATGGGACGTCATGCCCGACGCCCTGACCACCGCCAATGCGCTCCTGGGCGGCGAAATCGACTTCGTCGAGCAATTCCCGTATGACCTGTTGCCGATGATCGAAGGCAACAAGGACCTGAAGGAAGAATCGCTCAGCCCGGTCGGCTACTTCACGATGTACCGCTTCAACTTCAAGTACCCGCCCTTCAACAACAAGAAGATCCGCCAGGCCGCCATGTACGCCATCGGCCAGGAAGACGTGATGAAGGCGCTGGTGGGCAATCCCAAGTACTGGAAGACCTGCGCATCGCTGTGGGGCTGCGGCACGCCGCTGGAATCCGACATCGGCAAGGACGTCGTGGTGCCCTCGAACATCGAGAAGGCCAAGGCCCTGCTGAAGGAAGCCGGTTACGACAACACCCCCATCCTGGTGATGCACGCCACCGACGTGGGCACGCTGTCGGCCCAGCCGGTGGTGATGGCCCAGGCCCTGCGCAAGGCCGGCTTCAACGTCAACCTGGCGGCGATGGACTGGCAGAGCGTGGCCACCCGCCGCGCCTCGAAGGCCGCGCCGGCCGAAGGCGGCTGGAACATCCACAACACCAACTGGTACGCCACCGACGTGATGGACCCGGTGCGCTCGGCCCCCGCCGCGGCCAACGGCGACAACGCCTGGTTCGGCTGGCCCGACTTTCCCCAGGTCGAGGAACTGCGCACCAAGTTCGCGCTGACTTCCGACCCGGCCGAGCAGAAGAAGATCGCCGACGAGCTGCAGCGCATCGGCATCGACGAAGGCCTGTACGTGCCGCTGGGCCAGATGTCCGTGCCCACCGTGTACTCGGTCAAGCTGTCCGGCCTGGTGCATGCACCGGTGTTCGCGTTCTGGAATGTGAAAAAAGCTCCTTGAGGAGCGATTAGGGCCTGCCTTCGGGCAGGCCCGGATTCTGGGGGAATTACATGCTGGCATTCGTTTCACGCCGGCTCCTCGCGACCATCCCCGTACTGGTGATGGTCGCGGTGGTGGTCTTTGCGATATTGCGTGCGGGCTCGGGCGATCCGGCCATCATCATGGCCGGCGACGGCGCCACGCCTGAACGTGTCGAACAGATACGTCAGACGATGGGCCTGGACAAACCGGTGGTCCAACAATTCTTCATCTGGGGCGGCCGGCTGTTACAGGGCGACCTGGGTACCTCGCTGATGTCCGGCGTGCCGGTCACCAAGCTCATCAGCCAACGGCTCGAACCGTCGCTCAGCCTGGCAGTACTGACACTGATCTTCACCCTGATCGTGGCGATTCCGCTGGGCGTGCTGGCGGCCTGGCGCCAGGGCCGGCTGCTGGACCGCGCGGTGATGGGCTTTTCGGTGCTGGGCTTCTCGGTGCCGGTGTTCGTCACCGGCTACCTGCTGATCTGGACCTTCGCCATCAAGCTGGGCTGGTTCAACGTGCAGGGCTACGCGCCGCTGGCCAACGGCTTCTGGCCGTTCCTGCACCGGCTGATCCTGCCGTCGCTGGCGCTGTCCACCGTGTACATCGCGCTGATCGCGCGCATCACGCGCACCAGCGTCATCGAAGTCATGGGCGAAGACTTCATTCGCACCGCGCGCTCCAAGGGGCTGACCGAAACCGGCGTGCTGCTGGGCCATGCGCTGCGCAATGCGGCCGTGCCCATCGCCACGGTGGTGGGCCTGGGCATCGCGCTCTTGATCAGCGGCGTGGTCGTGACCGAGTCGGTCTTCAACATTCCCGGCCTGGGCCGGCTGGTGGTCGAAGCCGTGCTGGCGCGCGACTACCCCGTGATCCAGGGGCTGACGCTGTTCTTCGCGTTCGTCTACGTGTTCATCAATCTGGTTGTCGATTGCGCCTACACGGTGTTCGACCCCCGTATCCGATACTGAGGCCACGCCATGCAAACGCCAACCGACGCCGCCGCGCAAGCGGCCGCCGACCTCCCCGGAGGCGGCAATCCCCACGTCACCGCCTGGCGCCAGATCCGCCAGGGGCTGCGCAGCTGGCCGGTCATGCTGGCCCTGGTGGTGCTGGCGCTGATCGTCGCCATCGCTCTGTTCGCCCCGCTGCTGGGCACCGTGGACCCGACCCAGATCAACCCGGGCGCACGCCTGAAGCAGCCGTTCACCGACTATCTTTTCGGCACTGATGCATTCGGCCGCGACGTCTGGTCGCGCGTGGCCTACGGCGCCCGCATCTCGCTCATCGCGGGCCTGGGCGCCGCCGTCGTCAGCGTGGCCATCGGCCTGGTGATCGGCGTGATCGCGGGCTGGTTCCGGTCGCTGGACGGCTTCATCATGCGCACCATGGACGCCATCATGGCGATTCCCGGCATTCTGCTGGCGATCGCCCTGGTATCGGCCACCGGCGCCAGCCTGATGACCGTGCTGATCGCCATCACCATCCCGGAAATCCCGCGGGTGGTGCGGCTGGTGCGCGGCCAGATCCTGACCGTGCGCGGCGAGCCCTATGTCGAGGCCGCGCTGGCCCTGGGCACGCCGTTGCCGCTGCTGCTGTGGCGCCACATGGTGCCCAGCACGGTGGCGCCCCTGACCGTGCAGGGCACCTACGTGTTCGCCTCGGCCATGCTGACCGAAGCCATCCTGAGCTTCCTGGGCGCGGGCATTCCGCCCGAGATCGCCTCCTGGGGCAACATCATGTCCGAAGGCCGCATGTACTTCCGCATGCTGCCGGGCCTGATCCTGTTCCCGGGCCTGTTCCTGTCGCTGACCGTGCTCAGCGTGAACATCCTGGGCGACGCGCTGCGCGATGCGCTGGACCCGAAAATGGTGCGCAGGATCTGATGCCGATGACCTACTCCCCCACTCCCCCCGCGGGCGATACCTCGTCCGCCGTCCTGGCCATCCGCAACCTGTCGGTGGAAGTCGCCGGCGCCGGCAACCGCGTCGTGCGCAACCTGAGCCTGGACGTGCATGCCGGCGAAACCGTCTGCGTGGTCGGCGAATCCGGCTCGGGCAAATCAGTGACCTCGCTGGCCGTCATGGGCCTGTTGCCCCCCGGCGTGCTGCGCATCAGCGCGGGTTCCATCCGCGTCGAAGGCGAAGACGTCGCCACCGCTACGCCGCGCCGTCTGCGCGAGCTGCGCGCCACCCGCATGGCCATGGTGTTCCAGGAACCCATGACCGCGCTGAACCCTGTGCACACGGTGGGCAAGCAGGTCGACGAAGTGCTGCGCCTGCACCGTCGCATGTCGGCCGCCGAACGCCGCGCCAAGGTGCTGGAGATGTTCCGTTCGGTGCACCTGCCCGATGTCGAACGCATTTTCGACGCCTACCCGCACCAGCTGTCGGGCGGCCAGCGCCAGCGCATCGTGATCGCCATGGCGCTGATCCTCGAGCCCAAGCTGCTGATCGCCGACGAACCCACCACGGCGCTGGACGTGACCACGCAAAAGCAGATCCTGCTGCTCATCAAGGAACTGCAGATCAAGCACAAGACCGCCGTGCTGTTCATCACGCACGACTTCGGCGTGGTGGCCGAAATTGCCGATCGCATCGTGGTGATGAACCGCGGCGACCTGATCGAAAGCGGCACGCGCCACGAGATCCTGGCCGAACCCAAGCAGTCGTACACGCGGCGCCTGGTGTCGTCCGTGCCCAGCCTGGTGCCGTCACGGCGCGACGCGCCCGCCGGCCAGCCGGTGCTGCACGTCAAGGGACTGGGCCGCACCTACGGCGGCAAGCGCGCGCTGCTGTCGCGCCGCGCGCCGCAGAACGTCATCGCCGCCACGGACGTCAACCTGACCCTGCGCAAGGGCGAGATCCTGGGCATCGTGGGCGAATCCGGCTCGGGCAAGTCCACGGTGGCGCGCTGCATCGTGCGCCTGATCGAACCCACCGCCGGCCACATGATGATGGGCGGCGAAGACCTCAGCACCTTGTCCGGCGCGGCGCTGCGCCCGGTGCGCCGCCGCATCCAGATCGTGTTCCAGGACCCGTATCGGTCGCTGAACCCGCGCCGCACCGTGGGCGAATCCATCATCGAAGGCCTGCTCAATTTCGGCATGCCGCGCGAAGAGGCCCTCAAGCGCGCGGGCGAAACGCTGACCGTGGTCGGTCTGAGCCCCGACGCGATGCGGCGCTATCCGCACCAGTTCTCGGGCGGCCAGCGCCAGCGCATCTGCATCGCGCGCGCGCTGGTGATGGACCCGGAAATCCTGGTGGCCGACGAAGCCGTGTCCGCGCTGGACGTGTCCGTGCAGGCGCAGGTGCTGGAGCTGCTCGAACAGGTGCGGCAGCGCACCGGCGTGGGTGTGCTGTTCATCACGCACGACCTGCGCGTGGCCGCGCAGATCTGCGACACCATCATGGTCATGCAGCGCGGCAAGGTCGTCGAGACCGGCACCGCCGAAACCGTGCTGACCGACCCCCGCCACGAATACACCCGCGCCCTGATCGACGCGGCGCCCGGGCGCGACTGGGACTTCCGCAATTTCCGGCCCGTCGCGGCCGGCCAGACGCCCGCCGCCACCGCCTGACGCGCTCTCATCCACTGGAATCCGCCATGCCGCAACCGCACGAACTCTCGGCCCAGGAACTGCTCTCGGCCTACCGCAACAAGACGCTGTCGCCCGTCGAGGCGACGCGTTCGGTGCTTGACCATATCGAGCGCTGGGAACCGCACATCCGCGCTACCTACGCACTGGACCCGGAACAGGCGTTGACCCAGGCACGCGCCTCGGAAGCGCGCTGGATGAAGGGCGAGCCTCAGGTCTGCGGCGGCTACACGCTGGACGGCGTGCCCGCCACCATCAAGGAAAACATCGCCACCCGCGGCGTGCCGGTGCCGCTGGGCACCGCCGCCACGGACCTGACTCCCGCGACGGCGGACGCCCCGCCCGCAGCCCGCATGCGCGAGGCCGGTGCTGTCGTGCTGGGCAAGACCACCATGCCCGACTACGGCATGCTGTCTTCGGGCCTGTCGAGCTTTCACGAACTGACGCGCAACCCCTGGGACGTCACCAAGAACCCCGGCGGCTCCAGCGCCGGGGCGGGCGCGGCGGCCGCCGCCGGCTATGGTCCGCTGCACATCGGCACGGACATCGGCGGCTCGGTGCGCCTGCCGGCCGCCTGGTGCGGCATCGCCACGCTCAAGCCCAGCCTGGGCCGCATTCCCATCGACCCGCCGTTCATGGGCCGCTGCGCCGGCCCCATGACCCGCACCATCACCGACGCCGCGCTGATGATGGGCGTGCTGTCGCAGCCCGACGTGCGCGACCACATGAGCCTGCCGTTCCAGGATTTCGATTGGCTCAACCTGACCCAGGATGTACGCGGGCTGCGCATCGGCCTGTTGCTGGACGCCGGCTGCGGCCTGCCGCTGGACCCGGAAATCCGCCAGGCCGTCGAGGCGGCTGCCCGCCTGTTCGAGGCCGCCGGCGCCATCGTCACGCCCATGAATCCCTGGATGACGCCCGACATGCTGGACGGCGTCGACCGCTTCTGGCGCACCCGCTCGGCCATCGACCTGGGCGCGCTGCCCGAAGCCCGCCGCGCCAAGATCCTGCCGTTCATCCGCACCTGGGCCGAAAGCGGCGGCGGCCAATCCGGCGAAGCCGTGTTCCGCAGCTACTACGACACCCTGAACGTGCGCGCCAAGACCGTGGCCGCATGCGCCCCCTACGACTACGTGCTGTCGCCCGTGGCGCCCGTGGTGGCCTACAACGCCGAGTGGGCCGCGCCCACCAACGACGTGGCCACCACCATGCACCACATCGGCTACACCCTGCCCTACAACATGAGCGAGCAACCGGCCGCATCGGTCAATTGCGGCTACACCCGCGCCGGCTTGCCCATCGGCCTGCAGATCGCGGGCGCGCGCTTTGACGACCTGGGCGTGCTGCGCGTGGCGCACGCCTGGGAGCGCATGCGCCCGGCGCAGCACCCGTGGCCCCAGCCGCCCGGCGCGGCCTGATTCCTTCCGTGGGCCGGCCTTTCCGCCGGCCCCGTCACTTTCCGGTCTTTCCCCTTTGGCAACCACAGGAATCCCCATGCGTTGGCTTCTGGCAATGATCAAGCACGAGACGAACACCTTTTCGCCCGTGCCGACCCCGCTGTCGCGGTTTTTCCGCGGCGCCCCTGACATCCTCGAAGGCGAGCGCGCCATCCGCGCCTACGAAAACACCGATAGCGGCCTGGGCGGCTACATCGAAGTGGCGCGGCGCGTCGGCGCCGAGATCGTGGTGCCGGTGGCCGCCGAATCCTGGCCCAGCGGGCCGGCCAGCAGCGACACCCACGAAGCGCTGTGCAAGCTGGTGCTGGACCAGGTCAAGCGCGGCGGCTTCGACGCCATCCTGCTGGACCTGCACGGCGCCATGGTGGCCGAGGGCGTCGAAGACGCCGAAGGCGACCTCTTGCGCCGGTTGCGCGAGATCGACCCCAAGACGCCCGTGGCCGTGACGCTGGACATGCACGCCAACATCTATGCCGACATCGTCGACCACGCCACCGTCATCAGCGGCTTTCATACTTACCCACACGTCGATATCCGCGAGGCCGGCGTGCGCGCCGCCAACGTCATCGTGCGCACGCTCAAGGGCGAGATCAAGCCGGTCATGACCTGGGCCAGCAAGCCGATGCTGCCGCACGTGATGTGCCAGGGCACCCATGCCGAACCCAACAAGTCGCTGCAGGAACGCTGCAAGCAGCTCGAGGCCGGCGGCGTGCTGGCCGCCTCGGTGTTCGTGGGCTTTCCGCACGCGGACATCCGTGAAGCCGGCCTGAGCGCCGTGGTCTGTATGGACGGCAACCTGGGCCAGGCCGAACAATATCGGGACGAACTGCTGGAACGCGCCTGGAACGACCGCGCCAAGTGGGTCTTCCACCCCGAACCGCTGGCTCCCACCATCACCCGTGCCAAGGCCATCGAACAAGGGCCGGTGGTGCTGCTGGACCACTTCGACAACACCGGTTCGGGCGGCACCATGGACACCACCGCCGTGCTGGCCGAAGTGTTGCGCCAGGAACTGGAGAACGTCGTCTTCTACGCAATCTGCGACCCGCAGGCGGCCCGCGAGGCTGCCGCGGCCGGCGTGGGCAGCACGATCACCCTGGCGCTGGGCGGCAAGGTGCCGATGCCCGCCATCAAGCAGCCGAGCGAACCGCTGACGGTCGCGGGCCGGGTCAAGCTGGTGTTCGACGGCGTCTACCTGAATCGCGGCCCCATGTATCGCGGCGTGCGCAACGACACCGGCCTGACGGTGGTGATCGATACGGGCCGGGTCGAGATCGTGGTGGTGTCGCGCCACCAGGAGCCCTTCGACATCAATTGCCTGCTGTCGGCCGGCATCGACCCGCTGCAAAAGCGCTACGTGGTGCTGAAAAGCCGGGTGCACTGGCGTGCAGGCTTTTCCGACATGGCCACCGAGGTCATCGAATGCACCGGGGTGGGCGTGACCACGTCCGACTACGGCCAGCTGGAATTCAAGCACGTGCGGCGCCCCATCTACCCGCTCGATCCGCTCTGAAACCGGTTTTGTCGACAATATGGCCGGCGCCCGAGGGCGCCGGCTTTCATTTTGAAATCTTCGGTAACTGGGCGCACTCTCCGCACGCGATTTGCCTCGTTATACTCGCCCCGGTCCTTACAGGGCGATGAATCCAATATCGCCGCCGCCCGCCTGTTTCACGGCGTACGGCCGCGGTCGGATCAGACTCGATAATCAACGACAAAGCAAAACGATGAAAAAGAGCGTAGCGATCACCTTAGCCGTGGTCATAGTGGGAGCGGGAAGCTGGGTTGGCGCCACGTGGTACACCGGCAAGCGCATCGAAGAGAGCGCCCAGCGCCACCTGGCCGAAACCAACGAAAAGCTGGCCAAGATCACGCCTTTGTTCGGCCTGCGCATCGACCAGATCAAGTACGAACGCAGCCTGTTCTCGACCCAGGCCCGCTATGGCCTGTCGTTCGTCAAGAACGACAAGAGCCCGCAGGAGATGCCCGACGGCATGATCGAGTTCGATGCCAAGATCGAACACGGCCCCTTCCCCAAGAGCGCCCTGGCGCGCGGCGCCATCGCCCCCAAGCTGGCGTTCTTCCACGCCGAACTGGCCAAGACGGACAACGTCAAGCCCGTGTTCGAGCTGACCCGCGACGTCTCGCCCCTGATCACGGACGCCGTGGTCAGCTTCGGCGGCAACACCGCGTCGACCTCGAAGATCGCGCCGGTCAAGATCACCCACGAAGGCAACTCGGTCGACTTCAGCGGCATGACCATCACCGGCGCCTTCGACCGCAGCCTGCAGGGCGTCACCGCCCACGCGCAGACCGACACGCTGGCCGTGGATGGCACCAAGGGCAACGACCCGATCAAGATGCTGCTGTCGGGCCTGTCGATCGACGTCGACAGCCGCATGGGCAAGTTCGGCCTGTCCGTCGGCGATTCGGGCTTCAAGATCAAGCGCACCGAGGTCGTCAAGCCTGACGCCGACGTCAAGCTCAGCCTGGACAACTTCGGCTACACCGTCAAGGTCGCCGAAGACGACAAGACCATCAACGTGCAGGCCGCCTACCAAAGCGGCGACATCATCGTGAACGACGTGGCGCTGGGCAATGCCCAGGCCGTGATCAAGCTGGCCAAGCTGGACGGCGCCGCGGTCAAGCAACTGTCGGACACCTACAACCAGCTGATCCGCCAGTACATGGCCGATACGCGCGACGAAGGCCTGAACGATGAACAGTTCCAGGTGCTGCTGGACAACGCCGGCAAGCTGCTGTCGGGCAACCCGTCGTTCAGCATCGATCCGATCAGCTGGAAGACCGCCAAGGGCGAAAGCAAGCTGACGTTCTCGCTGGACCTGGCCAACCCGCCCAACGCCAAGGACCTGACGCCGCAGGAAATCATCGTCAAGGCCATCAAGCAGATCGATGCCACCCTGGTGATCTCCAAGCCGATGGTGCAAGACCTGATGGTGCAGTACGCCGTCAAGAAGGAAGGCCTGGCCGCCGACAAGGCTGCCGAGGAAGCCGCCGACAACGTGCGCAGCATGTCCGGCATGGCCGAGATGTTCAACGTGGGCAAGAACGAAGGCGACAACATCGTCGGCAAGTTCCACTTTGCCGACGGCATGGGCGACCTGAACGGCAAGAAGATCCCCGCCGACGAACTGTTCGCGGGCCTGTTGGGCTCCATGGGCATGAACCCGAGCATGACGGACGACGATGAAGAATCCGAGCCCGCCGTCGGCGCCACGTCGATGGACGGCGACACCGCATCGGCCTCGGCCGGCGAGACGCTGCAGGAATTCAACGTCGACATGGTCGTCAGCATGCTCGACGACATGGGCTACACCACGCGCAAGACCGACGGCGACGAAGGCCCCGTGCTGATCCTGGACGCCGGCAGCACCGGCGCCACCGACCTGCGCATGGAATTCCTCTGCAATGACTTCACCGAGAAGTGCTACGACCTGGTCGTGACCGCCACGTACGCCACCAAGAAGCCCGCCTCGCTGAAAGCCATCAACGCCTGGAACCGCGAATACCGCTGGACCCGCGCCTACCTGGACGACAAGAACCAGGCCGTGCTGCAGATGGACATGAACGCGGAAGGCGGGATCGGCAAGAACAACCTGCAGATCCTGATCAACACGTACTTCAGCATCACCGAAGACTTCGCCAAGACCTTGACGGCCGCACCGGCGAAGTAAGCCACTTGCACCCAGCCGCCCGCCCCCTGGCGCGGCGGCGGATACGACAAGCCAAGGGCCGCACGCAACGTGCGGCCCTTTTTGCATCCGGGCGACGCAGTACAGGCATCCCGGAAAAAAGCCCCTGCTTTTTCAAGCAGGGGCTGTTGCACCACGGCCGGACCCGCCTTGCGGCGGGCCCGAGCGCTGACGCGTTACGCGTAGGCTTCGATCGGCAGGCAGGCGCAGACCAGGTTGCGATCGCCATAGGCGTTGTCCACACGGGCCACCGGCGGCCAGTACTTGGCGTCGCGCAGGGAGGCCACCGGGTAGGCGGCCTGCTGGCGCGGGTAGTCGTGCAGCCATTCTTCGGCCAGCAGCATCTGCGCGGTGTGCGGCGCGTTCTTCAGGACGTTGTCTTCGCGATCGCGTTCGCCGCGCTCGACCTGGGCGATTTCCTCGCGGATCGAGATCATGGCTTCGATGAAGCGGTCCAGTTCGGCCACGCCTTCGGATTCGGTCGGTTCGACCATCAGCGTGCCGGCCACCGGGAAGCTCATGGTGGGGGCATGGAAGCCGTAGTCCATCAGGCGCTTGGCGATGTCTTCGGCGCTGATGCCGCTGGTTTCCTTGAGCGGACGCACGTCCAGGATGCACTCGTGCGCCACGCGGCCGTTACGGCCCGCGTACAGCACCGGGTAGTGGTCGCGCAGGCGGGTGGCGATGTAGTTGGCGTTCAGGATGGCCACTTCGGTGGCGCGGCGCAGGCCGTCGGCGCCCATCAGCGCGATGTACACGAACGGGATCGGCAGGATGCCGGCAGAACCGAACGGCGCGGCCGAAACCGGGCCGACCTTCGCTTCACCGGGCAGCTTGCCCTGTTCGTTGACCACGCCCGGCAGGTACGGCGCCAGGTGCGCGCGCACCGCGACCGGACCCACGCCCGGGCCGCCGCCGCCGTGCGGGATGCAGAAGGTCTTGTGCAGGTTCAGGTGCGACACGTCGGAACCGAACTTGCCCGGTTGCGCCACGCCGACCATGGCGTTCATGTTGGCGCCGTCCAGGTAGACCTGGCCGCCGGCCTGGTGCACCAGGTCGCAGATTTCGGTCACGGCTTCCTCGAACACGCCATGCGTGGACGGGTAGGTGATCATCAGCGCGGCCAGCTTGTCGCCGACCTGTTCGATCTTGGCGCGCAGGTCGGCCAGGTCGACGTTGCCATTGGCATCCGAGGCCACGACCACGACTTCCATGCCGGCCAACTGGGCCGACGCGGGGTTGGTACCGTGTGCCGATGACGGGATGAGGCAGATATTGCGCTGGTGCTGGCCGTTGGCCTGGTGGTAGCCGCGGATGGCCAGCAGGCCGGCGTACTCGCCTTGCGCGCCCGAGTTGGGCTGCAGGCTGATGTTGTCGTAGCCGGTGATTTCGCACAGCGCGGCCGACAGGCGGGTGATCAGCTCGTTGTAGCCCTGGCTTTGCGAGCCGGGCGCGAACGGGTGGACCAGCGCGAATTCGGGCCAGGTGATGGGGATCATCTCGGCGGTGGCGTTCAGCTTCATGGTGCACGAACCCAGCGGGATCATCGTGCGGTCCAGTGCCAGGTCCTTGTCGGCCAGCTTGCGCAGGTAGCGCAGCATGTCGGTTTCGGACTGCACGCTGGAGAACACCGGGTGCTTCAGGATGGCGCTTTCGCGGGCCACGGCGGCGGGGATGCCGCTGGCGGCCACGGCGTCGAGCGCGTCGACGTCGAGTTCGACGTCATCGCGTTCCAGGCCGGCGGCGAACACGTTGACCAGCGCTTGCAGGTCGGCGGCGGTGACGGTCTCGTCCAGCGAGACGGCCAGGCGGGCGCCGTCGACGCGGCGCAGGTTGATGTGCTCGCACTCGGCGGCCGTCAGGATGGCCGGGGTGGCGGCGCCGGTTTCCAGCAGCAGCGTGTCAAAGAAGGTGTCGTTGGCGACCTTGATGCCCAGCTTGCCGAGTTCGGCGCGCAGGATCGCGGTGTAGCGCTGCACGCGATGGGCGATGCGGCGGATGCCGGCCGGGCCGTGCCACACGGCGTACATGCCGGCCATGACGGCCAGCAGCACTTGGGCCGTGCAGATGTTGGACGTGGCCTTCTCGCGGCGGATGTGCTGTTCGCGCGTTTGCAGCGCCAGGCGCATCGCCGGGTTGCCCTGGGCGTCCTTGGACACACCGACCAGGCGGCCGGCCATGTTGCGCTTGAAGGCATCCTTGCAGGCCATGAAGCCGGCGTGCGGGCCGCCAAAGCCGAACGGCACGCCAAAGCGCTGGGCCGAACCGACGGCGATGTCCGCGCCCCACTCACCCGGCGCGGCCAACAGCGCCAGGGCCAAGAGGTCGGTGGCGACGGCCACCACGGCGCCTTGGGCGTGGGCGGCGTCAGCCAGCTTGCGATAGTCGGACACCGAACCGGTGCTGTGCGGGTATTGCAGCAGCACGCCGAAGCATTCCGGCAAGCCCTCGGCTTCGTCGCCGATGGCGATTTCGATGTCCAGGCCTTCGGCGCGCGTGCGCACGACTTCGATGGTCTGGGGGTGCACGTGGCGCGAGATGAAGAACACCGGGCTCTGCGACTTGGCGCCGCGGCGGGCCAGCGTCATGGCTTCGGCGGCGGCGGTGCTTTCGTCCAGCAGCGAGGCGTTGGAGATGTCCAGCCCGGTCAGGTCGGCGACCATGGTCTGGTAGTTCAGCAGGGCCTCGAGGCGGCCCTGCGAGATCTCGGGCTGGTAGGGCGTGTAGGCCGTGTACCAGGCGGGATTCTCGAGAATGTTGCGCAGGACCACATTGGGGGTCTGCGTGCCGTAGTAACCCTGGCCGATGTAGTTGCGAAAGACCTTGTTGCGGCCGGCGATCTGCTTCAGTTCGGCCAGCACGTCGGCTTCGCTGCGCGAGGGCGGCAGCGCCAGCGGGGCCTGGCTGCGGATCTTGGGCGGCACGACTTCTTCGATCAGGGCGTCCAGGCTGGCGCTGCCGATCACGGCGAGCATGGCGGCCTGGTCGGCGTCGGAGGGGCCGATGTGGCGGGGAATGAAGTCGGTGTGGGTGTCTAGGGCGCGCGACATGGAGGGATCTCGGGGTAGCAGGTGTCGTCGGGGGACGAACGGTGATGCATCTTGCGGACGGGCGCGGCGCCTGGCGCCGCCACCCGTCCGGACAGGCTTAGCCGTTGGCGACGGCTTCGTAGCCGGCAGCGTCCAGCAGCTTGTCGGCATCGGCGGCGTTGACCGGCTTGATCTTGAAGATCCAGGCGGTGAAGGCCGATTCGTTGATCAGATTGGGGTTGCTTTCGAGTTCGTCGTTGAACGCGACGATCTCGCCGGCGACCGGGGCGTAGATGTCGGAGGCGGCCTTGACCGACTCGACCACGCCGGCGGTTTCGCCCGCGTTCAGCTTGGCGCCGACCTTGACGTCGCCGACGAAGACCAGGTCGCCCAGTTGGTCCTGGGCGGTATCGGTGATGCCGACGACAAACACGTCGCCTTCGGCTTTGACCCATTCATGGGACTGGGTGTACTTGCGATCGGTGGGCAGACTCATGGGAACTCCTGAGGGATTCGGGTAGAAGAATGGTGTTGCGCGCCTCGCGCCGGCGGCCCGCCCGCCACGGGGGGCCTGCGGCGCGAAGCTTCGAGTTTACGAGTGTTCGACGGCTTTGCCGTTACGGACAAACGGCAGTTTGCAGACCAGGGCGGGCACCCATTTGCCGCGGATGTCGACCTCGACCGTATCGCCCACGGCCACGCCTTGCGGCAGGCGGGCAAAGCCGATCGACACACCCAGCGTGGGCGACATGGTGCCGCTGGTGAGCTCACCCGTGCCTTGCGCGGTGCGCACGGCCATGTGGGCGCGCATGACGCCGCGTTCCTGCAGCTTCAGGCCGACGAAGGCGGCGGGCGTGGCGAATTGTTCCAGCGCATCGCGACCGATGAAGCGGCGTTCGGGGTTTTTCAGGGACACCGTCCAGGTCAGGGCGGCTTCGCCCGGCTGGGTCAGTTCGTCCATGTCCTGGCCATACAGGTTCATGCCGGCTTCCAGGCGCAGCGTGTCGCGCGCGCCCAGGCCCGCCGGGCGCACGCCCTGGGCGACCAGGTCGCGCCACAGCTGCACGGCCTCAGAAGCGGGCAGCACGATTTCAAAACCGTCTTCGCCGGTGTAGCCGGTACGGGCCACCAGGGTGTCGTCGCCGATGCGAGCGGCCACGAACGGGGTCAGCGGTTCGCTGGCGGCCTGCCAGGCGGGGCGCGCGGCCCAGACCTTGGCGCGGGCATTGGGGCCCTGCACGGCGATCATGGCCAGGTCGCGGCGCGGCGTGATGGTGACGTCGAACTTGCCGGCCTGCTTGACGCGCTGCATCCAGGCCATGTCCTTGTCGGCCGTGCCGGCATTGACCACCACGCGCCATTGGTCGGCGGCGAAGAAATAGACGATCAGGTCGTCGATGACGCCGCCCTGCGGGTTCAGCATGCAGGTATAGAGCGCCTTGCCCGGCACCGTCAGCTTGGCCACGTCGTTGGCCACCAGGCGTTGCAGGAAGGCGAAGGCGTCCGGGCCGGTGACGTCGGCGTTGAGCATGTGCGAGACGTCGAACATGCCGGCATCCTGGCGCACCGCGTGGTGTTCTTCCAGTTGCGAGCCGTAGGCCAGGGGCATGTCCCAGCCGCCGAAATCGACCATGCGGGCGCCAGAGGCGATGTGTTCGTCGGCCAGCGGGGTGCGTTTGAGGGTTGCGGACATGCGCGGGTACTCCGGAGCGGCAGCGGTGCCAGGGTTACGGAATGCCGCTGGCGGACGGGCGATGTGCCCCCGCGCAACGGCTGAATCTTCCGCCCCTCTGTCCTTTTGCCTGAGAGTTGCCCCGCATGGCGGGTTTGCACCTTCGGCGCCTGGGCTGCGCGCTATGTCCCTGATTGGGCAGCGGCGCCAGGTCTCTCCAGAGTACTGTTTTGCCCGTCCGCACGGCGAAAACCGGGACAGGGCAAACATGTGCGGTATGGGATACCTGAGCGATTCCGGGCGAATTGCGCCTTCGGCGGCGGCCGCCGCACTTGGCAGCCGCTCTCTCCCGCAACATGCGTGACAGCGGCGAAAGCATACCGCGAAACGCGCGCTTCGCCCAGCGCCGCGCAGCCGGCAAGCCCGGCGTGCAACCCCTTCCCGGCCCCTAGCCCAGCGCCGTGTCCAGCAGCATCATCAGCACGAAACCCAGCATCAGCCCGCAGGTGGCGTAGACCTCGTGCCCCTTGCGGTGCGATTCGGGAATGATCTCGTGGCTGATCACGAACAGCATGGCGCCCGCCGCGAACCCCAGGCCCCAGGGCAACATGGCCGCCGACCAGCCCACGACCGCCGCGCCCAGCACGGCGCCGATCGGCTCGACCAGGCCGGACAGCATGCCCAGCGCGACCGCGAACGACCGCTTGTAGCCGGCCGCGATCAGCGCCACGGCCACCACCAGCCCTTCGGGAATGTCCTGGATGGCGATGCCGGTGGCCAGCGCGGTGCCGCGCACCGGATCGTTGCCCGCGTAGCCCACGCCGATGGCCAGGCCTTCGGGCAGGTTGTGCAAGGTAATGGCGAAGACGAACAGCCAGGTGCGGCGCAGCCGGTGCGCCTCGATGCCCTCGCGGCCCTTGATGAAGTGTTCATGCGGCAGCAGCCGATCCATCAGCAGCAGCGCGGCCGCGCCCAGCAGGATGGCCGCGCCGACGGTCAGCCCGGCGCCCCAGGGGCCGGCGCCCTGGGATTCGGCCGCCGCGATGCCCGGGGCCACCAGCGAGAACGCGCTGGCTGCCAGCATCACGCCCGCGCCGAAGCCGAACATGCTGTCCTGCATTTTCTGGGGAATGGTGCGCGCGAAAAGGATGGGCAGCGTGCCCGCCGCCGTGGCGCCAGCGGCGACCATGCCGCCCAGCAGCGCGTCCGCCACATGCGGCGCGTTCGCGTCGAAGTAGACCCACAGCTGATGCAGGCCCAGGCAGGCGACCAGCACCGCCAGCGTCCAGACGCTGACGCTGGTGGCCGCGGGCCGGATGCGATGACGGCTGAATGTGTTCATGGAACGCTGCCCCCCGCGCAAAGCCGGATCAGCCGATGGCGGCGGCGTAGCGACGCGCCACCTCGGGCCAATTGACGACATTGTAGAAGGCGCCGATGTACTCCGGCCGACGGTTCTGGTACTTCAGGTAGTAGGCGTGTTCCCACACGTCCAGGCCCAGGATGGGGGTGTTGCCCTGCATCAACGGGCTGTCCTGGTTGGCGCTGCTTTCCACCACCAGCTTGCCGGCCGGCGTGACGGACAGCCAGGCCCAACCGCTGCCGAAACGGGTCAGCGCTGCCTTGGTGAAGGCCTCGCGGAACGCGGCCAGGCCGCCCAGTTCCGCATCGATCGCGCGGGCCAGCGCGCCCTCGGGCTCGCCGCCGCCCTGCGGCGACATGACGGACCAGAACAGGCTGTGGTTGGCATGGCCGCCGCCGTGGTTGCGCACCGCGCCGCGGATCGCCTCGGGCAACTGGTCCAGGCGGGCCACCAGCGCTTCGACCGGCTCGTCGGTGGCGATGCCGGCGCCGTCCAGGGCGGCGTTCAGGCTGGTGACGTAGGTCTGGTGGTGCTTGCTGTAGTGGATTTCCATCGTCATGGCGTCGATATGGGGTTCGAGCGCGTCATAGGCGTAGGGCAGGGTCGGCAGGGTGTAGGCCATGAGATGTCTCCGTCAGACCGGCGCCGCGGAATGCGGGGCCAGATTGATTATCGAAAACATAAATGATATGTATTTTTATTTGATATCACAATGGTTGCGTTGCAATGGCTGTCATAGAAGCGGGCTATGCGCCGCCGCCGGCTGCGCAGCGCAGACGCACCAAGGCGCCGCCTGGCGGATGGCCGTCGGGAAATCGTCCGAGAATGAAAGAGAAATGGCGGCCCGCCGACGCGGGCGCCGGCCCTACAGCGCCTTGCCGCAGGCCACGCCCGAGGCCCAGGCCCACTGGAAGTTGTAGCCGCCCAGCCAGCCGGTCACGTCGACGGCTTCGCCGACGAAGTACAGCCCGGGGGTGGTCTTGGCCTGCATGGACTTCTGGTCCAGCCCGCGGGTGTCGACGCCGCCGCGCATGACTTCGGCCTTCTTGTAGCCGGCGGTGCCGCTGGGTACCAGCGTCCACTGGTGGATGTCCTGCGCCAGGGCGCGCAGGGTCTTGTCGGGCGCATCGGCCAGGCGCAACGCCGCCAGGCCGGGCTTGCCGCCCTGCTCGGCCAGGTGCAGCCAGCGATCGGCCAGGCGCTTGGGCCACAGGCCGGCCAGCACCGTGTGCAATTGCTGGCGGTTGCCGGACTTGGAGGCCAGCAGTTCGTCGGCCAGGTCGCGCCCCGGCGCCAGGTCGATGACGATGGGTTCGCCCGGTTTCCAGAAACTGGAGATCTGCAGGATCGCCGGGCCTGACAGCCCGCGGTGCGTGAACAGCAGGTCTTCGAGGAATTCGCCGCGGGTCTTGCCCTGCCCTGTCTGCAGATTGACCTCCAGCGCCACGCCGGACAGTTCCGCCAGGGGCTGCCACTGGGCCGCATCGAAGGTCAGCGGCACCAGTGCGGGGCGCGGCTCGACCACCTTCAGGCCGAACTGGCGCGCCAGCTTCAGGCCGAAGTCGGTGGCGCCCAGCTGCGGGATCGCCATGCCGCCGGTGGCCACCACCAGCTTGGCCGCCCGGATCGGGCCCTGGCTGGTGCGCAGTTCAAAGCCGGCTTCGCCATGGGCCACCTCGGCGACCTGGCAGCCCATGCGCCACTGCACGCTGCCCGCGTCGCATTCGGCGCGCAGCATCTCGATGATGGATTCGCTGGAATCGTCACAGAACAGCTGGCCGCGATGCTTCTCGTGCCAGGCAATATGGTGGCGCTTGAGCAGCGCCAGGAAGTCCTGCGGCGTATAGCCCGACAGGGCCGAGCGACAGAAATGCGGATTGTCGGACAGGAAGTTGGCCGGGCCCGCCCCGATGTTGGTGAAGTTGCAGCGGCCGCCGCCGGAAATGCGGATCTTTTCGGCCAGGCGCTCGGCATGGTCGACCAGCACCACGCGCAAGCCACGCTGGCCGGCGACCGCTGCACACATCATGCCAGCGGCGCCGGCGCCGAGAACGGCAACATCGAACATCGGAACAGTCGGCCCGTATCAGTCTTCGATCAGGCAGTCGACGTAGTAACGCTTCTCGCCGTCCGGACCCACTTCGTCGGCCAGGCCGTGGATGTAGGTTTCGAAGCCCGGGAAGCGTTCGTTGAACTCGCGCGCGAACTGCAGGTACTGGACGATGGTGCGGTTGAAGCGTTCGCCCGGAATCAGCAGCGGAATGCCCGGGGGGTACGGCGTCAGCAGCACGCCCGTGACGCGGCCTTCGAGCTGGTCGATATCGACGCGCTCGACCTCGCGGTGCGCCATGCGGGCAAAGGCGTCGGACGGCTTCAGCGCCGGCACCATGTCGCTCAGGTACATCTCGGTGGTCAGGCGGGCCACGTCACGCTCGCGGTAGGCTTCGTGGATCTGCTGGCACAGATCGCGCAGGCCCATGCGCTCGTAGCGGCGATGCACCTTGCAGAAGTCCGGCAGAATGCGCCACAGCGGCTGGTTGCGGTCGTAGTCGTCCTTGAACTGCTGCAAGGCGGTCAAGAGCGTGTTCCAGCGGCCCTTGGTGATGCCGATGGTGAACAGGATGAAGAACGAGTACAGGCCGGTCTTTTCGACCACCACGCCGTGCTCGGTCAGGTACTTGGACACCAGCGCGGCGGGGATGCCGGTTTCGCCGAAGCTGCCCGACATGTCCAGCCCCGGGGTGATGACCGTGGCCTTGATCGGGTCCAGCATGTTGAAGCCTTCGGCCATTTCACCGAAGCCGTGCCAGTGGTCGTTGGCTTCCAGCACCCACTCGTCGCGGTTGCCGATGCCTTCGGACACCAGGCGGTTCGGGCCCCAGACCTTGAACCACCAGTCGTTCTTGCCGAACTCGGATTCCACCTTGCGCATGGCGCGGCGGAAGTCCAGCGCTTCGCGGATGCTTTCCTCGACCAGCGCGGTGCCGCCCGGGGGTTCCATCATGGCCGCGGCCACGTCGCACGACGCGATGATCGCGTACTGCGGCGAGGTCGACGTGTGCATCAGGTACGCCTCGTTGAAGACGTTGCGGTCCAGTTTGCGGGTCTCGGATTCCTGCACGATGATCTGCGAGGCTTGCGAAATGCCGGCCAGCAGCTTGTGCGTGGAGTGGGTGGCAAACACCATCGCATCCTGGCTGCGCGGGCGGTCCTGGCCGATGGCGTGCATGTCCTTGTAGAACTCGTGGAACGCGGCGTGCGGCAGCCAGGCTTCATCGAAGTGCAGCGTGTCGACATAGCTGCCGAGCTGCTCTTTGATCATTTCCACGTTGTAGATGACGCCGTCGTACGTGCTTTGCGTCAGCGTCAGGATGCGCGGGTTCTTGTTCACCGCTTCGCGCGCGAAGGGGTTGGCCTCGATCTTCTTGCGGATGTTGTCCGGGTGGAATTCTTCCAGCGGGATCGGGCCGATGATGCCCAGGTGGTTGCGCGTGGGGCGCAGGAACACCGGGATCGCGCCCGTCATCGTGATGGCGTGCAGGATCGACTTGTGGCAGTTGCGGTCCACCACGACCACGTCACCCGCGGCCACGTTGGCATGCCACACCACCTTGTTCGAGGTGGACGTGCCGTTGGTCACGAAATAGCAGTGGTCGGCGTGGAAGATGCGCGCGGCGTTCAGTTCCGATTCGGCGACCGGGCCGGTGTGGTCCAGCAGCTGGCCCAGTTCGTCCACGGCGTTGCAGACGTCGGCGCGCAGCATGTTCTCGCCGAAGAACTGGTGGAACATCCGGCCCACCGGGCTCTTCAGGAACGCCACGCCGCCCGAGTGGCCGGGGCAGTGCCAGGAATAGGAACCGTCTTGCGCGTACTTGACCAGCTCGCGAAAGAACGGCGGCGGCAGGCTGTCCACGTAGCTGCGGGCTTCGCGGATGATGTGGCGCGCCACGAATTCGGGCGTGTCCTCGAACATGTGGATGAAGCCGTGCAGTTCGCGCAGGATGTCGTTCGGAATGTGTTCCGAGGTGCGCGTTTCGCCGTACAGGTAGATGGGGATGTCGGCGTTGCGGAAACGCAGTTCGCCGATGAACATGCGCAAGTTCTTGATCGCGCTGGCCACGTCCTCGGGCGAATCCACGTCGAACTCTTCATCGTCGATCGACAGGATGAAGGCGCTGGCGCGGCTTTGCTGCTGGGCGAACGAACTCAAGTCGCCATAACTGGTCACCCCGATCACCTCGACGCCCTCGGCCTCGATCGCTTCAGACAAGGCACGAATACCCAAACCGGACGCGTTCTCGGAACGGTAGTCCTCGTCGATGATGAAAATAGGGAAGCGAAATTTCATGCAGGCGCTCCTGGGGCAAGCGAATCGGACCGTTATGGCGGACGCGAGTGTACTTCTAGTGAAAAACCGTCTGATGACAGGCGGCGCGGAGGCCCCGCCAGGGTGGCGGGAATGGCGGAATTGTAGGGCGGATTTTCCCCAAGCCCTATGGTTTTCCCGAAGATGGCCGCACACGGGCCCCGATGGGGCCCGCGACAGGCCCGTTCCCGGGCCCGCCCAGGGCGGCGGCAGCTAGCGGATGGTGCGCGCTTCGCCGGCCCGCAGCGCGGCGGTGAAGGCGTCGAAGTAAGGCGGGATGGCCTCGGCGTCGCCGTAGCGGATGCGCCGTTCGACCTTGGCGATGGCGCCGAAGCAGACCTCGGCGTCGGGCTCGCCGCAGACCAGCACGACCGGGTCCTCGTCGTCGCAGACCTCGTACAGGCCGCCGTGGGCGCGGCGCGCCACTTCGTACAAGTAGGCGGCGGCGCCGACGGTCTGCATGGGGGTCAGGGGCAAGGTGCCGACGTGCGCGGCTTCGAGCGCCGCGTCGAGCGCGTGGATGCTGGAGGGGGAGTAGTCGAGCGTGGCCCCGGCGGACCCGGCGGCCTGGACGAAGTCTTTCGCGGCATTGGCCACGCGCGCCACGAACTCTTCCTGGACTTCGTCGCGCTTGGCGTCCTGGTTTATCTTGAGGAAACCGAACATCATTGGCTCCTTTGTGAAAACCGCAAGCGGCGTTAGCCCCATTATAGGCAGCCCACCCGCCTATACTGGCCAGTAACCCCCCGAACCGTTCCCTATTCCCAACACTTGTCCGCATGCCTTCCAGCGCCCCACTTGTCCGACGTCTTACCCCCGCAGACGCCCTGTCCCTGCGGCAGTTGCGCCTGGATGCCTTGCAGGAAACCCCGGAAGCATTCGGATCAAGTTACGAAGAGGAACACACGCTGACACTGGACGACATCCGCGGCTGGATCGCCCCCGCGGACGACAGCGCCATGTTCGGCGTGTTCGTGCATGACGCGCTGGCCGGCATGGTGGGCGTGGCGCGCCAGCGCAAGCTGAAGATGCGGCACAAGGCGCATATCTGGAGCATGTACGTGGCCCCCGCCTTGCGCGGCCAGGGCCTGGGCCGGCTGCTGATGCGCGCGGCCATCGACCATGCCGCCGGCATGCGCGGCGTGCGCCAGGTGCAATTGAGCGTCACCGCCAACAATGCCGCCGCCTACAACCTGTATGCCACGCTGGGGTTCGAGGAATACGGCCACGAATGCGAGGCCCTGTGCGTGAATGGCGAGCTCTACGACGAGCTGCTGATGGCGCTGCCGCTGGCCGGCAAGTAGCGCGCTGGCCGTTCAGCCCGAGCGGCGCCTGGCGCCGTAGGCCCAGACCTGGTTGCGGCCGCCGTCCTTGGCCTTGTACAGCGCCTGGTCGGCCGCCTTGATGACGGCGTCCGGCGCGCGCAGCGCATCGCCGCGTTCGGCCACCCCGATGCTGACCGTGACCCGCAGCGGGCGCGAATTGCGGCCGCCACGTGCGCCGCGGCGGCGCTGGCCGACCTGGTCCGCCTTGGGCCGCGCCGGCTTGTCGCGCAGGCGCATCTGGTAGGCCTCGATCGCGCGGCGCACGGTTTCCAGGTGCGGCATGGCCTCGGCCGCGGTCTTGCCCGGAAACACCAGCGTGAATTCCTCGCCGCCGTAGCGGTAGGCATAGCCGCCGCCCGCCACCCGGCGCAGTTGCGAGGCGACCATGCGCAGCACCTGGTCGCCCACGTCGTGGCCGTGGGTGTCGTTGAAGGCCTTGAAGTGGTCCACGTCGGCCATCGCCAGCGTGTAGACGCGGCCCATGCGTTGCAGCCGTTCGTTGAGCGCGCGGCGTCCGGGCAGGCCGGTCAGTTCGTCGCGAAAGGCCATGTGGAAGCCTTCGTGCGCCAGCGAAATCGACAGCGCGGTCAGCGCGGCCGACGCCATCACGGCCAGTTCCAGCGGATGCTGGGCGCCGCGCGGCAACGCCCACGCCATGCAAACAAAGCCCAGCCACTGGCCGGCCTGTTGCGGGCGGCCATAACGCAGCAACAGCAGGGTCAACGTCAGGCCGGTCAGGAGCAGCGCCGCCAAGGCTTGCACGGGCAGGCCCAGCCGGGCCAGCATGCCCTGCACCGCCAGCGCACCGAACCACTCTGCCACGCCGTCCTTGCCCGCCAGCGCGATGACGGCGGCGCCCACGGCCATCAGGCCGATGCGGGCAGCCATGTCCAAGAGCAGGCTGGAACGCTCGGCCCACAAGGCGTTGATGCTGTAGGCCAGCGACCACCACACCAGCGCCGGCCCCAGCGCCCAGGGCGCCTGGCTGGCCAGCGCGGGCCAGACGGCCACCGCCCCCAGCACGCTGAGCATCAGCGCCAAGGTCTGCGACCGCTGGTACATCAGGCAGATGGCCCCGCCCACCAGCGCCATGACCCAGGGCACGAACGGCACGATCTGCGTCAGGGCCGGGGGCCACTGCTGCCATAGCAACAGCCCGCCCGCGGCGAATACCGGCAGCGCAGGATAGAACAACAGGGGCAGCCAGGGGATATGGGGGTAACGCACGGATAGGGCCTTGCTCACGCTTGCAGAGATGACGTCGCCAAATCGGCAAACACATATCCCTTTTTACGGTCGCGGCCCGGGGTTCTTTAGCGCAGCAACGATCTTGGCCGGGCCTGCCGCGCGGGGCCGGCGCCATGCTATGTTTTCGCGACGCGCTTTCCCGGAAAACCCCATGCGTATCCTGGTCAATATCGACGTTCCCGATCTCGAGCAAGCCATCGCCTTCTACCAGGACGCCTTCGGGCTGGTCCTGCACCGACGCCTGGGCCCGCAGGCTGCCGAAATGCTGGGCGCCTCGGCCCCCGTCTACCTGCTGGAGAAGGCCGCCGGCACCCCGGCCGCGGGCAGCGTGCGCCAGCCGCGCGACTACACCCGCCACTGGACGCCGGTGCACCTGGACGTGGTGGTCGACGATGTCGATGGCGCGGTGCAGCGGGCGGTGACGGCGGGCGCGCGGCTGGAAGATGCCGCCGTGTCGCACGCGTGGGGCCGCATTGCGCACCTGAGCGACCCGTTCGGCCACGGCATCTGCATCCTGCAGTTCCTGGGCCGCGGCTACGACGCGCTCGCGCCCGCCGTGCTACGCGACCTGCCGGTCACCGAGGCCGATTTCGAAGCCCTGCTGGCCATCCGCATCGAAGCCATGCGGGAGAGCCTGGAACGCCTGGGCCGCTTCGATCCCGAGCGGGCGCGGGCGCGGCTGCGCAGCGCCTTCCGGCCCGAACATACCTGGATCATCGAGCGGGGTGGCGCACGCGTGGGCTTCTATGCCCTGCGCCCGGACGGCGACGGGCTGCGCCTGGACCACCTGTATGTGGTGCCGGCCGTGCAAGGGTTGGGGGTGGGCGGCCAGGTGCTGGACCGCCTGCTGCGCGATGCCGACAGCCGGGGCCTGCCGGTGCGCGTGGGCGCGCTGCGCGGCAGCGACTCGAATCGCTTCTACCGCCGGCACGGCTTCGTGCAGGTGGAAGAAAGCGAATGGGATATCGATTATCTGCGCCCTGCGCCGGGGCGCGGAGCCTGATGCACCGCCCGCGACCGGGGCCGGCAAGGCCCCGGGTGGCGACGGCGCGCGCCGATCAGGTGCGCGGCAGGGTGACGCCGGTCTGGCCCTGGTACTTGCCGCCGCGGTCGCGGTACGAGGTCTCGCAGACTTCGTCGCTTTCCAGGAACAGCATCTGGGCGCAGCCTTCACCGGCGTAGATCTTGGCCGGCAGCGGCGTGGTGTTGGAGAATTCCAGCGTGACGTGGCCTTCCCATTCGGGTTCCAGCGGGGTCACGTTGACGATGATGCCGCAGCGCGCGTAGGTGCTCTTGCCCAGGCAGATGGTCAGGACGCTGCGCGGAATGCGGAAGTATTCCACCGTGCGGGCCAACGCGAACGAGTTGGGCGGAATGATGCAGACGTCGCCCTTGAAATCCACGAACGAGCCTTCGTCGAAGTTCTTCGGATCGACGATGGTGGAGTTGATGTTGGTGAAGATCTTGAATTCGTCGGCGCAGCGCACGTCGTAGCCGTAGCTGCTGGTGCCGTAGCTGACGATGCGCCCGCCATTGGCCGTGCGGACCTGACCCGCTTCAAAGGGTTCGATCATGCCGGCTTCGGCCTGGCGGCGGATCCAGCGGTCGCTTTTGATGCTCATGGTGGCAGAGTGCTTGGGATTGAATGGGCCTCATTTTATCCCGAGCGCGCCGCCCCGTCCCCCAAAGGGCCGGGGCGACGCCCCGTCAATCGCCAAAGAAGGTGCGGTAGACCAGCGCAATGCCGTTGACCGAGCCGCCCTTCAGGTCCAGCGACAGACCCCGTGCCAGCCGGTAACTGGCCCGCCCGACGGTGTCGCTGCCGGCCAGCGCCTGCTCGACGCTCAGGGTGATGCCGTTGGCGAACGACTTGCTGGCCACCAGGAACTGGGTTGCCAGCTGGCTGTCGCTGTCGCGGTTGACGTCGCCCGCCACCGTACGGTCGGGCAGGATGCTGCCGGAGCTGCCCAGGTTGCCGGTACGCACGCTGACGTCGTCCAGTCCGAACTGCTTGTAGAACGGCTGGCCGCCGCCCAGCAGGGCCGTGCCCACCGACAGCAGCAGCGCGGCGTCGCTGCCGCTTTCGTCCGGACCGCGGCCCAGCAGCAGCCACGACAGCTTTTCGACGTCGCTGACGTCCGGGTAGGACACCAGGTCGATACGCGGACGCTGGGCGGTGCCCACGACCTTCACGCCGGCCTCGACCTGCTCGCCCGTGCGCAGGGCCTCGATATCGAGCAGCGGATTGTCCAGCCGGCCCTGGAAGGTCAGCGTGCCGCGGCGCAGCCGCAGCTTCTGGCCATAGGCCTCGATGCCGCCGCCGCGGGTGCGCAGCGCGCCCACGCCGGTCAGGCGGCCGTCGTTGAGCAGAATCTGGATCGACCCGAGCAAGCCGGCGTCCAGCCCCATGCCGGTGATGTAGAAACGCGGCCCCATGTCGAACTTCAGGTTCATGCTGGTCTGTAGCGGCGTGGAGACGGCGCCGGGGTCGTCGCCCGCGCGCCGCACCTTGACGTCGTCATCCAGCGACGGCACGCCCTGCAGAATTTCCAGGCTGAACCAGCCGGCGTCCGCCTTCAGGTCGCCGACGATGTCGATGCGCGGCATCTGCGCGGTCAGGTCCACCGTGCCGGACACCATGGCGTAGCGGTCGGACCGCTGTAGCGCCGGGAAGCGGTACAGGGTCAGGCGCACGTTGCCGCCGCCGTCGATCAGGTTCCATTGGCCCCGGGCTTCGGCATAGCCATCCTTGGCCTCGGGGTTGGTGGTGATCCATTCCTTGGTGCGCCATTCGGCCGGCATGACCCGCAGCGACGCCGGAAAGCGCAGGCTGTCCAGCACCAGCTTGTCGCCGTCCAGGCGCGCCGATAGCTTGCCTTCGATCAGGCGCACGCCGTCGTCGATCCGCACCACGCGCAGCTTGTCGCCGCGGATCGCGCCCGTGGCGCTCCATTTGCCGGCCAGCGTGCCCTGGGCCTCGAGGTTGGCCTTGACCTGGCCGCCGATTTCCATCGAGTCGCCGATGAAAAGGCCCACCCAGGCCAGGTCGGCGATGTCGGCATCCAGCTTGGCGCGGATGGGCTGGCGCGGGTCCAGCGCCATGCCGCCCTGGGCGTTGACCAGCAGCACCGCGGTGCCGTTGCCGGAAATTTTGCCCATCTTGTCGGTGGCCAGGTCCAGCTTGGCGTCCAGGCGGCTGGCGTTGGCCGAGGTGGGCGTGGCGGTCAGGTCCAGCACCAGCGCCTTCACGCCCAGCGGAATGGGCGGATCGCCGGGGATCAGCAGGTCGCCATCGCGCCGCGCGATGCGGGCGCGGCCGGCCAGCCGTCCGTCGAACTTCAGGTCCCACAGCACGTCCAGCGCGATGCGGCGCTGGCCCTCGGCCACCATCGCGTTGACGCGCTTGGGGCCCTTGTTCAACTTGGCCGCCGCCTCGGGATCGACCGCGGCGATGACCTGGCGCGCCATGGCGGCCGTGATGATGAGATTGTCGGACTGCCCGGCGGTTTCCCAGCGCTTGGCGTCGCCGCGCGAGCCCTTGTGGGCGATGACCAGTTTTTCCTTGCCGGGCAGCGTCAGCGCCAGCGCCGTCTGGCCCACCTGCCACTGCCATTGCGGCGCCACCGCCGACGGCAGGTACGACAGCGTCACGGGGCGCTCGGTGGCGACCGTGAATCCGGCGGTGTCGGCCGACAGGCGCGAGAACGTGCCGCGCCAGCCGGTCAGAGCGGCGTCGGCATCCCCCGTGGGTCCCTTGCCCCAGCCCCCCGCAAACGTGATGGCCGCCTGGGCCCGCGCCTGCCCCAGCACCCCGGGCCGCGGCTTGGGCGGGTTGTAGCCCGCGGTGAATTCGCCCTTGTGCGCGGCCGGCGTGCCGGTCAGCTTGCCCTTCAGGTCAGCCCCGCCCGGCAGGCCAGGCCAGAAGGCGTCCAGCTGCGGCGCCTGGGCGTCCAGCGTCAACGCGCCGTCGGCGGCGCCGACTTCGCCCTGCGCCCGGATGCGGTTGGCGCCGAGCTTGAGGTCGATGTCCAGGCCATGGATGCGCAGGCCGGCGAGCAGGTCGTCGACGGGCGTGGCGGGGTTGGCTGCGTCCGTGGCTGGCGCAGCCGGATTGGCGGCGGGTTGCGCGGCGGCGTTAGCTACCGCCGTGGAGTTTGCGGCAGACTGACCCGGCGGCGCGGCGATGTCCACCTGCGCCTTCACCGTGCCGGTCAACGGTTGCTTGTTCCAGCGCGCGCCGTCTTCGAAGCGCAGGTCGATGGCGGCCTGGCGCAGCTGGCTCAGGTTTTCAAGTTCGGCGCTCAGTTGCGCGTTGGCGCTGACCACGGCCGGCGGAATCGCGTCGCCCAGCCAGTGCGACAGGTCCAGGCCCCGCGCGCCCAGCGTGCCGGCAATGCGGTCACGGCCGGGGCGGTCGGGCACCGCTTGCAGGTCCAGGCGCGCCGACAGGGACGACTTGTCCGGCAGTTGCGCGTCGGCCCGAGCGCTGCGCAGCACCAGGGGCGTGCGCGGCGCCAGGTCGGCCACTACATCCAGCGCCAGGCCGGCGCCGGTGCCATCGAGCTTGGCCTGGATGCTGTCGAGCGATCCTGCAGCATCGGCGCGCAGCACTACCTGGCAGGCCGGCGCAGGCGGGCCGGCCAATTCGGCGGTGGCCTTGCCTTCGTTTTTATCCTTGCCCGCGTCGTCAGCCTGGGCCTTGGCCGCAGCGGCCTGAGGCTTGGCGGCGCCTTGCGCCTTGGGCGCGTCCGCCGAAGCCTTGGCCGCGGGCGCTTTGCCGACCGGCATGAACTTGCCGCTCAGTTGATCGGCCTGGCACAACGGGGAATCGGGGCCTGCGCCTCGCGCCGTCACGTCCAGGCGCGCGGCGAAGGGCCACGGGTCCGCCAGCCCCAGCAATTCGGCCTGGCCGCTGACCTGGGCCTGGCCGACCTCGTGGCCGACCCGCAGGTTGGCAATGCGCAGTTGCGCGCCGTTGGGGCCGGCCGCGAAGGTGGCGGTCAGGTCGCCCAGCGTCACCGGCAGCGGCTGGCCGTCTTGCAGCAGCTGGAATTCGCCCAGCGCCAGGCGATCCACCGCAATGGTCACCGGCAACGATGGCAGGGTGAAGGGTTCATCGGACGACGGTTCGGCGGGCGCGTCGGCGCTGGACGTCAGCGCCACCTCGACCGTGCGCGCCGAGATCTCGCGCACGTGCAGCAGCCGGTCGCCCAGCGCGCGCCAATGCACATCCAGGCGCAGGTCGCTGATGCCGATGCGGGTGCCGCCGAACGCCAGGTCCAGCCGGCCGACGTCCAGGCCGCGCAGGATCGAGCCGCGCACCTCCAGCGCCTGGCCATCCAGCTGCTGCGCCGCGGTGGTGAGCAGCAGGCGCGAACCGGTCTGCGAGGCCAGCAGCCAGAACACGAAACTGCACGCCAGCACGGCCAGCATCGCCAGGCCCGGCAGCCACCAGACCAGCACATGGCGCAGGAATCTGCGCAGCGCCGTCAAAACGCGATCCCCAGCGAGAAGTGCAGGCGCAGGTCGCGCTCGCGCTGGCCGTAGGCCACGTCCAGGAACAGCGGGCCGGCCGGCGTGCGCACCCGGGCGCCCACGCCATAGCCCACCGACATCGACATGTCGCTGAAGGATTGGGCCGCGTCGCCGGCATCGACGAACACGCCCATGCCCCAACGTTCATTGAAGTAGTGGTCGTATTCGATGCTGCCGACCACCAGCGACGGCGCGCCCACCGTGGCGTTGTCGCGCTTCAAGCCAATGCTCTGGTACTTGTAGCCTCGGATGGAGCGCGCACCGCCCGTGCGAAAGCCGAAGTCGTCCGGCACCTGCACGTTGCCGTTGGCCCAGACGCGGCCGACTTCGCCGCGCACGGTCAGCACGTCCAGCTTGCCGATAGGCCACCATTTCTGGGCACGGAAGCGGGCGCGGGTATAGGGTTCACCGGTATCCAGCGTGACGCCCACGCCGCCGCCCAGCGCGATCAGGTTGCCTTCGCGCGGGTCGTATTTGTTGTCGACGTCGCGCCGCAGCCACTCGCCGGTGGCGGTCAGGGTGGGCAAGGTGTATTCGTCGCCGCCGTCGATCTTGACGTGGTCTTGCGCCAGCAAGAGGCCCCAGCGCGTTTCGTAGGTGACGCGGCTGTCGCCGGCGCCCTTGCGTTCCTGGCTGCGGGTGGCGCCCAGGGCGTAGCGGGTCACGTCCAGCCCCTGGATGTCGGAATGCTGCGCCAGCACGCCGATGGAATCCTTGTAGCCGCGCTCGGTCGGCGGCAGATAGATGTCGGTGTAGACGCGTTGCTGCAGCCGGTCGACGCTGAAGCCCGATTCCATCGTCACGGGCTGGCCGAACACCACGTTCTGACGGTACAGCGATTCCAGCCGCACGCCGGCCTCGTCGTCCACCCCCAGCGACACCGAAAAGCGCTTGGGCGGCGCCTCGACCACCCGCACCTGCACGGGCAGGGTCACTTCGCCGTCGGAATCATAGGTGGCGGGCGGCGGCGGCATCGCGCCGGACACCACCGGATCGCCGGCCGGCGCGGATTCGGCCGCATTGGCCGCGCCCGGCGCACGGGCCCGGTCCGACGCGGGTTCGGCGGGCTTCTGGGCGCCACCGGGCTGACGCAAGGCCACGAAGGCGCCGCGGAAAAACGCAGTGGATTGCAGGTCCTGCTGCCATTCATCCAGCCGGTTCTGGTCGTAGGGCGACCCCGGCGAATACCGCACGTAGCGCGTGATGAGCTTGTCCGGCACGCGCTCGAGCCCTTCGGTGCTGAGTTCGCCCATGCGCACCTGCGGGCCGCTGTCGATGGTGACGCGCAGGGCGGCCAACGCGGCATCGGCCTGCACTTCGGCTTCGGATGCGGTCATGCGCGCCAGCATGAAGTCGCGCACCGAGACCTCGTCCAGCAACGCGGACTTGGCCTTGTTCCAGTCGCTGTTGATGAACGGCTGGCCGACCTTGAGCAGCCAGTCGTCGCGCAGCTTCTGCACGCGGGCGGCGTATTCCGGGCGGGTGATGCGGCCGGTGAAGGTCAGGTCGACCGACGACACCATGGTGCGCTTGCCGGGAACGATGCCGATGTCCCAGGTTTCGCCGCCGATGTCGGTGCCGGCTTCGAGCGTGACGGTGGGGCTGAAGTAGCCCTGCGTGGCCAGCGCGGCCAGCGTGGCGTCGCGCGCCCGACGCCGCAGGCGGTTGATTTCACCGCCGTCCTGGTCTTCGGCCAGGCGCGCGATGGCATCCACGGCCTCGGTGATCGACTGCAACGCGGCCGGCGGCACGCCGCCGGGGTCCACGATGATCTCGGGACGCTTGGCCGCGGCCTCGCCCCCCACCATGCAAAGTCCAGCCAGAAAGGCCCGGGCCGCCCACCGCATGCGTCAGGTCGGCTGCTGCACGACGATGGACGGGAATTTCCCGGCCATGTCGCGGGGAAGCGCCGCGACGCCCGCCGCGAGTTTCCGGGCGATGCCGCGGTACAGGGCCGCGGCTTCGCTGGCGGGGTCGGCCACCACCGTGGGCGTGCCCGCGTCGGTCTGCTCGCGGATCGCCAGCGTCAGCGGCAGGCTGCCCAGCCAGGGGGTGTCGTACTGTTCGGCCATGCGGCGTCCGCCGCCTTCGCCGAAGATGTGTTCGGCGTGGCCGCACTGCGAGCAGATGTGGATCGCCATGTTCTCGACCACGCCCAGGATCGGCACGTCGACCTTCTGGAACATGCGCAGGCCCTTGCGCGCATCGAGCAGCGCCACGTCTTGCGGCGTGGTGACGATGACCGCGCCCACCACCGGCACCTTCTGCGCCAGCGTCAACGCCACGTCGCCCGTGCCCGGGGGCATGTCGACGATGAGATAGTCCAGGTCGCGCCAGTTGGTCTGGCGCAGCAGCTGTTCAAGCGCCTGCGTGACCATCGGACCGCGCCAGATGGCGGGCGAGTCGGCATCGATCAGGAAACCGATGGAGTTCGCCTGCAGGCCGTGGCCGGTCAGGGGTTCCATGCTTTTGTTGTCCAGGCTTTCGGGGCGGCCCGAAATGCCCAGCATGGTCGGCACGCTGGGGCCGTAGATGTCGGCATCGAGCAGGCCCACCTTGGCGCCCTCGGCCGCCAGGGCCAGGGCCAGGTTCACGGCCGTGGTGCTCTTGCCCACGCCGCCCTTGCCGGAGGCCACTGCAATAATGTTGCGCACATTGGGCAGCGGCTTCAGGCCCTTCTGCACGGCATGCGCGGCCACCTTCCAGGTGACGGTCACCTGGGCGCCGGGCGCGCCGGCCGCGGCCAGCGCGGCCACGGCAACGTCGCGCACCTGGTCGCGCACGGCGTCGGCGGGATAGCCCAGTTCGAGCGTCAGGGCGACACGGTCGCCCGCCAGTTGAATGTCACGATCTTTTACAGATACCCCCAGGTCCAGGCCGGTGTTGGGGTCTTGCGCGGCGCGCAGCGCAGCGCGGATGTGTTCTATCGTTATACTCATATCACTGTGGTTCCGTAGGCAGCGCGGCTTCTGCGGGCCGCCATCCCCTAAAGGATAGCGGAATACGCGGGAACCTTTCGCTGCGTTTTGCATCCGACCTTCATGACCAATACTCTCATCCGCTTCTTCCGTGCCGTCTTATTCGCCGCCCTGGCCTTGATCGGCATGGCGATGGCGCTGGTCTTCATGTTGTCCACGGCCATCGCCGTGGCGATCCTGTACGTCGTCGCCAAGGTGCGCGGCAAGCCTTTCGGCGTTCGCGCCTATTGGAGCCAGCGCCAGGGCGCCCGCCAGGGTCCCTTCCAGTCCGCCAGCGCCCCGTTCGCCACGCAACCCCGCGGCGACGTGATCGACGTCGAGGCTCGCGAGATCCGCTAAGCGCGGTTTCGCAGGCGCCCAGCCGGCGCGCCTTGCGCGCACCGGCCGCCGCGCCGCATCCGCCTGCCCGGCCTCGGTCCGGCCCCCTGACCGGCACCCGGCCCGTTTCTCGCTGCCTTCCCCCAACCCGCCTGGCGCCTGTCCGCGACCATGCGGGTTGTGTCGTTTCAAGCACGCGCCCCGGCACGTCGCCGCCGTTGCCCTAAAATGGCCGGCCAACCCCTCTTTCCCCTCAACCTCTATCGACAACCATGTCTCGCACCCTTTTTGTCACCACTGCGCTGCCCTACGCCAACGGATCTTTCCACATCGGCCACATCATGGAGTACATCCAGGCCGATATCTGGGTTCGTTCGATGCGAATGGCGGGCCACACGGTGCACTTCGTGGGTGCGGACGACGCGCACGGCGCGCCGATCATGTTGAAGGCCGAAAAAGAAGGCATCACGCCGCAGGCGCTGGTCGCCCGCTACGCGGCCGAGCGGCCGCAGTACCTGAATGGCTTTCACATCCGCTTCGACCACTGGCACAGCACCGATTCGCCCGAAAACGTGGCGCTGTCGCATGACATCTATCGCAAGCTCAAGGCCCAGGACCTGATCGAGACCCGCTCCATCGAGCAGTTCTACGACCCGGTCAAGGGCATGTTCCTGGCCGACCGCTACATCAAGGGCGAATGCCCCAAATGCCACGCCAAGGACCAATACGGCGATTCCTGCGAGGTCTGCGGCGCGGTCTACGCGCCCACCGACCTGATCAACCCGTACTCGGCCCTGACCGGCGCCACGCCGGTGCTGAAGTCGTCCGACCATTTCTTCTTCAAGCTGTCGGACCCGCGCTGCGTGGAATTCCTGCAGAAATGGACCAACGGCAGCAACGTCAACGGCGGCAAGCACCTGCAGCCTGAAATGCTGGCCAAGACCCGCGAATGGCTGGGCGCCGAAGACGGCGAGGCCAAGCTGGGCGACTGGGACATCTCGCGCGATGCGCCGTACTTCGGCATCGAGATCCCCGACGCGCCGGGCAAGTACTTCTACGTCTGGCTGGACGCGCCGGTGGGCTACCTGGCTTCGCTGAAGTCGTACTGCGACCTCAAGGGCCTGGACTTCGACGCGCTGCTGGACCCGGCCGGCACCACCGAACAAGTGCACTTCATCGGGAAAGACATCGTCTACTTCCACGCCCTGTTCTGGCCTGCGATGCTGAAGTTCGCCGGCCGCAAGACGCCGGACGCGGTCAATGTGCACGGCTTCATCACCGTCAGCGGCGAGAAGATGTCCAAGAGCCGCGGCACCGGCATCTCGCCGCTGCGTTACCTGGAAATCGGCATGAACGCCGAATGGATGCGCTACTACATCGCCGCCAAGCTGAACGCCCGGGTCGAAGACATGGACTTCAACCCCGAAGACTTCATCGCCCGCGTCAACAGCGACCTGGTCGGCAAGTACGTCAACATCGCCAGCCGCGCGGCCAGCTTCATCACCAAGCACTTCGACGGCGCCCTGGCCTATTCGGGCGACACCGCCGCGCTGTCGGCCGAATACGCCGAACAGGCCGAGTCGATCCGCGCCGCCTTCGAGGCCCGCGAGTACAACCGCGCCATCCGCGAAATCATGGCCTACGCCGACCGCATCAACCAGGCGTTCGACACGGCCCAGCCGTGGGTACTGGCCAAGGGCATCGCCACCGCCGACGACGCGCAGAAGGCCGCCCTGCAGGACATCTGCTCGCGTTCGCTGGCCGGCTTCAAGGCCCTGTCGGTGATGCTGGCCCCGGTGCTGCCGGCCCTGGCCGAGCGCGTGGCGCGCGAACTGTTCGCCGCCGACGCCAACTTCACCTGGGCTGACGCCGCGGTGCTGCCGCAGCGCGTGGCGCCGTTCAAGCACCTGATGCAGCGCGTCGAACCGCAGATGCTCGAAGACCTGTTCGAACCGCCCGCCGCCCCCGTGGTGGTGCCCGGCGGCGAGCCGCTGGCCGAGACCATCTCGATCGACGACTTCGCCCGCGTCGACCTGCGCATCGCGCAGATCGTCAATTGCGAGCACGTCGAAGGCTCGACCAAGCTGCTGCGCCTGACGCTGGACGTGGGCGAAGGCCGACACCGCAACGTGTTCTCGGGCATCAAGTCGGCCTACAAGCCCGAAGACCTGATCGGCAAGCTGACCGTCATGGTGGCCAACCTGGCCCCGCGCAAGATGAAGTTCGGCGTATCCGAAGGCATGGTGCTGGCCGCCAGCCACGCCGATGAAGCCGTGGACGCCGGCATCTACGTGCTGGAGCCCTTCCCCGGCGCCAAGCCCGGCATGCGCGTGCGCTAAGCCGGTTTTCGGCGCCCGCACCAACGACAAGCCCGCCATCCGGCGGGCTTGTTGTATTTGGGGCGGCCCGCGCAGGGCGGCCCGCGTAGGGCGGTCAGCGTGGCAACTGCGGCCCCAGGGTCAGTCCTTGCTGGGCGCCAGCGCCGGGTCCAGCGAGATGCGCTCGTCGAACACGAAGCACTTGCCGTCAAAGCCCGGGCCGCCGGTTTCCTCGAAGTACTTGAGAATGCCGCCGTCGAGCTGGTAGACGTTCGGAATGCCGGCCTCGTTCATGTAGATGGCGGCCTTCTCGCAGCGGATGCCGCCCGTGCAGAAACTGACCACGGTCTTGCCGTCGAGTTCGGCGCGATGCGCCTGTACGGCGGCGGGAAACTGGGTGAAGCGGTCGATGCGCCAGTCGATGGCGTTCTTGAAGGTGCCTTCGTCGACCTCGAACGCGTTGCGAGTGTCCAGCATGACGACGGGGCGACCGTCGTCGTCGACGCCCTGCTCAAGCCAGCGGGCCAGCGTGCGCGCATCCACGCCCGGGGCACGGCCGGCCTCGGGCCGGATCGTGGGGTGGTCCATGCGGATGATCTCGCGCTTGATCTTGACCAGCAGCTTGCGAAACGGCACCTGCGCGCTTTGGCTGAACTTGACTTCCAGGTCGGCAAAACGCGCGTCGGCCCGCAAGGCCTGCAGAAACGCGTCGATACCGTCGGCCGATCCGGCCAGGAACAGATTGATGCCCTCTTCGGCCAGCAGCACGGTGCCCTTCAGAGCGGCCTCGCCCGCCTGCGCCAGCAGCCGGGCGCGCAGCTCGGGCAGGGCGTCCAGCGAGACGAATTTGTAAGCGGCGATATTGACGACGGAAGACATGGCAAAGCGGGGCGTAGGACGGCGAAGGCCGTAATAGTAATCGCTGCCCCGCCCTGCCCGCTTGCCGCAGGTCAAACCGGGCGGTCAGCGCCGGACAATTTCCTGTTCCACCACGGCGTCCAGCACCCAGCGCAGGCCGGAGGTGTCGGCAGGCGGATTCGGGTCCTTGATCTCGACCACACGCAGGCGGTAGCGGATGCCGGGCTGGAAGTTGAAACCGGTGATGTCGCCATACCAGAGCTGCCAGGGCTGCGACTGGCTGTCGCGCACCTGGTAGCAGGTGGTGCGGCCGGCGCCGGCATTGCAAGGCACGCGTTCGGCGTTGACGTACACCAGCTTGGTCGGCCCGACCTGGCCGCCCGCGACGGGGTCGATGCGGCGGCCGAAGTCCAGCGTGTCGCCGGTGCTGAGCACCCAGCTCATGCGCTGCGGGTTGTTGGTGTTGTCGAACGACGTGGCGGTGATGCGCGTCAGGCTGGCCAGGAATTCCTGTTCAAGCTGCATGTTCACGGGTGCGCACGCCATCATCGTCGCCACGGGGTTGGACGTGATGATCAACTGGCCGTTGGCCACGGTATAGGGCGCGTTGTACGCGTTGCAGCCCGAAAAGCCGCTGGCGCGCGTGGCGCCCTGGTCGTGGATGAAGCTGATGGTGAGCGGACGCGAATTGGACGACGGGTGCGGGATTTCACGCAGCGCGCCGCCCGGGCGGGTCCAGCGGGCCAGGTCCCAGCTGGTCTGCGCCAGCACGTCCGAGGCCGAGGCAGGCTGGAAGCGCGGGTCCCGTCCATCCGCGGTGCGCTGCGGCGGCGCCGCGCAGGCCGCCAGGCCAAGACTGAGCACGCAAGGCGCGATCCAGCGCAGGGATGAAGACAAGGGCATGGGATTCTCCCGCAAGAAACTAGGGCTTGGTCAAAGCCGGCGGCCCCTTGCACGGTGCCATGGCGGCAGTCGGCCGGGGCCCCGGGCAGCGCCCATTGTAGGCGCGCCCCGGGCGGGCGCCGCGCCGTGCAAAACAGACTGAAACACCTGGCCCGGCGGGCCTCAGGGCGTGGGCGGGTCCTGGCGGCGTTCGAATTCCAGCACGTCGCCGCCGCGCAGGTTGAAGGTCAGGTGGCGCGGCGCGCCGCCGCTGTCCAGCGTGAAGGTATCGATGGCGCCCAGACTGCGCAGGTAGTCGTTTTCAAGGGCCGCGCGCTCGGCCGGCACGCAGGCCATGCGGGTGGCGCCGCGCGCCTCGATGAAGAGCTTGCCGGCCTCGAGCTTGTACGTGCCCATGTAGCGATTGCAGCCCGAAAAACCGCCCGCGCGGTATTCCTTGCCCTGCGCCAGGAAGGTCAGTTGTATCGGTTCGCCGTTGTCGCCATGGGGAATGTTGCGCAGCCCGCCCGAGGCCTGGGTCCAGCGCACCAGCTCCCAGCTGGTCTGGGCCAGCGAATCGGCGCTGCTGGCCGCGTTGGCCGCAGCCGCACCCTGGGCGCGCGCGCCCCCTGTGGAACCGGCGCAGCCCGCCAGCGCCGCGGCCAGCAGCCCGACGCCCAACAGGCGGCAATGCGAAGACAGGAAGGAAGACATGGAACAGCACTCCTGAATAGACACACCCCCAACTGTAACCGCCATGGGGCCGGCGCGTCCCGGGGCCTCCCCCTGACAGCCGAATCCGAAAGCGGCAAGCGGCGTCCTCCCTGCGCAGGGGGGGCCTGCATCGTACGCCGCATGGCGGCGGCCCTTTGCGGCGCGCAGAATCGGCTGACCCCCGTACGCGTCTGGCGTGAAGCCGGCGGCGGGCCCGGCAGCACATAACAACGACGACCGGAGACACGGCGATGGGCTTTTTGCGAACCTTGCTGGCGCTGTCCGTGGTGCTGGACCACCTGGGCGGCGGCACGACCGATTGGCTGGTGGGCGGCCGCCTGGCCGTACAGCTTTTCTATGTGATTTCCGGCTTCCTGATTTCCTATGTGCTGACCGCCACCGACCACTACCAGGGGTCGGTCGGACGGTTCTATGCCAACCGGGCCCTGCGCCTGTATCCCGTGTACCTGGCGGTGGCGGCGCTGACGCTGCTGGCGCATGCGGCGGGCGGCGGCGCGTTCTGGCGCTTCTACGACCATCTGCCCTTTGCGGCGGAATTGTTCCTGGGCGTGTCGAACCTGCTGATCCTGGGGCAGGACTGGCTGATGTTCTTCGGCATCGAGCACGGTGCGCTGGCATTCACCGGCAGCTTCGCCCACAGCGAGGTGCCGCTCTACCAGGGCCTGTTGGTGCCCCAGGCCTGGACGCTGGGCGTGGAGATGAGCTTCTACCTGATCGCGCCCTTCGTGCTGCATTCGCCGCGCCGCCTGCTGGTGCTGCTGGCGGCGTCACTGGCGCTACGCGCGGTGCTGGTGGCCACCGGTGTGGGCCTGGCCGATCCGTGGACCTATCGCTTCTTTCCGACCGAACTGGCGCTGTTCCTGATCGGGTCGCTGTCGCACCAGGTGCTGCTGCCGCGCTGGCAGGCCTGGACCCACCGCCTGCCGCGGCTGCCCGAGATCGGCACCGGCGTGCTGCTGCTCTACGCGCTGGCCCACTTTTCCATCGGCCTGCCGCACACGGTGCGCGATGCGCTGGCAGTGGTGCTGTTTGCCGCCCTGCTGCCGCTGGCCTTCCTGTTCCAGTCGCGCCATCGGCTGGACAAGGCCATCGGCGAACTGAGCTATCCGATCTACATCTGCCACGCGCTGGTCATCCTGTTCTTTGGCTGGCTGCTGGACGGCGCGCAGACACGCCAGCCGGTGATGTTCACCGTGCTGGTGGTGGTGGGCTGTATAGGCTTTGCGGCGCTGCTGAACGCACTGATCGCGGACCCGGTCGAACGGCTGCGGCGGCGGTTGCGCGCCCGCGGCGAGGCGGCCGATTCGGCAGTGGCCGAAGGCAGCCGCGATGGGCGTGCGGATACCATCCACCCTCCCGGCAAGGCGGAAACGGCGCGCAGGATGACGCCCGCGTCGCACGCCCGCGCGGTCCCTTCCGGGCGCACCGTGGGGACTATTCGCCGCGCGCCTTGATGTAGGCCGCCAGCACCTGCTCGATCTGGCGCTTTTCCTGCAGGCTCAGGCGGGCATAGGTGGCGTAGGAGACGGTTTCGAAGGGCCAGGGAGGCGGGGGTGCGAGGCACTCCCCCACAGTGGACGGCGGTTCGGCATAGGCCGGGCTGGCCATCGGGCCTTCGCCGGTGCTGAGCCACATGGGATTGACCCGCAGCGCCCGGGTCAGCTTGATGAGCGCATCGCTGGAAGGCTGCAGGCGCTGGCCGCTTTCGTAGTTGCCGATGGCGCTTTGCGACAGGTTGCTCGCGACTGCCAAGTCCTTCTGTGTCCATCCCTGAAGCATTCTTGCGTTGCGCAGACGATGGCTAAACGTGTCCAATCGATCAACCTGAGACATTAATATGAATTTATTTATTTGATTAAAACATCTCAATACTGCCGTCAAATAAACGGATTACACCCCAATTCCCGGGCTAATCCGTAAATCGCGGCGCGCACGCCCACCCGCCTGCCACGGCGCGGCCGCGGCCTCGCCGAGCACACCGGGCATCTTGCAAAAAGACCATTGCTATCATCGGCTTGCGGGCTACGGCGGGCGCTTGGCCTGTCGCCCCGGCCCTGAGCAGGCCCGGTCGACCGTGCCATTAAAGCCCGCCCGAGTTTATGTCGCCTCGCCATAAAAAATAAAAAATAATGTATCGGTAATACTTAATATCTTATGGTCGCAAACACGTGAACGAACAGCGTTTCAGGCGCTTGCCATCGATTGGCCTTGGCACGCGTGTTACTACCAGAAACTACAGAAACGTATCTTCACAAAAAAACACGCCCGTGTTTAAATGAAACACGGGCGTGACTTCCATGCGGAATCGGATCATCGGCGGCCAGAGCGCAACACGCTTGAGCCAGGCGCCGCCCCAGACCCCGACCGCGGCCTCGACCGGCCGCGGCCCAGACGCTGATCGACAGTCCAGTTCATTTCAGGGCGGTCGACACTGAAAGCCCTAGCCCGCCACCAACAACACCGCCAGATGCCGCCACATCATGGCGCGCAGCAAAGGGAGAGGGGCATGATACGCAATGATCACGCTGTGGTTGGCGCAGGCGGGCATCCATGAACAACACGCTGGATGTCATCTTTCTCGGCCAGGACGACGCCCGGCATGCCC
This sequence comes from Achromobacter sp. DH1f, assembly GCF_000633435.1. Lineage (NCBI taxonomy): Bacteria > Pseudomonadati > Pseudomonadota > Betaproteobacteria > Burkholderiales > Alcaligenaceae > Achromobacter > Achromobacter sp. DH1f. The sequence goes on along the minus strand of NZ_AYMF01000026.1, from coordinate 49,084 downwards.
GGCTGGTCGAGGCCTTGTCCCATCTGGGTTTCAGCGTGCGCCGCTGCCATGACCTGGCCGACGTCTACGACCGCTACTCGCGCCGCCCCAGCCCCCTGGTGATCCTGGAAGCGCCCCTGCCCGACATCCACAACGCCGCGGTGCGGTTGCGCGCCATCGACCGCAGCCTGGGCATCGTCGCCATCGCGCCCTTTGGCGCCGAGGAAAATCGCATCCGCACGCTGCTGTGTGGCGCCGACGCCTGCCTGCCGCCGGAAGTGACCGGGCTGGAATTGGCCGCCGTGCTGCAGGCGCTGGTGCGGCGCGCGGTGGGGCTGGACGGGGCCGATAACGTCGTGGAGCCGCCGCTGCCCGACGAGCCGCTGCTGGAATCCTGGCGGCTGGCCAACAAAGGCTGGACGCTGATCAGCCCCACCGGCCGCCAACTGGGCCTGACCACGGGCGAGCGCGACTTCCTGACCAAGCTGGTCAAGGCGCCCGACCGCAAGGTCAGCCGCGACGCCTTCTACCCGGACGGCGCCGAAGATGCGGACGGCGCCATCACCCGGCGCCGCTTCGTCGACGTGATGATCAGCCGGCTGCGGCGCAAGGCGACCGCCAACCACATGACGCTGCCGATCCGCGCCGTGCATGGCTGGGGCTATATGTTCGCGGCGGATATCGCGCTGGAACTGGACAATCGGGAGGGGGCTGAAGAGGGGCGTCCGGACGGACTGGAAGATTCGCGGCGTTATGCGCTGGATGCCAACGCGCCGTCTTACTGATACGCTACGGGCCAGGACGCTGGCGCCAGACGAAAAAAACGCGGCGCTGCCCCGAAGGTAAGACGCCGCGCTAAAACAACACGTGAGCCTGGAGTCATCAGCCGGCACTGATGCCTTCTACCTAGATCACGCGATTCCAACATTCGTGCCTCATACTACTCACGCACGGACTGGCCGTGAGCCCGGGCGGGGTCTCTAGTCCCCACTCAAGCTGCAGCGTGATCAACGCCCGGGTGATTCGTCCGCCCTAGCAGCTGGCGGGCTTGTCGCCCGTATCAGCGGTGTTCCTCTCGGATAGCCGCGTGATGAAAGAAGTTTAGGACGTCGGGCGCAATTCAAGTAATTCTTTGTTGATAGCCTTCTATACATATTGGATATAGGAAGCCCACCGCGCTGCCCTATAGAATGAGCGGCAAAGGACGCCCCTGCCATGCCCCATTCCCTGTCCGGCCTTGCGCGCCGATTGCGCCTTGTGCTGACCCGCATTCCCCCCAATTGGTGCCTTGCCATTCTCGTGGCGCTGGACGGCTATGCCTTCATGCATCCCGTGCTGCGCGAAGTGCGCGCGCGCGAGTATTCATTCTGGCTGGCGCTGGATAACTGGCACGACGTGATGCAGGTGGTGGGCCTGCTCGAGATTCCGCGCCTGGTGCTGGGCGTGGGCCTGCAGGTCATCGCGCTGGGCCTGATCCTGAAGGCGCGCATCGCGTGGGCCTTTTCGCTGGTGCTGCTGATCGGCGTGGGCACCTTCGCCATCCTGGGCGACAGCGGGCGCGCGGGGCTGGGCGTCTATACCCTGGTATTGGTGATCGCGCTGATCGCCTATTGGCGCCGCTTTGACCGGGCCAGCGTCACGGCCGGCTCGCTGTTCGCGCTGGTCAGCATGGCGTCGCTGCTGATCTACGCGATCTTCGGCACGCTGTACCTGGGCGAGGAATTCAATCCGCCCATCAAGGACGCGGCAACGGCGCTGTATTTTTCGATCGTGTCGATGTCCACGGTGGGCTATGGCGACATCACCCCGCACAGCAACGCGGCCAGGCTGTTCACCGCGTCGATTATCATTCTTGGCATCACCGTCTTTGCCACTTCCATCAGTGCGATCGCCGGCCCGGTGATCGGCGGCAACCTGAAACGGCTGGTCAAAGGCCGGTTTTCCAGCGCCATGAGAAAAAACCACATCATCATCGCCGGCGCCACGCCCCTGGCCATGAGCGTCTACGAAGGCTTGCGTCGCCGCGGCGACGAGGTCACCGTCATCGTGCCGCCCGGCGCGCCGCAGGAATACCCGGCCGCCACCGACCTGATCGAAGGTGACCCGTCCAGCGTGGAAGTGCTGCGCAGCGCGGGCGTGACTCGTGCGCGTTATGTGCTGGCGCTGCGCGAGGACGACGCCGAGAACGCCTTCATCGTGCTGGCCGCCAAAGAAGCCGTGGGTGACCAAGGCGCCAAGACGGTCGCGCTGGTCAACACCAGCAAACACCTGGAAAAGATCCGCCGGGTGCAGCCCGACCTGGTGTTCTCGGTGCAATTGCTGGGCGCCGAACTGCTGGCGCGCGCCATCAACGGTGAAGCGCTGGACAGCCAGTCCATCACGGACCTGTTCTTCGCCAAGGCGGCGCCCCAGGCCAAGACCTGATCAGGCGGCCCTGCCAGGTTGACAGGCCCAGGGCCCGTCAACCCGCCACGGCGCCTCGCACGAACCCTAGCCGCAGCGATAGACGTTGCCCGAGAGCGTGACGTTGGTCTGCTCCAGGTGATCCTTGCCGCCCGTCTGCCCCGCGCGCTGCGTCAACAGGTACACCACGTTGCCGCCCAGCGCGGCGGCCTTGTTCTTCAGGTCGTTGCGCGCCCCCGTTTCCAGATCCGCATTCGAGGTGATCACGCCCGCCAGGAAATTGCCCTGGCTGCCGGTCACGTCACCCAGGAAGGCGCAGTCCTTGCCCGGTTCGTTGTGCGTGATGCGCACGTTGGAGGAAGCGCCGGGCGACAGCGCCGTGGGCGCGCAGGCAGCCAGTGCGCAGGCCGAGGCCAACAGGGAAGCGACACGCAATGCATCGCGGGAGATCGCAGGCAGGTAGTGCATGGCAAGCATCCATCAAAGGGACGTGGGAACCCGGCGCGCGGGCGAACCCTGCGCGACAGGCAGTGAAAAAAAGAAGGTCGAATTGCGGCCGCCGCGCGGAGGTCGGGCGGCCCGATGCGGGTCACGCGACGGCCGCCCGCCGCGAAAGTGGTTCGACGCGGCGATCGAGGCCGGCCGCGACGCCTAGTCGACGCCGGTGCCCTCGCTGGCCGCGGGCTCGCCGGGTTGGTACTCGAGCAGGTCGCCGGGCTGGCATTGCAGCACTTCGCAAATGCGCTCCAGCGTGTCAAAGCGCATGCCCTTGACCTTGCCCGATTTGAGCAGTGACAGGTTCGGCTCGGTAATACCGATTTCCTGGGCCAATTGGCGCGCCTTCATCTTGCGCTGGGCCAGCATCACATCCAGCCTGACCACGATCGCCATCAGATGAATCCCCGGTTTTCTTCGGCGACCTGGGCCGCTTCTTCCATGGCCCAGGCCAGCGTGAACAACAGGCCGCCGAGCAGGCCGAGCAGGATGTCGCTGATGTCGATGCCGATCATCATGTGGCGCTCGCCCGGCCCATTGGCCAGCGTCAGGGCCAACATCAAGACGGTCTTCAAGGCCGGCACCGCGACGCTGAACACCGTGATCAGCAAGGCAATGCCGCGCAGGCGCCTGGCCGTGGCCACGGTCAGCACATCGCCGCGGCTGAAGTCGGAAAACATCGCGTGGGCATGGGCGATGGCGCGCAACGCCAGCGCCGCCAACACCCCGAACAAGGCGAAACCCAGCACCCGATACGCGGGCCCCAGGTTCAGGCGCGGCAGGGTGACGGGCGCGGCGGGTTCGGCATAGGCCGGCGCCGTCACGCCAAGAAAGGAATACAGACCGCGGGCCAGCACGGGCTCGGACGTGAAGAACCACATGCCGACCAGTGCGGCAATGAGGATCACCGCGGCCACGACCAGCAGGCCGCGCATCCAGCGCGACAGCCCACGGATGCGGGCCAGGCGCCGGGCGCCGCTCGCGGGTGGCGAAGTCTCGTGGACGGATGAAAAGGTCGGTGCGGCTGCCATGGCGGTCTCCGGATGGCGTTGCTAGGGCTATGAAGTTGCTGTAGTGTAGCAACAAATTATCGTTTTACAATAATTTTTTATCCCGATGAGGAAAGTCATGCGGATCACCCTGGTGGTCGCGTCGCTGCTTGCCGCGCTGTTGTACTTCATGCTTTCAGACCCCTGCGCATGCGCCGCCGCCCCCGGTGAACGGATCTGCCGCGACACGACATGCCCGCAGGCGGCGCGTGGCGCCAGCCTGTGGTCGCTGGGCAACCGCTTTTCGTTGTTGAACCTGCCGCTGCGCGCGCTATGACACCGCGAGCACCGGCGGCTGCGCCGCCTTCTCGGCATACCAGCGCACGAAGTCGGCCGACGGCATGGGCCGGGCAAACAGATAGCCCTGGATGAACGCCACGCCGCGCTGCGCCAGGTACGCGAACTGCTCGGGCGTTTCGACGCCTTCGGCCACCACCGCCAACCCAAGGCGATGCGACAGCGTGATGATCACGTCCAGCACCGGCGCGTCTTCACCGGTGGGCTGGATGGCGTGAACGAAGCCCTTGTCGATCTTCAGGTAATCGACCGGGAATTTCTGCAGGTACGACAGCGAGCAATGACCCGTGCCGAAATCGTCGATGGCCACGAACACGCCCTCGGCCCGCAGCGCGTCGATGTTGCGACGGGCCTGGCCATTGTCGGCGATGAGGCTGCGCTCAGTGATTTCCAGCACCATCAGCGAGGGCCGGATGCCGGCGCGAAAGGCCTGCACGTCGGCCAGCAACGTCGGGCTGGACAGGTGTGCGGGCGCGAAGTTGACCGCGATATGGAATTCGGGCGGCGTGGCCCAGTTGCGCATGTCGCGCTGGATCAGCTTGAGCAGATGCTGGGTCAGCGGCACGATCATGTCCTCGACCTCGGCTGCCGCAATGAAGATGTCCGGACGCACCGGCCCCACGCCAGGACGGTTCCAGCGCATCAGCGCCTCGACGCCTTCGCAGCGGCCCGTGGCCTTGCCATAGACCGGCTGGTATTCGACGTGGAATTCGTCGGCCGCCATGGCGCGGCGCAACTGCTCTTTGAAGGACTGCCGGTTCACCTGCAAGCGGTAGGCCCCGAAGGCCAGCAGCGCGCCGAGCAGCAAGGCCACGGGCAGGTAGGTCACCAGCAATTGCTGCCAGGCCCGCACGACGGCCTCTGGCGGGGCCAGCACCCGCACGTCCAGATCGGCACGATCCGCCACCCTGTCGGCCTGCTGGAACAGCAGCGCCGGCGTCGCCGAGGCATGGCCCCAGGAATCGCTGCGGATGGGCGCGCCCTGCCCCAGCGTGACTTCCAGTTGGTATTCGCCCAGCGAGGCCACCGAATTGAGGATGTCCTGCACATAACGCCCATCGATGGCGACCACGCCGCCGCGGCCGTCAGCAGCCGGCATGCCCAGCAGCAGCGCCGGCCGCTCGGGCGCCATGGGTGTGCCCGCCACGCTGAAGAACCACTCTGCAGGCGGAACGTCCACCGGCCACTTGCGGAATTCACCCGTGAGGTAATCCACTTCACCCAGCACCGACGAGCAATAGATGTGGTCGCGCTCGACCAGGATCAGCGCGCGGAAGTACGGGTTGAGCGTGCCCCAGCGGTACAGGTCGGGCAGCGCCTCTTCACAGGACTTGGCGGTCAGCGCTGCCACGCGCGGCAGGATGTCGACCGCGCGATCCACGATCTGCTCGGTCTGGGCCCGGACGATGCGTGCCACCGTGGCCGCTTCGGCGCGTTCGGTGGATTGAGCGTGCAGCCAGGTCCACGCGACGCAGCCCAGCACCGGCAGCATCAAGGCCAACGCCACCGGAAAATATCGCCAGGAGGGTACGCGGACGGTCATTCCGGAGTTAGGCAAAGCGCCCTCGCTGCGTGAGTCGTGGAAGTGACGCAAGAATACAGGGCGGCGCGCAGACGCGGATACCGTCCGCGACGGATAGCCTGGGATGCCATTTTTCCCATATACTGAATGATACTTATTCCTATTTTTCTACTGCTCGGTATGGTCCGCATGGGCAAGCACCCCGCTTTTTCCACTCTCGCTGCCCTGTACGTGGACTATCGCCCCTGGCTGGTGAGCCGCCTGCGCTTTCGGCTGCGCAACCATGCCGACGCGGAAGACCTGGCGTCGGAGACTTTCCTGCAGGTGGCCACGGGCCGCGAGCCCGCTGACATCGCCGAGCCGAAGGCGTATCTATCCACCATCGCGCGACGCCTGCTGTTCCATTTCTGGCGCCGGCGCGAGCTGGAACAGGCCTATCTGCACTGGCTGGCGCTGCACGCGGCCGACACCGCCCCGTCGCCCGAGGCCCAGGCCCTGGGCATGGAGATGCTGCTGCGGGTGGACGCCATGCTGGCCGGGCTGCCGCCCGCCGTGCGCGCCGTGTTCCTGTACAGCCAGTTGGACGGCCTGGGCTATGCCGAGATTGGCCAGCGCATGGGACTGTCTGTGCGCACCGTGCAGCGCCATTTCGCGCTGGCATTGGAGCGCTGTCTGCGGCTGCAACGCGAGGACCGCGCATGACGCCCGACGCCGACCACCAGGCCATCCAATGGATGGTGCGGCTCAGTTCCGGCAGCGCCAGCGCTGCCGACCAGGCCCAGTTCCAGCAGTGGCGCGACGCAGCGCCTGCCCATGCGCGGGCCTGGCAAACGTTGCAGGCCGGTATCGGCGCGCCGTTGCAGGCGTTGCGCGCCGCGGGCCTGTCCGCCGCCGACGCCACGCCGATCCGTGACCTGCTGGCGCGCGGACCGTCGCGGCGCCAGTTCCTGGGCAAGACCCTGATGCTGGCCGGCGCGGGCGTGGGCAGCGCGTGGCTGGGCGCCCGTTTGTGGCGTGACCGCAGCGACTGGAGCACGACCACCGCGCAGCGCCTCGCAATCGGCCTGGAAGATGGCAGCCGCCTGCTGCTGGACGCCTGCAGCAAGGTGCGCCTGGAATTCACGGACGCCGTGCGGCGGGTGCGGCTGCTGCAAGGCGCACTGGTCGCCAGCGTCGCGCCCGACACCGACCGGCCATTCGGCGTCACCACCGAAGATGGCACGGCGTGGGCGCGCGGCACCGAATACATGGTGCGCAAGGAAGCAGATCACAGCGTGGCGGCGGTACTGCAGCACGAGATCCGCGTGAGCAGCCGTTCGGGCCAGCAACTGGACCTGACCGAGGGCCAGGCGGCGCGCTATGACACCGCCGGCATCGCGCGGCTGGACGCCGCATCCGCCCGCGCGCTGACGGCCTGGCGCCAAGGCCGCCTGGACGTGCTGGATGCGTCGCTGGCGCAGGTGGCCGATGCGCTGCGTCCGTACATGCCGGGCGCATTGCACGTGACGGCCGGCGCCGCCGCGCTGCGCGTGCAAGGCGTGTTTTCGCTGGACCGGCCCGAGCAGGCCTGGGCCGCGCTGGCCGCGACGCTGCCATTGAAGATCAGCCGCTACGGCGGCTGGCTGACCTGGGTCGACGTGGCCTGATCGCGCCATCCGCCATCAAGAAATAATTAATTACACAATGGCTGTCCGGTTTTCCGGCGCCGATACACCTCCGGGTAATCCCACTTCTCTTCACGCCCCCGGAGATCAACCGTCATGCCTCGTTTCCCCCGCGCCAGCCTGTTCTTCATGGCCGCGCTGATCGCGCCCGCCGCCATGGCGCAGTCCGCCCGCCTCACCTACGATTTACCGGCAGCACCGCTGGCTACCACGCTGAACCGCATCGCGGTGCAGAACGACCGCGTCCTGTCGGTGGACCCGGCGCTGGTGCGCGGCCTGGATGCCCCGGCGCTGCGCGGCAGCTACACCCTGGACGAGGCGCTGCAACGTGTCACCGCAGGCTCGGGCCTGGAGCCGGTGGTGCTAGCCGACGGCGCGCTGACGCTCAAGCGCAGCACGCAGCCGGTCGCCACGCTGGCGCCGATCAACGTGACCGGCGCCGTGGAAACGGCATGGAGTCCGGTGCAGGGCTACGTGGCCCGCCGCAGCGCCACGGCCACCAAGACGGACACGCCCATCATCGAGACGCCGCAATCGATCTCGGTGATCACGGCGGACCGCTTCAATGCCCAGGGCGCCACGAACATCAAGGACGCGCTGGCATACTCGCCCGGCGTGGCCACTACCACCTATGGCGCCGACTCGCGCTATGACTGGATCTCGCTGCGGGGCTTCGACGCCTACACGCCGGGCTTCTACCTGGACGGCCTGCCGCTGCGCAACACCGGCAACTGGGGCATCTGGCAGACGGAAAACTACGGCGCCGAGCGCATCGAATTGCTGCGCGGCCCGGCCTCGGTGCTGTTCGGGCAGACCGGCCCGGGCGGCGTGGTCAACGTCGTCAGCAAGCGGCCGCAGGAAGAGCCGTTGCACGAACTGCAGGCGCAGCTGGGCGACCATCAGCGGCGCCGCATCGCGGCGGACTTCACCGGGCCTGTCGACGAGGACGGCAAGTGGCTGTACCGCTTCGTCGGCATGGGCCTGGATGCCGAGCTGCCTTCGCATGGCATGAACAACGACCGCCTGTACCTGGCGCCGTCGCTGACATGGCGGCCGTCGTCCGACACCACCCTGACGCTGATGGCGCAATACGCCAGCAAGCGTGGCGGCACCTATACCCGGGTGCGCCCCGCCGAAGGCTCGCTGGTGCCCACGCCCGCCGGCACCCGCATCCCGACGTCGCTGCTCGTCGGCGAGCCGGGCTATGACCATTTCGACCAGACCCAATGGATGGCGGGCTACGAGCTGGAGCATCGCGTCAGCGATGCGCTGACGCTGCGCCAGAACCTGCGCTATGGCCGCCTGAAGGTGGACTATGCCGCGGTGCAGTCCCCCGGCTACGTGACCGTCAATGACGACATCACCGACCCCGCCAACTACCAGGCCCTGCGGCGCACCGTGTCCGGCAGCCGCGAACACATCTCCAGCTTTACCGTGGACAACCAGGCGCAGACCGACCTGACGCTGGGCGACTGGCGCCACCGCATCCTGGTGGGCGTGGACTACCAGCGCAGCCGCATCGACCAGTTCAGTTTCAACGGCGGCAGCGCGCCCGACCTGGACATCTACAACCCGGTGTATCACCGCGGCCCGATGGTGCGCCCGGCGCCCTGGATGGACGCGGACCTGACCCTGACCCAGACGGGCCTGTACGTGCAGGACCAGATCAAATGGAACGAGCGCTGGGTCGCAACCTTGGGCGGCCGCTACGACAGCGCCGACAGCAAGATCCGCAGCCGCATCGACGGCAGCAACACCCGCTACCCCGACCACAAGTTCACCGGCCGCGCCGGCCTGGTCTACCTGGACCCGACGGGCTGGGCGCCGTATGTCAGCTACTCGGAATCGTTCATTCCCACGGTGACGCTGGACCCGCTGACGGGCCAGCCGTTCAAGCCCGAGACCAGTCGCCAGTACGAAGCCGGCCTGCGCTACCAGCCGCCCGGCACCAAGGACAGCTACAGCGTCGCGGTGTTCGACCTGCGGCGTCAGAACTACATCAGCTACGACGCCGAATCGATGCCCAAACAAACCGGCGAAGTGACCGTGCGCGGCGTGGAATTCGAAGCCACGATGCAGCCGATTCCACGCATGAATGTCATCGCCTCGTATTCATGGACGCCCAAGGCGGTGGTGACGGCCAGCAGCAACCCCGCCGAAATCGGCAAGCAGGCCACCGCAGTGCCGCTGAACCGCGCCTCGCTGTGGGTGGACTACCGTTTCGAATCGCGGGTCAAGATCGGCGCGGGCGCGCGCTATACCGGCGCCAACTACGGCGATGGCGGCGGCACGCCTGCACAGGTGCCGTCGTTCGTATTGATGGATGCGATGGTCGGCTACGACGTCAGCCACTGGAGCCTCGCGCTCAATGTACGCAATCTGACCAACAAGACCTACATCGCCAACTGCGGCTACGGCAACTGCTATTACGGCGAGCCGCGCACCGTCGTGGCGACGGCGACCTACCGCTGGTAGCCGCCTGGGTTGGTGGCCGCGGCGGCTATAGCAGGCCGCAGATCAGCGCCACGTGGGCGTCGCGCCGCTCCGGCAGGTTGATGCGTTCGTCCGGCCCCAGCAGGATCGCCATGAAAATGGCATGGACCACCGGCGACAGCAACAGCCACGGATGCCGCAGCGCCACGCCGTCGCCGCACAGGCCGCGTTCGCGGGCCAGCTGCAGCAGGTGGGCGATGTCGGCCTGGTGGGCATCGGCCGTGTCCTCGCGCCAGCGGCGCGCCAGATGCGGCACGCGGTCGCTTTCGGCCAGCAACAGCCGCATGGTGGTAACCATGGCCGGATTGGCCAGGCTGGCATAGAGATGGTTGACCAGGCGTTCGGCCAGGTGCCTGGGCGTGGCCGCGCCCGCAACCAGGGCGTGGGCGTCCAGGCGCGGCGGGCAAAGGTGACGCGCGAGCAAGGCTTCGAAGACCTGTTCCTTGCTGGAAAAATGGGCGTACAGGCCGCCCTTGGACAGCCCGGCCCGCAAGGCGATGTCGTCCATGCGGGCGCCGGCATACCCGGCGGCCGAGAATTCCTGCAACGCGGCGTCGAGGATCTGCCCGACGCGCACGGTCGGGGGGAGACGCTGACGCTGCGTACCCATCACCACTGCTCCCTGTGCGAATTGGCGCGGCATCAAGGCCGGCCAACAGCTTCATTAAAAACCGACCGGTCAGTCGCTAGCTTGATCTGGATCAAGGAAGCCGCAGGGCGGGCGGCGCACAATCGATTCAAGACGTTTGCCGTCGGATCGCCGCGACGCCGGGCCACAAGCTCGGCAGGGCGATGATCCGGCCCCCTTGAGCGCGGCGATGTCGCCGCCCGAACGCCACGGAGCCCACATGTCGGATACGACCCAGCCAGCACGCAAGGACATTGCGATGACCGCAGGCCGGTTCGATGACGCCGCCTGGGGGCAATGGCCGTATTCCTGGTGGCGCCAGGCCTTCATGCAGGCCCGCAACGCCTGGGACGCCCAGGCCCGCCTGCTGCCCCTGGCCAACGACCACCAGCGCGCGCTGGCCGCGTTCGCCGCGCGCCAGTGGCTCGAACCGCTGGCCCCCGACAACCAACCGTTCACCCACCCCCTGGTGCTGCGCCAGACCTGGCAGGAAGGCGGCGCCAACCTGCTGCGCGGTGCGCAGGCCGCCTGGGAAGACGGGCTGCGCCAATGGGGCGGCCTGCCGCCGGCCGGCGCGGAACACTTCCGGCCCGGCCACGAAGTCGCGCTGACTCCTGGCAAGGTGGTGCTGCGCAATCACCTGGCCGAGCTGATCCAGTACCAGCCTGCCACGGCGCGGGTCCGGCCCGAACCGATCTTCATCGTGCCGGCCTGGATCATGAAGTACTACATCCTGGACCTGTCGCCCCACAACTCGCTGATCCGCTACCTGGTCGAACAGGGCCACACCGTGTTCTGCGTGTCGTGGAAGAACCCCGGCGCGGCCGATCGCGACCTGGGGATGGACGACTACCTGCGCCTGGGCGTGCGCGAACCGCTGGCGGCGATCAATGCCATCGTGCCGGGCGCCGCCGTGCATGCCACCGGCTACTGCCTGGGCGGCACGCTGCTGGCCATGGCCGCCGCCGCGATGGCCCGCGAAGGCGACACGCGCCTGGCCAGCCTGAGCCTGCTGGCCGCGCAGACCGACTTTTCCGAACCCGGCGAGCTGGGCCTGTTCATCGACGAATTCCAGGTGGCGCTGCTGCAGGCCGAAATGCAGGCGCTGGGCTACTTTCCTGCGCAGCAGATGAGCGGCGCGTTCCAGCTGTTGCGTTCGCAGCAGCTGGTGTGGGGCCGGATGATCAACGACTACTGGCTGGGCCAGCGGCGGCCGATGACGGACCTGCAGGCCTGGAATGCCGATGCGACCCGCCTGCCGGCGCGCATGCATGGCCAATACCTGCGCGGCCTGTACTTGAACAACGACCTGGCCGCCGGCCGCCATGCCGTGGACGGCCAGCCCGTGAAGCTGGCCGACCTGCGCCTGCCGCTGTTCTGCGTCGGCACCGAAACCGACCACGTGGCCCCCTGGCGTTCGGTCTACAAGCTGCACGGCCTGACGCCCGCGCCGCTGACCTTCGTGCTGACCCGCGGCGGCCACAACGCCGGCATCGTCAGCGAACCCGGCCATCCGCGCCGCGACTTTCGCAGCCTGACGCGGCCGGCGGACCAACCGGCATTGACGCCCGAGCAATGGTTCGAGGCCGCGCCCAAGCACGAGGGTTCATGGTGGCCGCATTGGCAAGCCTGGCTGGCCGAGCGTTCGGGCAAGCCGGCCAAGCCGCCCGCCCTGGGCGCCGCACGCCAGGGTTATCCGGTGCTGGGCGATGCCCCCGGCGCCTACGTGATGGAGAAATGAAGCATGACTCGCCCCCCCCTTGCGCCATGGACCGTCGCCCGCCTGGCGCCGGCCGCCCTGGCCGTGCTGCTGGTGCAGGGCTGCGTGTCGATGGCCCCGCAATACGACCGCCCGGCGCTGCCGGTGGCGGCCACCTATGCCGCCGAAACTGCCGGGCCCGCCTCTGCCGCGCCGACGTCGACGCCGGCCGCGCAGGTCGACTGGCGCGACTACTTTTCGGAACCCACCTTGCAAGGCCTGATCGGCGAGGCGCTGGCGCATAACCGCGACCTGCGCGTGGCGCTGCTGCGGGTCGAAGAAGCGCGTGCGCTCTACGGCATCCAGCGCGCCGACCAGTTTCCGACGCTCGGTGTGCAAGCCGAAGGCACCCGCGCCCGCACGCCGGGCGACCTGAACCTGACCGGCCGGCCCCAGGTGGCCAGCCAATACCAGGCCGGCGTAGGCATGGCGACCTGGGAGCTGGACTTCTGGGGCCGCGTCCGCAGCCTGAAGGACGCCGCGCTGGAAAACTACCTGGCCTCCGATGCCGCCGCCCGCGCCGCCACGCTCAGCCTGGTCACCCAGGTGGCCGACAGTTACCTGTCGCTGCGCGAGCTGGACGAGCGCCTGGCCCTGACCCGCGCCACGATTGCATCGCGCGAGGAATCCCTGCGCATCTTCCGCCGCCGCTACGAAGTCGGCTCGATCTCCAAGCTGGACCTGACCCAGGTGGAAACGCTGTGGCAACAGGCCCGCGCGCTGGGCGCCGATCTGGAGCAGGCCCGCGCCACGCAGGCCCACGCCCTGGAACTCCTGGTCGGCAAGCCGCTGGACCTGCCCCTGCCGCAGGCCGGCCTGGCCGACGACGCGGTGATGCGCGACCTGCCAGCCGGGCTGCCGTCGGACCTGCTGGCCAACCGCCCCGACATCGTCGCGGCCGAACACCAGTTGCGCGCCGCCAACGCCAACATCGGCGCGGCCCGTGCCGCGTTCTTTCCCCGCATCACGCTGACGGGCGCCGTCGGCACCGCCAGCGCCGAACTCGACGGCCTGTTCGGCAGCGGCAGCCGCGCCTGGAACTTCACGCCCAGCCTGGACCTGCCGATCTTCGATGCCGGCCGCCGCAGCGCCAACCTGGATTTGGCCGAAGTGCGCCGCGACCAGGCCGTGGCCGGCTACGAACAATCCATCCAGAGCGCGTTCAAGGACGTCTCGGACGCGCTGTCGGCGCGCCGCTGGCTGGCCGAACAGGTGCAGGTGCTGCGCGCCACCGTGGCCGCCCAGGCCGAGCGCGCGCGCCTGGCCAAGCTGCGCTATGACCATGGCGCCTCGCCCTACCTGGAAGTGCTGGACGCCCAGCGCGACCTGCTGGCGGCGCAGCAGACGCTGGTGCAGACCCGCCGCGCGCTGCTGTCGGCCCGCGTCGGCCTGTATGCCGCGCTGGGCGGCGGCACCCAGGCGCCCGCCGCGCCCTCCTCGATCCCCCCCGGAAACGCATCATGAAGCTGCCTACCCGAAAACTGATTCCCGTCCTGATCGTCCTGGCTGTCGCCGCCGCCGGCTATGGCGGCTGGCGCATGCTGTCCGACAACGGCCCCGGCGAAGGCTTCATCAGCGGCAACGGCCGCATCGAAGCCACCGAGATCGACGTGGCCACCAAACTGGCCGGCCGCGTGCAGGACGTGCTGGCCGCCGAGGGCGATTTCGTCGCCGCCGGCCAGCCGCTGGCGCGCATGCAGATCGATACGCTGACCGCGCAGCGCGAAGAAGCGCGCGCCCAGCATCAGCAGGCCATCAACAACGCCGCCAGCGCCAGCGCCCAGATCGCGCAACGCGAAAGCGACAAGCTCGCGGCCGAAGCCGTGGTAGTGCAGCGCGAGAGCGAACTGGATGCTGCCCGGCGCCGCCTGGCGCGCTCGGAAACGCTGTCGCGCGAAGGCGCATCATCGATCCAGGAACTGGATGACGACCGGGCCCGCGTACGCAGCGCCCAGGCCGCCGTCAATGCGGCGCGCGCGCAGGTCAAGGCCGCCGAAGCCGCCATCGACGCGGCCCGCGCCGCCCAGGTGGGCGCACAGTCGGCCGTGAACGCCGCACAGGCCACCATTGCCCGCATCGACGCCGACATCGCCGACAGCGAACTGCGCGCCCCGCGCGCCGGCCGCGTGCAATACCGCGTGGCGCAGTCCGGCGAAGTGCTGGGCGCGGGCGGCAAGGTGCTGAACATGGTGGACCTGGCCGACGTCTACATGACCTTCTTCCTGCCCGAGCAGGCCGCCGGCCGCGTGGCGCTGGGCCAGGACGTGCGCATCATCCTGGACGCCGCGCCGCAGTACGTGATTCCGGCCAAGGTGTCGTTCGTGGCCAGCACCGCGCAGTTCACGCCCAAGACGGTCGAGACCGCCACCGAACGCCAGAAGCTGATGTTCCGCGTCAAGGCGCAGATCGACCCGGCGCTGCTGCAGCAGCACCTGACCCAGGTCAAGACCGGACTGCCCGGCGTGGCCTGGCTGAAGCTGGACGGCGAGGCCGCCTGGCCCGCCACGCTTGAAGTCAAGGTGCCCTGATGAACACCGCCACGACAGCCTCGTTCCCCGCCCCGGTGGTGCAGCTGTCGGGGGTGGCGTTGCGCTATGGCAAGACCGTGGCGCTGGACGGCATCACGCTGGACATTCTCGCCGGCCGCATGGTGGGCCTGATCGGCCCCGACGGCGTGGGCAAGTCGAGCCTGCTGGCCCTGGTGGCCGGCTCGCGCGCGGTGCAGGAAGGCTCGGTGCAGGTGCTCGACGGCGACATGGCCAGCAAGCGCCACCGCGACGACGTCTGCCCGCGCATCGCCTACATGCCGCAAGGGCTGGGCAAGAACCTGTACCCCACCCTGTCGGTGGAAGAAAACCTGCAGTTCTTCGGCCGCCTGTTCGGCCACAGCGAGGCCGAGCGCCGCCGCCGCATCGACAGCCTGACCCGCAGCACCGGCATGGACGCCTTCCTGTCGCGGCCCGCGGGCAAGCTGTCCGGCGGCATGAAGCAGAAACTGGGCCTGTGCTGCGCGCTGATCCACGACCCCGACCTGCTGATCCTGGACGAACCCACCACCGGCGTCGACCCCTTGGCGCGCGCCCAGTTCTGGGACCTGATCAACCAGATCCGCCGCGAACGCAGCGGCATGAGCGTCATCGTCGCCACCGCCTACATGGACGAGGCGCAGCGCTTTGACTGGCTGATCGCCATGGACGAAGGCCGCGTGCTGGCCACCGGCACGCCCGACGAACTGCGCGCCCGCACCGGCACCGATTCGCTCGAAGCCGCGTTCATCGCCTTGCTGCCCGAAGAAAAGCGGCGTGGCCACCAACCCGTGGAAATCACGCCGCTGGCGCTGGACGACAACGCCCCCATCGCCATCGAGGCGCGCGACCTGACCATGCGCTTTGGCGACTTCGTGGCGGTGGACCACGTCAACTTCCGCATCCGCAAAGGCGAAATCTTCGGCTTCCTGGGTTCGAACGGCTGCGGCAAGTCCACCACCATGAAAATGCTGACCGGCCTGCTGCCGGCCAGCGAGGGCCAGGCCTGGCTGTTCGGCGCCGAGGTCGACCCGAAGAACATCGACACGCGCCGCCGCGTGGGCTACATGTCGCAGGCTTTCTCGCTGTACGGCGAACTGACCGTGCGGCAGAACCTGGTGCTGCATGCGCGGCTGTTCCACGTGCCCGAGGCCGACATCCCTGCCCGCGTCGACGAGATGGTGGCGCGCTTTGACCTGGCCGACGCGCTGGACGACCTGCCGGACAAGCTGCCGATGGGCGTGCGCCAGCGCCTGTCGCTGGCGGTGGCCATGGTGCACAAGCCCGAACTGCTGATCCTGGACGAACCGACCTCGGGCGTGGACCCGGTGGCGCGCGACAATTTCTGGCGCCTGCTGATCGCGCTGGCGCGGCAGGACCAGGTCACGATCTTCATTTCCACCCACTTCATGAACGAGGCCCAGCGCTGCGACCGCATGTCGCTGATGCACGCGGGCAAGGTGCTGGTGAGCGCATCGCCGGACGAGATCATCCGGCTGCGCGGCGCCAAGACGCTGGAAGAGGCCTTCATTGCGTACCTGATCGACGCGGGTGCGGGCACGCAGCCCGGCAAGACCGAGGAGGTCTCGACGCAAGCTGCGACGGCAGCGGCGGAAAACACGCTGGACACAGCGGCGCCTGCGGTCCACCCGGAACATCGCGGCTTCAACCTGCAACGCATGTTCAGCTACATGTGGCGCGAAACGCTGGAACTGCGCCGCGACCCGGTGCGCGCCACGCTGGCGCTGGCCGGTTCGCTGCTACTGATGTTCGTCATCGGCTTTGGCATCAGCCTGGACGTGGAAGACCTGCGCTACGCGGTGATGGACCGCGACCAGACCACGTTGAGCCAGAACTACAGCCTGAACCTGGCCGGCTCGCGCTACTTCATCGAGCAGCCGCCCATCACCGACTACCAGGACATGGACGCCCGCATGCGCAGCGGCGAGCTGTCGCTGGCGATCGAGATTCCGCAAGGCTTTGCGCGCGACGCCGAACGCGGCCGCAACGCGCAGATCGGCGTCTGGATCGACGGCGCCATGCCGCAGCGCGCCGAGACCATACGCGGCTACGTGCTGGGCATGCACCAGGGCTGGCTGCAGCAGCAGGCGCGCGAACGCCTGGGCGCGGGCGCGACGCAACCCTTCAGCATCGAAACGCGCTTTCGCTACAACCCCGACGTGCGCAGCCTGCCCGCCATGGTGCCGGCCGTGATCCCGCTACTGCTCCTGATGATGCCGGCGATGCTGACGGCGCTGGCGGTGGTGCGCGAAAAGGAATTAGGCTCGATCATCAACCTGTACGTTACGCCGGTGACGCGGCTGGAATTCCTGCTGGGCAAGCAGGGGCCGTACGTGGCGCTGGCGATGCTGAACTTCCTGCTGATGACGCTGCTGGCGGTGACGCTGTTCGGCGTGCCCATCACCGGCAGCTTCCTGACCTTGCTGGCCGCCGCGCTGATCTACAACGTGGTCGCCACCGCCATCGGCCTGTTGGCCTCGACCTTCACCCGCAGCCAGATCGCGGCGCTGTTCTTCACCATGATCGGCACGCTGGTGCCGGCCGTGCAGTTCGCCGGGCTGCTCAATCCGGTGTCGTCGCTGGAAGGCGGCGGCAAGCTGATCGGCCAGGTCTACCCCGCCACCCACATGCTCACCATCAGCCGCGGCGTCTTCAGCAAGGCGCTGGACTTCTCCAACCTGCAAGGCGCGTTCTGGCCCTTGCTGGTGGCGATTCCCGTCATCCTGGGCGCGTCGGTGCTGTTGTTGAAGAAGCAGGAGACCTGATCATGCTGCGACATGCCGCCAATATCTTCCGGCTGGGCGTGAAAGAGCTGTGGAGCCTGGCGCGCGATCCGATGATGCTGGTGCTGATCGGCGTGTCGTTCACGCTGATGATCTACACCGCCGCCACGGCCGTGCCCGAATCGCTGCACAACGCCGCCATCGCCGTGGTCGACGAGGACGTCTCGCCGCTGTCCTCGCGTATCGCGTCGGCGTTCTATCCGCCGCACTTCACCCGGCCGCAGATGATCGATTCGGCCGAGGCCGACGCCGGCATGGACGCCGGGCGCTATACCTTCGCCGTCAACATCCCACCGAATTTCCAGCGCGACGTGCTGGCGGGCCGCCCCGCGCAGATCCAGCTGAACGTGGACGCCACCCGCATGAGCCAGGCGTTCACGGGCAGCAACTATATCCAGCAGATCATCACCGACGAGATCAACGAATTCGTGCAGCGCTACCGCAAGCCGACCGAGCTGCCGGTGGACCTGGCGGTGCGCATGCGTTTCAACCCGAACCTGACGCAGGCGTGGTTCGGCAGCCTGATGGAAATCATCAACAACGTCACGATGCTGTCCATCATCCTGACCGGCGCCGCGCTGATCCGCGAGCGTGAACACGGCACCATCGAGCACTTGCTGGTGATGCCTGTAACACCTACCGAGATCATGCTGGCGAAAGTCTGGTCGATGGGGCTGGTCGTACTGGTGTCCGCTGCGCTATCGTTGACATTCGTGGTGCGCGGCCTGTTGCAGGTGCCAGTCGAAGGATCGGTGGCGCTGTTCCTGGTAGGCGTGGCGCTGCACCTGTTCGCGACCACCGCCATGGGCATCTTCATGGCGACGCTGGCGCGCAGCATGCCGCAATTCGGCATGTTGCTCGTCCTGGTGCTGCTGCCCTTGCAGATGCTGTCCGGCGGCACCACCCCGCGCGAAAGCATGCCCGACTTCGTGCAGAACATCATGCTGGCCGCCCCCACCACCCACTTCGTGGAACTCGGCCAGGCCATTCTCTTTCGCGGCGCGGGATTGAGCGTCGTCTGGCAACCTTTCCTGGCGTTGGCGCTGATCGGCAGCGTCCTGTTCGCCTTCTCTTTGACGCGCTTTCGCAAGACCCTCAGCCAGATGGCGTGAGGCCTGTGTATTCGTTGGCCCTTATTACTCTCTTAAAAGGACGCATGATGAAGAAGACAACCGCCCCCACGCCCCCGGATCTTGCCGGCGCCAATGTCGCCTATTGCAAGCGCCTGGCCGAACTGGCCCAGGAAAGCCAGCAGCGCTGGCTGCAGTTGAGCCAACGCCTGGCCGGCGACACCGCAGGCCAGTACTTTGCCTCGTTCGGACCGCTGAAGGTCGACGGCAACTGGCAGAGCATCGCCCCGGCCCTGGGCGAAGCCACGCGCAAGCACTGGCAATGCCAGCTGGAAGCCAGCCAGGCCATCACCCATGCCGCGCTCGAAGACCAGGCGGCGCTGGCCGCCGGTGTCAGCGAAGCCTTCAGCGGCTGGCTCAGCAATGCCTCGGCTGCGGCCACGGGCGGCCTCACGGCCTCGCCGCTGACGCGCATGTGGTCCAGCTTTTCCGAGCAGATGACCTCGGCATGCTCGGCCATGCAGGAAGCCACCCAGGTCGGGGCGCGCCATGGGCGCTAAGCGCACGGCGCTCGTCACCGGCGGCGCGGGGTGCCTGGGCCGCGCCATCGCCCGGGCGCTGCACGACGCTGGCCACGACGTGATCGTCACGTACCATTCCAGCGAAGAGGCCACCCGTGCCTGGCTGGCCGACGAGGCGGCCCAGGGCCGGCGCTATGACATGGTCAAGGTGGACGTGGCCGACTATGCCTCGTGCCAGGCGCTGGCCCGGCGCCTGGAAGATGATGGCCGCCAGATCGACATCCTGATCAACAACGCCGGCATCACGCGCGACGCCAGCCTGCGCAAGATGAGCTACGAGAACTGGAACGAGGTCATGCGCAGCAACCTCGATTCCATGTTCAACGTGACGCAGCCGCTGTGCGGGCCGATGGCCGACCGTGGCTGGGGCCGCATCGTGAATATCTCATCGGTGAACGGGTCCAAGGGCGCATTTGGGCAGACCAACTACGCGGCGTCCAAGGCCGGCATCCACGGATTCACCAAGGCGTTGGCGCTGGAACTGGCCAAGAAGAACGTCACGGTCAATACCGTGTCGCCGGGCTACCTGGCCACGGCGATGGTCAAGGCCGTGCCCGAAGACGTATTGAAGGAAAAGATCCTGCCGCAGATTCCGCTGGGACGGCTGGGGGAACCCGATGAAATCGCCGCGCTGGTGGCGTTCATCTGCAGCGATGCGGCGGCGTTCATGACCGGCAGCAATGTCGCCATGAACGGCGGGCAGCATATGTACTGAGGCCTGCTCGCCTGCCTGGAGCACGGGCGCTTGCGATGGCGTGCGCCCGTGCGCCTGCTCACGACGGGCGCGGCCGGCTCACGCCGCCGGCGCGCCCAATTCCTCGACCAGGAAATCCACCAGCGCCCGCACCTTGGCCACCATGTGGCGGCGCGACGGATACACCGCGTAGACCTCCGTCTGCACGGGCACCCAATCCGGCAGCACCGCCTGCAAGGCGCCGCGGTCCAGGTCGGCCTGCACATACACGCGCGGCACCAGGCTCACGCCAAACCCTGCCCGCAAGGCATCGCAGACTGCCAGGCTGGAACTGACCTGGTAGCGGCCCCGCGCCGGGATGCGTTCCACCTGCCCCGCGCGCTGGAAAGTCCATTCATCGGCATGCCCCGACAACGTGAAGCGCACGCATTCCAGGCGCCGCAGGTCGGCGGGCTGGACCGGCACCCCATGCTGCTGGAAATACGCCGGCGCGCCGCACAGCACGTGATCCAGCGTCAGCAGCTTGCGGGCCACCAGACTGGAGTCTTCCAGCCGGTCGCTGCCGCGAATGGCCACGTCGAAGCCTTCCTTCACCAGGTCGATGCGGCGGTCTTCCAGGTGCAGGTCCAGCGACAGGCGCGGATAGCGCGCCAGAAAGCGCGGCATGGCGCCCGCCAGCAGCGTCAGGCTGAGCGACAGCGGCGCGCTCACGCGCAGCGTGCCGGCGGGTTCTTGTTGCAGCGGCCCCAGTGACGACTCGGCCTCGTGCAGGTCATCCAGAATGCGAGCGACCTGGTCGTAGTACTGCCGCCCCGCCTCGGTCAGGCTCATGCGGCGGGTGGTGCGATTCAAGAGGCGCGCCGCCACGTGGGCTTCGAGTTCGGCGATGTTCTTGCTGACAGCGGCCGGCGACAGCCCCAACTGGCGCGAGGCCGCCGCAAAACCGCCCTGCTCCACCACCTGGCGAAACACCTTGAGCGCGGTGAGATGATCCATGGATTCCCCGGGGATGATCATTCACTGCCAGTGAATGATGTTGCCATTGGAATGGATATTATCGCGGCCTGGCGATTCAATTAGCCTGTCGGTATGGATGCCGCGCCCATGCCCGGCCCGTCTTGCCCTTCCAAGGAATTCTCGCCATGAGCCGCAGCACCGACCTGCTCCTGACCGCGGTGGCCCCGGCCATCTGGGGCAGCACCTATGTCGTCACCACCCTGATGCTGCCGCAGGGCTACCCCCTGACGGTAGCCATGCTGCGCGCCCTGCCCGCCGGCATCCTGCTGTTGCTGGCCGTGCGGCAACTGCCGCAGGGCATCTGGTGGCTGCGCGCCTTTGTCCTGGGTGCGCTGAACTTCTCGGTGTTCTGGGCGCTGCTGTTCGTAGCCGCCTACCGCCTGCCCGGCGGCGTGGCCGCGACGCTGGGCGCGATCCAGCCGCTGGTGGTCATCCTGCTGGCGCGCGCCTTGCTGGGCTCGCCCGTGCGCGGCCTGGCGGTGCTGGCGGCGCTGGCCGGCATCGGCGGCGTGGCCTTGCTGGTGCTGGGCCCCAAGACCGCGCAGGACCCTGTCGGTGTGACGGCCGGCCTGTTCAGCGCGGCGTCCATGGCCCTGGGCACCGTGCTCAGCCGCCGCTGGCAGCCGCCGGTGTCGGCGCTGACCTTTACCTCGTGGCAGCTGACGGCGGGTGGCGTGCTGCTGCTGCCGGTGGCGTTGCTGGCCGAACCGGCCCTGCCGCCGGTCACGGCCCTGAACGTGCTGGGCATCGCCTACCTGGGGCTGATCGGCGCGGCGCTGACCTACGTGATCTGGTTTCGCGGCATTGCTCGGCTGGAACCCGCGGTGGTGTCGTCGCTGGGATTCCTGAGCCCGGTCACCGCCGTGCTGTTGGGCTGGGCGCTGCTGGACCAGCGCCTGAGCGCGGCGCAGATGGCCGGCATGGTGATCGTGGTGGGCAGCGTCTGGCTCAGTCAGCACGTGCAGCGCCGCGCCGCAGTCAGTGCCACGGCTAGCGCCGCAGCCGTTCCAGCAGGAAATCCACAAACGTCCGCACCCGCAGCGACACGTGGCGCACGTGCGGATAAAGCAGGGTGAACGAACGCGTTGCCCCGCCGAACTGCGGCAGCACCTCGACCAGGTCACCACGCCGCAGGTCGTCCTGCACTGTGAAGCGATAGACCTGGAACAGCCCCGCGCCATGGCGCGCCAGGCTCAGCCCGCCCAGCACATCACCCGAGCAGCTGGTGCCGCCCGAGGTCGGCACATCGATCTGGCGGCCACCCAGCATGAAGATCCACGGAATGTTGCGCCCCGTACTGGGCAACTCGAACTGGATGCAGTCGTGCTGCCGCAGGTCTTCCAGCGTCTGTGGCGTGCCCGCGCGCCGCAGGTAGCCGGGTGCGGCCACCAGCACCAGCTCGGCGTCTTCGAGCTTGCGCGCGACCAGGTTCGAATCAGGCGGCAGGCGCCCGCGAACCGCCAGGTCGTAGCCTTCTTCGGCAAAGTCGATATTGCGGTTGCTGATATGCACGTCGACGTGCACCTGCGGATAGCGCTGGCGGAATTCCCCCAGCAACGGCAGCACGCGATGATGGGCATAGGGCGTGGGCAGGCTGATGCGCAGCTTGCCGGCCGGTTCGGCCTGCTGGCCGGTGACTTCACGTTCGGCCTCGGTCAATAGCGACAGCGCCGAGCGGCATTGCTCCATGTACCGCTGGCCTGCCGCCGTCAGGCCGATCTGGCGCGTGGTGCGCACGAACAGGCGCACGCCCAGCCGTTCTTCCAGTCGCGACACCGACCGGCTGACCGCCGCCGGCGTCACCCCCGCGGCGTTGGCCGCCGCCGTGAAGCTCTGCAATTCCGCCGCCAGGCAGAACAGCTCGACGCTGCCCAGCATCAGGTCTTCAAAACGTCTTTGCATGGATGGCGCGCCTATTCATTACATGGTGTATGCATTGATTTGATATTTGGTGTGTTTATCACGTTTTAAGTCATAAGTAGAGTGGGGTTTCCTTCTTCTCACCCCGGAAATCCATCATGTCCAAACCAGCCAAGACCATCATCGTGACCGGCGCCTCCAGCGGCATCGGCCTGGCCATCGCCCGCGCCTATCTGGAACGCGGCGACAACGTCGTGGGCAATGCCCGCAGCGCCGAACGCCTGGCACAGGCTGCCCGCCAATTGGGCAACCCGCCGCGCTTCCTGGGCGTGGCCGGCGACATCGGCCAGCCCGACACCGCGCGCCTGCTGTTCGATCGGGCCACCGAAGCCTTCGGCCGCGTCGACGTGCTGGTCAACAATGCCGGCATCTTCATCGCCAAGCCCGTGGGCGACTACAGCGTCGACGACGCCGAGGCGCTGTTCAGCACCAACCTGAAGGGCTTTTTCTACCCGTCGCAGCAAGCGGCCGCGCACATGGCGGCGCACGGCGGCGGCCATATCGTCAACATCACGGCCAGCATCGGCCTGCAACCGGTGCAGCAAGTGCCCGCGCTGCTGCCGGTACTGGTCAAGGGCGGGCTGAACCAGGCCACCAAGGCGCTGGCGCTGGAACTGGCGCCGCACAACATCCTGGTCAACGCGGTGGCGCCGGGTATCATCGCCACGCCGATGCATGACGGCGGCGACACCGATTTCCTGGACCGCCTGTCGCCGTCCGGCCGCCGTGGCGCACCGCGCGACGTGGTCGATGCTGTGCTGTATCTGACCGACTCGTCGTTCACGTCCGGCGCCATCATCCCCGTCGACGGCGGCGCCACCGCCGGCCGCTGGTAAGCCCGAACCCACCGGCGCCGGCCGTCAGGCCAGCGCCGTTTTCCCAAGGAGACCGACATGCCGTACATCAACATCCAGATCACCCGCGAAGGCGTCACGCGGGAACAGAAGGCCGAACTCATCAAAGGCGCCACCGACCTGATGGTGCGCGTGCTGGGCAAGGACCCGCAGGCCACCTTCGTCGTCATCGAAGAGGTCGACACCGACAGCTGGGGCGTGGGCGGCGAGACCGTCACGGTGCTGCGCCAGCGCCAGCGCGCCGCCAAAGACGCGCCATCGACATAGTCGTATCCATCGATAACAAACCGCCGAAAACCCATGGCGCGCCGCGTGTCGCCGTAGCATGATCGTGGCTCCATACACAGTCGGGAGACTCACCATGGGCAGCACACCAACCATCATTCTGGCGCACGGCTTCTGGGGCGGCGCCGCGCATTGGGGCCGGGTCATCCTGGCCCTGTCGCGTCTGGGGCACAAAGACCTGCACGCGGTCGAGTTACCGCTGACCTCGCTGGCCGACGACGCCGAGCGCACCCGCAAGATGATCGCGCAGCAATCCGGCCCCGTGCTGCTGGTGGGCCATTCGTATGGCGGCGCCGTCATCACCGAGGCCGGCAACCAGCCCAACGTCGCGGGCCTGGTGTACATCGCCGCGTTCGCGCCGGACGCGGGCGAAAGCCCGGGCGGCATCACCGAACAGCACCTGCCCGTGGCCGCCCCCAACCTGGCGCCGGACAGCGACGGCTATCTGTGGCTGCGCGCCGATAAATTCCATGAAAGCTTCTGCCAGGACCTGAGTGCCGACGACGCCCTGGTGATGGCGGTCACGCAGAAGGCGCCCCTGGCCAGCACGTTCGGCGACAAGGTCAGCGTGCCGGCGTGGCGCAACAAGCCGTCGTGGTATCAGCTGTCCACCCAGGACCGCATGATCGCCCCCGAAAACCAGGAAAAGATGTCGGCGCGCATGCAGCCGCGCAAGGTGGTCAAGCTGGACGCCAGCCACGCCTCGCTGGCGTCGCGGGCCGACGAAGTGGCCGCGCTGATCGACGAGGCGGCGCGCGCCTAGGCCGGCGCCCTGGGGACGCGTCCGGCACAGGCGCCCCCAAGCCCGCGCTTGCATTGCATCGCCCACGATATCAAGCAGCACAGCCTGACCGCTGTGCTGCTTTTTTTGTAACGCGCAAGCCTGTCCCCCACTTCGGAGAATGCCGTTTTCTCCTATGAAGCGCGCCGCGGCAGCCGGCGTCTTCACCAAACTGATCCGCTTTTTTCAGCTCTTTCTGAATCTGTACTAGTCCTCGCCATCGGCCTACCTTGACGCTACAGGCACCAGCCTGTCCGCGCGCGCCGCCTACCGGTGGCCACCCCGCGCGGGTCTTGAGTCAGGAATCATCCGCCATGGATAGCGACGCGCTACTGCTTGCCCGAATACAGTTCGGTTTCACCATCTCTTTTCACATCATCTTTCCCGCCATCACCATCGGGCTGGCCAGCTACCTGGCCGTGCTGGAAGGCTGCTGGCTGCGTACCCGCAACACGGTCTACCGCGACCTCTACCACTTCTGGACCAAGATCTTCGCCGTCAATTTCGGCATGGGGGTCGTGTCCGGCCTGGTGATGGCCTACCAGTTCGGCACCAACTGGAGCTTTTTCTCCGATTTCGCCGGCAGCGTCACCGGGCCGCTGCTGGCCTACGAAGTCTTGACCGCCTTCTTCCTGGAAGCCGGCTTTCTGGGCGTGATGCTGTTCGGCTGGTCGCGCGTGGGGCCGGGCCTGCACTTTTTCTCGACCATCATGGTGGCACTGGGCACACTGGTGTCGGCCACCTGGATCCTGGCGTCCAACAGCTGGATGCAGACGCCCGCGGGCTACGAGATCCTGGACGGCCGCGTGGTGCCGACCGACTGGCTGGCCGTGATCTTCAACCCGTCGTTCCCGTACCGCCTGGCGCACATGGGCATCGCCGCCTTCCTGGCCACCGCGCTGATGGTGGGCGCGTCCGGCGCCTGGCACCTGTTGCGCGGCGACCGCAGCCCGGCCGTGAAGAAGATGTTCGCGATGGCGATGGCCATGCTGGCGATATCGGCGCCGCTGCAAGCCGTGGTGGGCGACTTCCATGGCCTGAACACGCTCAAGCACCAGCCGGCCAAGATCGCCGCCATCGAAGGCCACTGGGACAACGAGCCCGGTGCGGGCGTGCCGCTGACGCTGTTCGGCATTCCCGACATGGAACGCGAAGAAACCCGCTACGCCGTCAACATCCCGCGCCTGGGCAGCCTGATCCTGACCCACAGCTGGGACGGCCAGTTTCCCGGCCTGAAGTCGTATCCGCCCCAAGACCGGCCCAATGCCACCGTGGTGTTCTGGTCGTTTCGCGTGATGGCCGGGCTGGGCATGCTGATGATCGCTTTGGCAGCCTGGGCGCTGTGGGCGCGCTGGCGCGGCAAGCTGTACCAGTCGCGGGCCTTGCAGCGCTTTGCGCTGTGGATGGGGCCGTCCGGCCTGGTGGCGATCCTGGCGGGCTGGTATGTCACCGAGATCGGTCGCCAGCCGTGGATCGTCTACGGCGTGATGCGCACAGCCGATGCCGCCACGCGCCACGGCATCGGCGAACTGACGCTGACCCTGGCGCTGTTCGTGGTGGTGTACCTGTTCGTGTTCGGCGCCGGCGTGTCGTACCTGCTGCGCCTGATCCGCATGGGTCCCACACCGGCGCCTGGCCATGCGCCGCTGTCCGGCGGCCCGGGCGAACCGCGTCAACCTTCGCGGCCGCTGTCGGCCGCCTCCACCTCGGCGGATGTTCCGTCCGCCTCACGCAACGCCAAGGGAGCCTGACGCCATGGGTATCGATCTTGCACTGATATGGGCCGTCATCATCCTGTTCGGCGTGATGATGTACGTGGTGATGGACGGCTTCGACCTGGGCATCGGCATCCTGTTCCCGCTGGTCACCGATGCTGAGGAACGCGACGTCATGGTCAACACCGTGGCGCCCGTGTGGGACGGCAACGAGACCTGGCTGGTGCTGGGCGGCGCGGGCCTGTTGGCGGCGTTTCCGCTGGCGTATTCGGTGATCCTGAGCGCGCTGCACCTGCCGCTGGTGTTCATGCTGCTGGGGCTGATCTTTCGCGGCGTGGCGTTCGAATTCCGCTTCAAGGCGGACCCGCACCACCGTCCGCTGTGGGACCGCGCGTTCGTGCTGGGGTCGCTGTGCGCGACGTTCTTCCAGGGCGTGACGCTGGGCGCCTACATCGAAGGCATACCGGTCGTGGACCGCGCCTATCAAGGCGGCGCGTGGGACTGGATCAGCCCGTTTTCGCTGTTCACCGGCGTGGGCCTGGTCGTTGGCTACGCGCTGCTAGGCTGCACCTGGCTGATCATGAAGACCGAAGGCCGCCTGCATCGCCACATGTGCTCGCTGGCCCGGCCGCTGACGCTGGCGCTGCTGGGCGTGATCGCCGTGCTCAGCCTGTGGACGCCGCTGGCGCAGCCGCAGATCGCGCAGCGCTGGTTCAGCCTGCCGAACATGTTCTGGTTCCTGCCCGTGCCGTTGCTGGTGGCGGCCGCCGGCTTCGATCTGGTGCGGCGCGTGCGCGGTACGCCCAACGCCGGCCCCTTCGTGCTGGCGCTGTGCCTGGTGTTCCTGGGCTATAGCGGCCTGGGCATCAGCATCTGGCCCGCCATCATTCCGCCCGACGTGTCCATCTGGACCGCCGCCGCGCCGCCGCAAAGCCTGGGCTTTGCGCTGGTCGGGGCGCTGGTCATCATTCCGATTATCCTGATGTACACCGCCTGGTCCTACTACGTGTTCCGCGGCAAGGTGCGCGCGGGCGAGGAGTTCCATTGATGCATGCCGCCCCTTCCCCCTCCTCGTGGCGCAGCCGCTTGCTGTGGCTGGCGCTGATCTGGGCCGGCAGCGTGGCCGCGCTGGGCGTGGCCGCCTATGCCTTGCGCCTCATCATGCGCGCCGTCGGCATGTCGACTTGATTTCCCGCCTTTCACGGACCCGCCATGAAGCGCTATGAACGCCTGACCGAAGACATCACCGCCTCGATCCTCTCGGGCCTGTTGCAGGCCGGCGACCGCCTGCCCTCGGTGCGCCAGACCAGCGCCAGCCGCGGGGTCAGTCCGTCGACGGTGTTCAAGGCCTACTACCTGCTGGAAGCGCGCGGCCTGATCCGCGCACGCGACCGGTCCGGTTACTACGTGCTGCACGCGCCCCATGCAGCGCTACCCGAACCCGACGGTCTGTCCAGCGCCAGCGCGGGCCGCCATCCGGTGGACGTCAGCGACAACGTGCTGCAAGTGCTCAACGCCACCCTGCGGCGCGACATGCTGCCGTTCGGGTCGGCCTTTCCCAGCCCATCGCTGCTGCCCTACGGCCGGCTGGCCAAGTTCATGGCAAGCGCGGTGCAACAGCTGGACCCCTGGAGTTCCATCGACGACCTCAGCCCGGGCGATGCCGCGCTGCGCCGCGCCATCGCGCTGCGCTACCTGGCCGACGGCCTGACGGTGCCGGTGGAAGACATCATCATCACCAATGGCGCGCTGGACGCGCTGAACCTGTCGCTGGCCGCCGTGACACAGCCCGGCGATGCCGTCATCGTCGAATCGCCCACCTTCTACGCCGCGCTGCAATCGCTGGAACGCAACCAGCTGCACGCCATCGAAGTGGCCACGCATCCGCGCGAAGGCATCGACCTTGAGGCCCTGGAACGCGCCATCGTGCAACACAAGCCGCGCGCGTGCTGGCTGATGACGACCTTCCAGAATCCCTTGGGCAGCCTGATGCCCGAGGCCAAGAAAGAAGCGCTGGTGCGGCTCTTGACCGAGCATGGCGTGGCGCTGATCGAAGACGACGTCTATGGCGAGCTCTATTTCGGCGACACCCGGCCGCGCCCCGCCAAGGCCTTCGACCGCGAAGGCCTCGTGATGCATTGCTCGTCGTTCTCGAAAACGCTGGCGCCGGGCTATCGCGTGGGCTGGGTGGCCGCCGGGCGCCATACCCGCGCCATCATGCGCAACAAGCTCACCACCAGCCTGGCCACCGCCGCGCCCACCCAGGCCGCCATTGCCGCCTATCTGGCCCAGGGCGGCTACGATCGCCACCTGCGCCAGTTCCGTCAGACGCTGGCGCTGCAACAAGGCGAGGTCCTGCAAGCCGTGGCGCGCTACTTTCCAAAAGGTACGCGCGCCACGCGGCCGCTGGGCGGCTACTTCACCTGGGTCGAACTGCCCGCGCACATCGACACGCTGCAGCTGCATCGCGCGGCCCTGGGCCACGGCATCAGCATCGCGCCGGGGCCGCTGTTCTCGTCGTCAGGCGCCTTCGGCAACTTCCTGCGCTTGAATTACGGACACCCCTGGAATGCCGGGATGGAACAGGGCATGGCGACGCTGGGCAAGCTCATGGGGACATGAAATCCGCCATATTGATACAGATAGAAACCCCGCCTCGACCCACATCCCTTAGAGTGCGAAGCCTTCGACATCTGGACGGTGCCGCGTCGCGGCGCGTTTCTCATGACTGCTTCGTTCCCCCGAGTTTTGCCGCGCCACGCGCTGGGTTGCTACCTGGGCGCCGCGGCCCTGCTGTACCTGTTCTGCGCGCAACTGCTGGCCGCCATCGATATCTGGCTGCTGCCCCGCAGCCTGCTCGTCGAGATGCTGCGCTACCGCGCCATGTGGCTGGTGTTCTTCCTGACGCTGCCCACCGTGGGCTACCTGCTGTGGCGCGGGTCGGACCTGGTCGCATGGTGGCGCGCCCCGGCCGCGCTCACACTTGACGGCCACGCGCTGCATCTGGGCACGCGCACCGTGCCCTATACCGACATTGCGTCGATGCGCCACCTGCACAACCGCGACCATCTGCTGCTGACCCTGCACAGCGGCGAACGCATCCGGCTGCGCCTGGCGATCTGGCAAGACGCCTATGCACTGGCTGAACACCTGGAAGATGCGGTGGGCGGCAATCTCGAAGCCGATACCCGGCGCCAGCTGCAAGCCGGCGCCACCGTGGCGTTCGGCCCGCTGGGCATGAACGCCGCCGGCCTGGTGCACAAGGGCCAGCAGATTCCCTGGACCGCCATCGACACTATCCGTACGCAATCGGACAGCGAAGACATGGAAACCGACGAGACGCTGATCATCGTCGCCCAAGGCAAGACCCACAAGATCGATCGGTCCAGGATCGTCAATGAATCGGTGATGCTGGCCTGTCTACGCCAATACCTGCCCGGCGCCTGACTTCGATTCCGCCCCGTCACAGGACGGCGGTCCCTTTCCCCTTTTTGCGCAGCCTCGACATGGAAATCTACAGCTCCCCCGCCCAACAATCGCAAACGCTGGCCGACCGTCCCGTGTATTTCTCCCGCAACCGCCTGATCGCGGGCGCGGTCATCTGGACCGTCGCGGCACTGGTCTTCGGTTTCCTGGCCGCGCGCTCGCGCGACAGCATGGGCGCCCTGGCATTCTTTGCCGCCATCGCCGCCATCGGCGTCTGGCTGGTCGTCAAATGCCTGACGCGCGCCTTCGGCCCGGCCACGCCCGTCATCACCTTCACCCGCGACGGGCTGAAGATCACCGACGGCACCGTCATTCCGTGGGACGCCATCAACGAGAACACCTACGTCAATCAAAGCTACGTCGGCATTCCCACCGCCAGGCAGATCCAGCTGAAGACCTCGCTGCCGAACAGAAAACGCGTGCTGATCCAGGCCATGGCGCTGGAGATCAACGGCGACGAATACCTGGCGTTGTGCGACGCCTACCAGGCGCGTTGAAACGCGGCTGACGGGCACGTCAGATCAAGGTCGCAAGCCGCCAGCGGCGCGTGCGCCAGCAAGGAAAACAGCAGGGTCGTCAGCATGCGCGAAATCCTGGTATGCGACCCTGCATGGCTCACCTGACGATCATCAGTTCGCCGTCGCGCCCGAGTCCTTCACGGCCTGCGCCCACGCCACGATCTCTGCCTGGATGAAGGCGCCGAACGCGGCCGTGTTCACATTCGATGCCTGCGCGCCTTCTTCCATCAGGCGCTGGCGCACGGCGGGTGCAGCCAATGCGCCGCTCAACGCGGCATTCAATTTCTGCACCACCGCGTCGGGCGTGCCCGCCGGCGCCACCACGCCATGCCACGACAAGGCCTGGAAGCCTGGCAAGCCGGATTCGGCCATGGTCGGAATGTCGGGCAGCGCGGGCGAACGCTGGGGCGAGGTCACCGCCAGTGCGCGCAACGTACCCGCCTTGATATGCGGCAGCGCCCCCGGAATGGTCGTGAACAGAAAATCGATCTGGCCGCCGATCAGATCGGTGATGGCGGGGCTGCCGCCCTTGTAGGGCACGTGGGTGAACTGCAGGCCGGCCGCGCGCTTGAACATCTCGCCGGCCAGGTGCCCGGGGGTGCCCGCGCCGGCCGACCCCATGTTGCTGCGGTCGCCCTGCGCTTTGATGTGGGCGATCAACGCCTGCACATCGGCGGCCTTCACGTTGGGGCCGATCACCAGCACATTGGGCACCGTGGCCAGCAGCGTGACGGGCGTGAAATCCTTGACCGCGTCGTACGAGATGCGCGAGTACAGCGACGGGTTGATGCCGTGCGTGCTGGCGGTGGCCAGCAGCAGCATGTAGCCGTCCGGCGCGGCCGAGGCCACCTGCTTGGCCGCGATGGTGCCGTTGGCGCCGCCCTTGTTGTCGATCACGATGGTCTGGCCCAGCGTCTTGGCGGCTTCGGCCGCCACGGTGCGCGCCAGGATGTCGGACGTGCCCCCCGCCGAATGCGGCACCACCAGCGTGATGGGCTTGGCGGGAAAGGTCTGTGCGTGCACGGTCGGCAGGGCCGACAGCAGACAGGCGGCAAGCGCCGCGCGGGCGATGCGGGTAGGGAACATGCGGGTCTCCTGATGGATATGGATTGCGGCGCCATCGAGGGCGCCGTCATGCGAGCGGGTACAACGTATCGATGCGCGGCGTCCGGACTGGCGTCCCGGCGCCGTGCGGGTCCGACGTTCAGTCGGCCCCCAACTGCAGCTTGTTGGGCTGGCGTTTTTCGATCGACCACTTCAGCAACGCGGCCGATCGGTAGATGCCGTGCGCGAACTTGCCGTAGGGCAGCGTCAGGAAGAGCGCCATCACCACGCCCAGGTGCACCGCCAGCAGCAGCGCCATGGCGCCGGTGTCGCGTCCGGCCAGCAGCGCCAGGCCCGTGGCGCTGGTCAGGAACAGCAGCGCGATGAAGCCGCGGTCCATCGGCTTTTGCGCGGCGTCGCCATGCTGCGGATGGCGCTTGAGGTTCAACCACAGCAGCCCCGCCGGCCCGACCAGCAGGCCGATGCCGCCTACCGTGCCCAGCAGCACCGGCGCGCTCCAGAACGGATATGGCGCCTGCTGGCCCAGCAGGTAGTGGTACAGCGTGGCCACGACCGTGGCGGCAAAGCACAGCATGAAGCCGTAGAACGTGAAGTGGTGAAAGCGGCGGCGCCACAGGGTGAAGGCGTCGTCGGCGTTGTTGCAGCCCTTGCCGTGGCCGCCGTCCAGATAGCGCAGCCGCAGCGCATCGTGCGCGGCCTCGGCCACGGCGGCGCCGCTGGCCGCGCCCGGGCTGACGTCGCGCCAGAACTTCGCCACCCCCACGCCCAGCGCCAGCATGGCAAAGCCGAATACCGCGCCGAACATCAGCGCCAGCGTGTTGTGCGGAAACACCGCATAGAAATTGCCGGCCATCGGCGCATGCCACAGGCTGCCGGTCAGCAGCACCGCCAGCGCCAGGAACAGCGCAAGACTCGCCGCGGCAGCCAGCGACAGCGTCAGCCCGTTGCGGCGGTACAGCTGGCCCAGCGCGGGCGGCCAGGCGTAGTCGGTGTACGTCTGCATGCGCACCTTGGCCATGGCCTGCGGCACGTTCACCGCGAACTCATGCGGCGGCGCGTATTGGCAGGCGTGCAGACAGGCGCCGCAGTTGTGGCACAGATTGGCCAGGTAGTTCAGGTCGGCCTTGCCGAATTCCAAACGCCGGGTCATGGCGGGAAACACCGCGCAGAACCCTTCGCAATAGCGGCAGGCGTTGCAGATCTGCATGACGCGGGCCACTTCGGCCTCGTCGCCGCTGAGCGCATCGGGCGCGGCGGCAACCGGCGAAGAGGCCGGCGCGGCGCCACGGCCATGCCATGTGACGACCTGCTCGGCCATCGCGGCCTGGGGAGGGGTGAACGACTGGGCCTCCTGGGCCAGGGCTTCAAGCTGCCGCATGGCGGGCTCCTTCGGAATGGGCGCGACGCGCGGCGGCCGCGGCGCGGGTGCCGGCGATGCGGCCGAACGCCGTGCCGATGGACATGCCCACCCCCGCCGTATAGCCCTTGCCCAGCACGTTGCCGGCCATCATTTCGCCGGCCACGAACAGGTTGTCGCTGGGCACATCACCAAAGCGCACCGCAGCGGTCTCATCGACCTTCAGGCCCAGGTAGGTGAACGTGATGCCGGGGCGCAGCGCATAGCCGTAGAACGGCGCGGTGTCGAGGGGCCGGGCCCAGTGGGTCTTGGCGGGCGTCACGCCTTCGGTATGGCAGTCGTCCAGCGCGGTATGGTCGAACTTGCCGACCCGGCAGGCCTGGTTGTAGTCGCGCACGGTGCGTTCGAACGCCACCGGGTCCAGGCCCAGCTGCGTTGCCAGTTCGGGCAGCGTGTCGGCCTTGACGCCCGGAAACACCGGCGGCATGAAGCGCCCGATGGCCTTGGCGTCGATGATCGAATAGGCGATCTGCCCCGGCTGCATGGCCGTCAGGCGGCCCCAGATGGCATAGCGCTTGGGCCAGAAATCCTCGCCTTCGTCATAGAAGCGCTGCGCATCGCGGTTGACCACCACGCCCAGCGACACGCAATCGATGCGGGTACAGATGCCGCCGTCGTACAGCGGCGCGCGGGCGTCGATGGCCACGCAATGCGACTGCGACGGATCGCCGATGCGGTCCGCGCCCGCGTCCAGCATGAACTTGAGCAGCACGCCCTGGTTGAAGCGCGTGCCGCGGATCAGGAAGTTGTCGGCCGGCCATTCGCCGCGTTCGTTCTGGCCCCAGGCCTCGCGCAGCCATTCGCGGTTGGACTCGAAGCCGCCGGCGGCCAGCACACAGGCGCGCGCCTCGATGCGTTCGGCGCCGATGCGCGCGGCGATGAAGCGGCCGTCTTGCAGTTCCAGCGCATCCACCGGCGCGTCGTAGCGTATCTGCACGCCCAGCGCTTCAGCGCTGCGGTAGTAGGCATTGACCAGCGCCTTGCCGCCGCCCATGAAGAACGCATTGGTGCGGGCCACGTGCAACGCACCCGACAGCGGCGGCTGGAAGTTCACGCCGTGGCGCCGCATCCAGTCGCGACAGGTGGACGACTCGCGGATCACCAGCCGCGCCAGATGTTCGTTGGTCTGGCCGCCAGTGACCTTGAGCAGGTCCTGCCAGTATTCCTCTTCGGGATAGGCTTCGACCAGCACGTCCTGCGGTGCATCGTGCATGCAGCGCAGGTTGCGCGTGTGCTGCGAATTGCCGCCGCGCCATTCGCGCGGCGCGGCTTCCAGCAGCAACACGCTGGCACCGGCTTCGCGCGCCATCAGGGCCGCGCACAGCGCCGCATTGCCCCCTCCCACCACCAGAACGTCGACCATGACCGCATTTCCTGATTCAAGGAATGCACTGTAGGTCGATGCGCCGCGCTGCGATATCCGCGCGGCGTCAACGGGTCTTCACGATTCGTGAAGGGTCGTGACCGCCCAGGTGCCCGCGCGCGCCAGGCTGCGCGACACATCCGCCAGCACCAGCCGCGCGGCCAGCGCCGCGGGCGACAGTTCGTCTTCGGACAGGCTGGCCAGCAGATTGGGCCGGAACAGGTCCGCATCGTCGATGCGGGCCATGGCCAACTGGCCCGGCGCGATGCGGGCCGTGGCCGAGCTGGGCTGGATGGTGGCGGCGTAGCCCAGCTGCACCACGTCCATCAGCAACGCCAGGCCATCGACTTCGGCCACTACCCGTGGCGTCAGGCCAGACTTCTGGAACGCGTGGTTGACCAGGGCGCGCAGCCCATGGCGGCCGCTGGGCAGCACCAGCGGCAGGTCGGCAATGTCTTCCAGCCGGGTGGTCGCCCCCGCCGGCAGACCGGGCATGCCGCGCCGGGCGCACAGGTACAGCGGTTCGTCCAGCAGCGGCATCACGCTCCAGCGGCGCGCGGCCTCGGCGTGGAACACGATGGCCAGGTCCAGCAGGCGGCCGTTGAGCATGTCGGCCAGATGGCCCGACAGGGCTTCGACCAGGTGCAGGCGAATGTCCGGATAACGCTCGTTCATGGCCTGCACGAACGGCGCCCCCAGGATCGAGGCGGTGGTGGACGACAGCCCCACGCTGACGTGCCCGGCCAGCCGCGCCTGCTGGGCGGCGCGCACGGCATCGTCGGCATGGCGCAGCGCCAGCTGGGCCTGGCGAAAGAACGCCAGCCCCGCGTCGGTGGGCACCACGCCGCTGGCGCTGCGCTGCAACAGGCGCGTGGCCAGCTCGCCTTCCAGGCGGCTGATCTGCTGGCTGAGCGCCGACGTCACCATATCCAGGGACGCGGCCGCGCGGCCGATGCTGCCGGCTTCGACGACGCGGACAAAATAACGCAGCTGGCGCAGTTCCATGGGGCCGGATGATCAGAATGAAGATCAGCCGATTGTAGGGCGGGCAGCACAGGGCTGCCTGTGCAGGCAGGCCTCCGAAGAGGCCATCACAAGGTCCCCCGTGGGGACGACCCGTGATGGTCTTCGGCCAGGATCACCTCAATAACGCGCGTCCTTGGGCTTCTTGCCGTTCGGCCAGTCCTTTTCCTTGCCCGGGAAGTCCGGGCGCGGCATGTGGGTGAAGTATTCCGCCACGTCCACCGCGTCCTGGTCCGACAGCACGCCGCCCTCGCCCCAGGTGCCGTGGGTGTTCACGCCCATCGGCATGCTGTTGCGGATGAAGGCCGCGGCCTTGTAGGTACGCGCCAGGCCCGCGCCGATGTTGAACGACTCGTCGCCCCACAGCGGCGGAAACACGACATCGCCCGCACGGTCCTTCTTGCCTTCGCCGTTGGCGCCGTGGCAGGCGGCGCACTGCGCCGCATACAGGCTTTTCCCGCGCACGGGGTCGCCGATCAGCTTGGTGTCGATCGGCCAGGCGTTTTCGATCTGCACCTTGGCGCCGTGCGGCACGTCCTGCGCCAGCCACTTCATGTAGGCCACCATGGCCTGCATTTCCGGCGACGTCTTGTCCAGCGGCTTGCCGTTCATCGAGCGCATGAAACAGCCATTGATGCGGTCTTCCAGCGTCACCACGCGGTTGGCGCGCGGGTTGAACTGCGGAAACGAATTGACCGTGTTGATGTACGGCGCGCCCAGCGGCTTCTTGCCCTGCTGCACGTGGCAGCTGTTGCAATTCATGCTGGCGCCGGTGTTCTGCGGCAGCAGGCGGCGGGTTTCGTTGAGCAGGCGCTTGCCGTAGTTGATCTGGTCGGCGTTGGGTTCCTTGGCAATCAGCGTGTCGGACGGAATGGTGTAGTCGGCCAACCGCTTGCCGTCCTTGTCCAGCACGGCGAAGGTCTTGCCGTTGGGGTCCGCAGCCGGCGTATCCTGCGCCGCCATCGCGGCCATGCCGCCCCCGACCGTGGCCGCCAGCACCAGCGCCGCGGCAATCTTGAGCCTGTTATTCATGTTTGCCTCCCGACACGATGTTCGGTTTCTTGCCCGCCAGGAAGTCGCGGATGTGCGCCACATCGCCATCGGCGATGGCCGGCGCCTGGTTGGTCCAGGCCGTACGGATGAAATTGATGACGTCGGTGATGTCGCGGTCGCTCAGGTGGTTGAACCCGGGCATGGCGAAGGCCATGGCGTCATGGTCGTTGGCGGGCATCTTGCCGCCTTCCAGGGTGATCTGGATGATGGACTGCGGGTTCTGCGCGAAGATGGCCGAATTGCCTGCCAACGCCGGGAAAATGCGCGGCATGCCCTGGCCGTCGGCGCGGTGGCAGACCACGCACTGTTCCATGTAGATCACCGCGCCGCGCGAGTCGTAGCGGCCATCGAGCAGGGCCGCCGTGGTGGTGTCGGCCTTGGCGGCAAACACCGGCAGCTTGCCCTGCACCGGCGGCAATTGCTTCAGGTAGGCCGCGATGCTGGCCAGGTCGTTGTCGCTGAAATGGCGCGTGCTGTGCTCGACCACGTCGGCCATCGCGCCAAACGCCGCCACCTTGTCGGTGCGGCCCGTCTTCAGGAACAGCGCAATGTCTGCCGCCGTCCACGATTGCAGGCCCTGGGCTTCGCCGCGCAGGCTCTTGGCGCGCCAGCCGTCGATCACCGCGCCCGACAGGAAGGCATCGCCATCCGCCATGGACAGCGCTTTTTCCTGGTAGGCCAGGCCGCGCGGCGTATGGCAGGCGCCGCAATGCCCCGGCCCTTCCACCAGATAGGCGCCGCGCGTCAGCATTTCGTCGGCGCCGGCCGGCGCCGCAAACTGCCGCTTGCCGGCAAACAACGCCTGCCACCAGGCCATGGGCCAGCGCATGTTCAGCGGCCAGGGAATGGTGGAGTCGGCGCTGGGCTTGCTGTCGGGCTTCACGTCGGCCATGAAGTAGGCGTACAGCGCCTGCACGTCGGCGTCGGGCATGATGGCGTACGACGGATAAGGCATGGCCGGATAGAGCGGCGTGCCGTCCTTGCGGATGCCGTACTGCACCGCGTTCTTGAAATCGGCGTAGCTGTAGGCGCCGATGCCGGCGGTCTTGTCGGGCGTGATGTTGGACGAGTAGATCGTGCCCACCGGCGTCTGCATCGCCAGGCCGCCCGCAAAGGGCTTGTCGCCGGGCACGCTGTGACAGGCCACGCAATCGGCCGTGCGCGCGATATAGGCGCCGACCTCGGCCATGCGCCGATCCTGCGGATCGACGGTGGCCGTCGTTTCCGTCTTGCGATGGGCGGTAAGCACCTGGGCGCCGCCGATGGCCCCGCCTGCCAATACCAGCAGCGCCACCACCGCCTTGATCCCGAACTTCTTCATCTGACCCTCCGTTACGCGCCGGCAAGCGCGTACGTCGGGTGTTCGTACTGCGTTGTCCAGCTTATGAGGCCAGCTTACGCGTTTTAGTAATAAGCATATGACTGAAAAGCATGAAAGTATCGGGCTTGTTTGATCGGGCGCAAAGGGCGTTCAGACAACGGTGCCGCGGCCAAGAACGAAGGCCCCCGAAGAGGCCCCGTAGTCTGGCGTCTGTTACCTCCGCTTTTGGCGGAACCGCTCAAGCCGGAATAGTCAGACCCTTTACCACTGCCGGACGCGCCACGAAAGCTTCCAGCACGCGGGCGACGTTCTTGAATTGCGAGAACTCGACCAGGTCGCCGGCGCCGTAGAAGCCGATCAGGTTGCGTACCCACGGCAGGATCGCGATGTCGGCGATGGTGTACTGGTCGCCCATGACCCAGGCGCGCCCTTCCAGGCGCTTGTCCAGCACGCCCAGCAGGCGCTTGGATTCGGCCACGTAACGGTCGCGCGGGCGCTTGTCTTCGTAGTCCTTGCCGGCGAACTTATGGAAAAAGCCCAGCTGGCCGAACATCGGGCCGATGCCGCCCATCTGGAACATCACCCATTGCAGCGTTTCATAGCGGCCGGCGGTGTCGGCGGGGATGAACTGGCCCGTCTTGCTGGCCAGGTAGACCAGGATGGCGCCAGACTCGAACAGCGCCAGCGGTTTGCCGTCGGGGCCGTTGGGGTCCAGGATCGCCGGGATCTTGTTGTTCGGGCTGAGCGACAGGAATTCCGGCGAGAACTGGTCCTGGGAATCGAAGCTGACCCGGTGCGGCTCATAGGGCAGGCCCAGCTCTTCCAGCAGGATCGACACCTTCACGCCGTTGGGCGTGGGCAGCGAATAGAGCTGGATGCGGTCGGGGTGCTGGGCGGGCCATTTTTGGGTGATGGCGAACGAGTCTAGGGAAGACATGCGTAGGAACTCCTGGAGATCCGGGGGGTGGCGATTGGGAACGCGGTGGCGGCGCGGGCGACGGGCAATCCGGCGCCTGCGGGCGTCGCGCAAATTTAACGCAAATCACCCGCTTGGCAAGCGCTCGGCGGCCGGCCCGTGGGCGGCCGACGCGCAACAGACTGTTCCAGGCCTACAGGCCAGGCGCCCAGGCGGGTCGGGCGTCCCGGTTCTGCCGCAGGAATGCCGTGGCCGCGATGATGTCGGCGTCGTTGCGGCGGTCTTCGGCCAGATGCGGCACCTGCTTGCGGAAATCCCGCCACAGGACGGCGGTGCCCTGCCCCAGGGCGGCGGCCGGCCCCTGCGGATAGCGCAGGTCCACGGCCTGGGCCGCATGCATCAGTTCCACCGCCAACAGCCGGGTCAAGGCTGTGATCTGCCCGGTGACGCGCAGCCCGGTCAGCGGCGCGTTGGTGCCGATGTCTTCGATGTTGCCGGCCTGCGCCTGCACGTCGGTCACGACCGGGCCGGACAGGGCCCGCACGTCGGCCGCCAGCGCCGACACGGTCTTCTGGATCGGGCCGTATCCGATGGCGCCGTTGCCCGGGCTGAGAAAGCGCGGCAGCCGCGTGAAGGCCGGGTCGGTCAGGCGCAAGGTGCGCTGCGCCGACAGCTGCGCCACCTGCGACAGGGCCACCGCCGTGCCCTGCAGCGGCAGCACCCAGGCGCTGGGGTCAAAGCCGGCGCTGGGCAGCACGGCCCCGCGCACCGGGCCGTCCGTCACGAAATACTGGGTTTCGTAGGCGGATGCGCCGGGGCTGGGCGTGGCGTCCAGCACCACGGTCGGGTTGTCATCGGAACTGTTGATCTGCACCTGCAACTGGCCGTCCAGCAGCGCCAGCATGTCGCGGGCGGCGCCATGCGCCTGGCTGACGGTGCGAAAGCTGAGCGGATCCTGCAGCGGCCGCTGCGCATCGGTTTTCCATAGCGCGCTGCCTTGCAGCAGCCCCAGCATGCGTTCGGCGGTGGCGCGCTGGCCGGCGTAGGGCCGCTGCGACTGCGCCGGGGCGAGCAGCGGCGCCAGGTTGCCGTCGAGCCCTTCCAGCGACAGCGCCGCCACCGCATCGGCCTGGGCCAGCAGCGCCCGCGCATCGTGCGCGGCCAGCACCGCCACCGCGGCGCCGTAGGCGTTGGAACTGACCATGGAAAGCGCATCCTTGCCGAACGGCCGCACCGGCGCCAGGCCCGCCTCTTGCAGCGCCTGCGCGGCGCCCAGGCGCCGCCCGCCGCGCCAGGCCTCGCCCTCGCCCATCATGACCAGGCCGATCTGCGGCAGGATGGTGATGTCGGCTTCGCCCACCGAGCCTTCGCCCAGCATCACCGGCGTCACATCGCGGTTCAGAAAGGCGGCGTATTGGTCCAGCACCGCGGGCTGCATGCCCGCCCCGCCGAACAGCGCGGTGTTCAGGCGGATCAGCATGGCCGCGCGGGTCACATCGCGCGGCGCCTCGTTGCCGTAGGCCGCGCTGTGCGAATGCAGCAGGTTGCGGTTGAACTGCTCGGACAGGCGCCGCACCTCGGGCGAAATGTCGCCGCCCTGGAAAATGGTCTGGTCCTTGTTCAGGCCCACGCCCCGATTCAGGCCGTACACCGGCTTGTCCAGGCGGGCGTAGGCCAGCAGCAGGTCGTAGGCGCGGGCCGCGCGTTGGGCGGCTTGCGGGGCGATGGTGACGGCGCAGTC
This sequence comes from Achromobacter sp. DH1f, assembly GCF_000633435.1. NCBI lineage: Bacteria > Pseudomonadati > Pseudomonadota > Betaproteobacteria > Burkholderiales > Alcaligenaceae > Achromobacter > Achromobacter sp. DH1f. The sequence continues at coordinate 8,646 of NZ_AYMF01000026.1, read as the reverse complement.
CTGCCGCGCCACCGCCACGACCTGGGCGGCAGTCAGCGAGCGGCCGTCCAGGGTGACGGCGCATTCGGTGGACTTGGCCACGGCGGCCGATCCGGTCACCGCAGCGGAAGCTGCCTCTGCCTGCCCCGCAGCCATGCCACAGGCCAGCAGCGACACTGCCACCACCCTGGACAGCCTGCCGCGCCGCGCCCCGCCCTTCGACACCGCTTGAAAAACCGTCATCCCGCCGTCTCCGCTCAAGGTTGCTTGACTGCCTGCGTCAAGGGAATTTGCATCAGGGGAATGCGCATCAGGTCCTGCCCCAGCACCACCGGCCCCTTGAAGGTGTCTTGCGCCGACAGCCAATGCGCCGCCGGGGCATCGCCGGGCACCAGGTGCGACAGCACCAGGCGCTTCACGCCCGCCCGCGTTGCCGCCTCGCCGGCCTGCTGCGGCGTGGTGTGGGCTTCGAGCAGTTGCCGGGCCAACGCCTGCTGGCGTGCATCCCAGGGCTTGGGGCCGACGATGTGGTCGACCCACGCGGGGTCGATGGCCTCGTGCACCAGGATGTCGGCGCCGCGCGCCAGGCGCTCCAGGTTGGGGCTGACCGCCGTATCGCCCGAGAACACCACCGACCCCGCGGCAGTATCGAAGCGATAGGCGAAGTTGGGATACACCAGCCCGTGCGGCACCAGGATGGCCGTGACCGTCACGCGCTCGTCGCGCCAGACCTCGAAGGGGTCCATCGGCGGCGCCGGATTCGTGTTGGGGTCCTGCACCACGCCGGGCGGCACCGGGATGTTGTGCGCCTGGAAAAAGCCGCGCACGTCGGGCACGCCTTCGCTGCGCACCCGGATGTTCAGGTCGGCGGCCATGCCGGCCACCACCGAATCCACCAGATCCGCCGTACCCGCGCCGGGGTTCTCGGCGTGTATCACCGGGTCGCCCGCCAGGCCGGCCGCCAAAGGCGGCAACGCCCCGCGCCGGCCCGGCCCGAAGATCTGCAACGAGGCCTTGGCCCGGCGACGCGCGCTGGGGTCGTACATCAGCAGGCTGGCCAGGTCGATGATGTGGTCGGTATGCAGGTGGGTCAGGAACACGGCCTGCTCGGCGCCCGGCTTGATGCCCGCGCGGCGCAGTTGCCGGTAGGCGCCCGACCCCAGGTCGACGATGTAGGCCTTGCCGTCCACCACCAGCGCCGACGAGATGCCGTGCGGCGAATCGGCGCCGTACCAGGTGGGCCCGCCGGCCACGCCCAACAGCACGAGTTCGGCGGCAGGCGCGGCCGTCGTTGCGGCAACCGGCGCGGCGGCGGGAGACGTGGCGGTCGGCGCAGCCAGAGCGGCTGCGCTGCCCAACACCGACAAGACCAGCGTCGCGGCGGCCGCCAACCTGCCCGGCGCCGCCTTTCGCATCATTTTTCGTGCCGCCCGTTGCGCCACGCTTTGCGCCAGCGTCACCCGGCCGTCAGACATGACGGCTCTGCGGCAACACCGTCAACGCCACCAGCGCCACCACGCAGGCGCCCATCACATACAGGGCCGGCGCGAACGACACACCGGTGGTGTAGGTGATCCAGGTGAGGATGGCAGGCGCAAAGCCGCCCAGCACCGTCACCGCCGTGTTGTACGACAGGGACATGCCCGACGAACGCACGGCGGTCGGGAAGACCTCGGACAGGGCTGCTGGCGCCGTGCCGACATACAGCGCCACCAGCAGGCAGAACAGCGACTGCACCACGATCAGCGCGAATTGCGTGTGGTTGGCCTGCAGCCACATCATCAGCGGGTACACCGTCACCAGCAGCAGCAACGCCGAGCCGCGCAGCACCGTGCGGCGGCCGTAGCGGTCGGACAGCGTGCCCGAAAAGAAGCAGCCGCCGATCAGGAACAGGTTGCCCACCAGCGCCCCCAGAAACGCCTGCGAGCTGGTGAAGCCCATGCTTTTCTGCACGTAGATCGGCATGAAGATGATCAGCGCGTATGGGCCGATCGCCCACAGCACCGACATGCACAGGCCGGTGAACAGTTCACGCGGGTAGTCGCGCAGCACCGCCAGCAGCGGGGCCTTGACGTGGTTTTTAGTGGCCGCCTGACGGGCCTGTTCTTCGCGGAAATGCGGCGTTTCGTCGAGCGTGCGGCGCATCCACAGCCCCACCGGGGCAATCGACAGGCCCACGATGAACGGAATGCGCCAGCCCCACTCGCCCACCTGGTCTTCGGTCAGGAACGTGGTCACCAGCGTGGCAACCAGCGCGCCCAGCAGGTTGGAAATGCCCATGCTGGCCTGCAGCCACGACGCATACTGGCCGCGCTTGCCTTCGGGTGCATGCTCGACCAGGAACGCGGTGGCGCCGCCCACTTCGCCGCCGGCCGAAAAGCCCTGCAGCATGCGGCCGCAGACGATCAAGAGCGGCGCGCCCACGCCGATGGCCGCGTACGGCGGCGCAATGGCGATCAGCAGCGTGCCCAGCGCCATCAGCATGATGGTCATGGTCAACGCGGCCTTGCGTCCGGCGCGGTCGCCATAGGACCCCAGCACCAGCGCGCCCAGCGGCCGCACGATGAAGCCCAGCCCGAAGGCCAGGAACGAGGCCATCAGCTGCACCGTCGGGTCTGCGTTGTGAAAGAAGTTCTGCCCGATGTACACCGCGAACAGCGCGTAGACCGAGAAGTCATACCATTCCAGCGCATTGCCGATGGATGCGGCGATGACGGCCTTCTTGGCGCCCTTGTGTTCGTCGGCGCCGGCATGGGGGGGATTGCCCCCCAATACCCCGGCGCCCGGGTTGATTGCGATGTTCTTCATTGACGTTCCCATTGAATCGCCCCGTATCCGGGGCTGTTATGTCCTGCCGTTCAAGCCCGCACCGACGTATCGATGCGGCCTATGCCTTTTTTGCTGACCTCGTCCAGCGCCTCTTCGTAGCCGGCGTCCGCATAGCGCAGCACGCCGCTGGCCGTGTCGTTGGTCAGCGACAGCGACAGGCGCTGCGCCGCCGCGTCGGTGCCGTCCGCCACCACCGTGACGCCCGCGCTGGTCATGTAGCCGCTGTAGCCGCCGCCCCCGGAATGAATCGCCACCAGGTCGGCGCTGGACGCGCAGTTGATCATTGCGTTCAGCAAGGGCCAGTCGGCGATGGCGTCCGAGCCGTCGCGCATGTTCTCGGTCATGATGTTCGGGTGCGCCATGGCGCCGGCATCCAGGTGGTCGCGGGTGAATGCCACCGGCGCGGCCAGGATGCCTTCCCGCACCATGCGGTTCACTTCCAGCGCCAGCTCGGTGCGTTCGCCGTGGCCCAGCCAGGCGATGCGCGCCGGCAAGCCTTCGAACGGCACTTCCTGGCGCGCCAGGCGAATCCAGTTGGACACGATCAGGTTGTCCGGGAAACGCTGCAGCAGGAAGTCGTCGATCTTGCGGATGTCGTCGGGGTCGTTGGACAGCGCAATCCAGCGGAACGGACCGATGGCGCGCGCAAACAACGGCCGCAGGAAAGCCTCGGTGAACACCGGAATCTCGAACGCGCGGTCCACGCCGCCCTGCTTGGCGTGGGTGCGGATCAGGTTGCCGTTGTCGAACACCACGGCGCCGCGGTCCTTGAAGCCCAGCATGGCGGTGACGTGGCGCACGATGGACTGGCGGCTGGCGTTCATCAGCCCGGCCATGTCGTCCTGGCGCATGCGCGCCACCTGGTCCAGCGTGTAGCCCGACGGCACGTAGCCGTACACCAGGTCATGCGCGGACGTCTGGTCGGTGACGATGTCCGGCACGATGCCGCGCGCCAGGATTTCGGGATAGACGTCCGCCGCGTTGCCCAGCAGCCCCACGGAAATCGGGCGGCGCGCCGCCTGGGCCTCGCGGATCAGGGCCAGCGCCTCGTCCAGCGACTCGGCGCGGCGCTCCAGAAAACCCGCCTTCAGGCGCTTTTCGATGCGTTCCGGGTTGATCTCGACGGTCAGGATGGCGGCGTTGGCCATGCGGCCGGCCAGGGGCTGGGCCCCGCCCATGCCGCCCATGCCGGCGGTCAGGATGAAACGGCCGCGCAGATCGTTGCCGAAGTGGCGTTCGGCGATGCGGCAAAAGATTTCATAGGTGCCCTGGATGACGCCCTGCGAGCCGATGTATTGCCAGTCGCCGGCAGTCAGCCCGCCCCAGCAGATCAGGTTGTCGTCCTGCAACTGGTAGAAGTTTTCGGCGTGGGCCCACTGCCCCACCATATTGCAGTTGGCCATGATGACGATGGGCGCCTGCGGATGGGTGCGCAGCACACCGATGGGCTTGCCCGACTGCACGATCAGGGTCTGGTCTTCTTCCAGTTCGAGCAGCGCGCGCACGATCGCATCGTGCGACGGCCAGTCGCGCGCGGCGCGGCCCAGCGCGGCGTAGACCACCAGGTTGTCCGGGTCTTCGCCCACTGCCAGCACGTTTTCCAGTAGGCGCAGCAGGGCCTCCTGGCGCCAGCCCTTGCACCGCAGCGCCGTGCCGCCGGGAACGTTGAATTCGCGTTTCATCGTAAGGTCCCTCAGCGCGCCAGCGCGTAGCCGGTGAAGTCCATGCCCAGCGCCTTTTCGACGATGGGGTACACCGACGCGTCGGTGACGCTGGAAGACAGCGGAATGTGCTGCTTGGACACGTGCAGGATGGACACCTGCAGGCCTTCTTTGAGCTTGCCCGCGCTGACCGGGTTGCCGTCGGCGTCCAGCGTGGTGATGACGTCGGGGTAGCAGGCGATGCGTTCGCCTTGCGCGTCGGTCACGGCCATGTGTTCGTTCATCACGTGGATGACGCGCTTGCCCGCGCCCTCGCCGATCTCGACGGTGCCGATGTCGAAGGCTTCTTCGGTGTACTTGAGCGTGTTGCGCACCACCCGGCCCGAGCCGATGATTTCGCCCTGCGTGGCCTTGCAGATGGCGTCGATCACGGCGCTGCCGCCCTTGGGCTGCGCCGCCAGGATCGCCTCGCCCAGCGCCAGCGCGCGGCTGATGCCGCCCAGCGCCGCATGACGCCGCACGTACGACGCGCGGATCGGGTTGCGGCAGCTGGCAATGAAGCCGCCGGCCATGTCCGCCGCCTTGCGCAGCACCGGCGACACCTTGCCGGTGGCGCCGTGCACGGTCAGTTCCATATAGGCGTTGTTGGCGCGGTTGCCGCCCACGGCGCACTGGATCATGGGCTCGGGGCTGCCGGCCAAGCCCAGCGACCCCATGTCGCCCGTGGGGTGGGCGCGGATGTCGCCCACCGCGTCCACCACCTTGGTGCCCAGCACCGCCGACGGCAGCCAGCCGTTGAGCGTGCTGGACATGCCGTTCTGGCCGATGATCAGCCCATACAGGCGTTCGCCCAGGGCATCCTGCAGGCGTTCGGCCGCCTTGACGTAGTCGATGCCCAGCATCTGCCAGTCGGTCAGGCCGCCCGGCGCGCCGATGGCGGCAGCCGTGGCGATCCAGGCGTCGTCAGGCACTTCGTCCATCGAGACCAGCTCGGGCCGGCCGATGGTCACCGCCAGCGCCCCCAGTTCGCGGCCATGATCGGCCCAGCCGCCCCCGCCACAGGCAAACACCGAACCGCCCCTGACCGCGGCTTCGACGTCTTTCATCGTCAAGATTCTTCCCATTTCGCCCTTCCTTTCCCGATAGCGGTTTAGCTGGTCCAGCGACGCATGGCGCTGGAGATTTCGGGGAATCATAGGAAGCAATCTTGTTAATGTCGTATTACCTTTTATGCCTTGTATATAACGCTGTGTTAATTGCTGGCCGCGCCCAGAGAGAGGCGCGATCCGGGGCCGCGCCGCACCTAGGGATATCCCCAGGCGAGATATCAGTGGGATTCGGGGGAAGCCGGCAGGTCCAGCTTGTGCAGCACGTCAATGAACGCCTGCGCCAACCGCGACAGGGGCTGCAATTGCAGGTGGAACACATTGACCGGCGCATGCACCGTATCCACGATCGGCACCGTCACCACGTCGGACCAGATCGGCCCCGCCACCGTGATCTCGTCCACCAGCGCCACCCCGGCCCCGGCCTGCACCAGCGCACAGGCCACGTGCGCCTGCTGCACCTCGATGCGCGGTTCGGGCTGGGCGTCTTCGGTGCCGAACAGCTTGTGAACCAGCATGCCGAACGGAATGTCGGCGCTGTAGCCGATCAGCGGTTCGCGCGCCAGTTCGGCCGCCGTGACCTGGCGCCGCGCGGCCAGCGGATGCCCTGCCGGCAGCACCGCCACGATCTTGTTTTCATAGAGCGGCCGGGTGGCCAGGCTGGGGTGGTTCACCGGCATGTACGCCACCCCCAGCTCGACCTGCTGGGTCAGCAGCGACTGCTCCATCACCGCCGGAATCAGCGTCTGCAACACGATGCGGATCTCGGGAAACTGGCGGCGGAACCGGGCAATGGCGCGCGGCAGCAGCGACTGCCCCAGGCTGGGGCTGCAAGACAGCCGCAGCTGGCCCTCGCGGTTCTCGGCCAGGTTGTCGGCCACCTCGTTCACGCGCTGCACGTTCTGATAGAGCGCAGTCACTTCCACGAACAGCCGGCGCGCTTCCGGCGTGGGGTACAGCCGGCCCTTGATGCGTTCGAACAGCATCAGCCCCAGGCGCTGCTCGGTATAGGCGATGAGCCGGCTGACGGCGGGCTGCGACACGAACAACAGCTTCGAGGCGCCGCTGATCGAGCCGCTGATCATGATGGCGCGGAACACCTCGATCTGCCGCAGATTCAATTTCATATGCTTAACCTGATGTTAATTCCCATGTACATATAAGCATAAGACGTTTTGATCTGCGGTTACTACACTGCCCTTCAATCCTTAGTCTGAATGGAAGTGGTCATGAGCGATTTCGATTGGGTGGTGCGCGGCAATATCGTCGATCCGCACGGCATTGTGGAAAACGGCTGGCTGGCGGTGCAAGGCGGCAAGATCGCCGCCCGCGGCACCGGCGCGGCCCCCGCGGCGCGCGAGAGCGTCGACGCCACCGGCCAGTGGATCATCCCCGGCGTGGTCGACGGCCAGGTGCATTCCGGCAGCCAGGCCAACCAGGAAGGCCTGGGCTGGGCGTCCCGCGCCGCAGCGGCGGGCGGCGTCACCGTCATGGTCGACATGCCCTACGACGACCCCGAACCCGTGGCCTCGCGCCCGCACCTGGACGCCAAGATCGCCGAGGTCGAACGCGACTGCCACGTCGACGTGGCCCTGTTCGGCACGCTGAACACCCAACACGGCCTGGCGGCCGCCGCCGGCCTGATCGAGGGCGGCGTCTGTGCCTTCAAGTTCTCGACCTTCGAAGCCACGCCCGGCCGCTTTCCGCGCATCGAAGAAGACGATCTGTACGACGCCTTTCGCCTGATCGCGCCGTCGGGCCTGGCCTGCGGCGTGCACAACCAGATGCAGGAAATGACGCGCAAGAACATCGCGCGCCTGGTCGATGCCGGCGACACCGGCTGGGACGCCTTCATGCGCGCCCACACGCCGCTGATCGAAAACCTTGCCACCGCCCTGATCTACGAGATCGGCGCCGAAACCGGCGCCCGCGCCCACGCCGTACACGTGTCCACCTCGCGCGGCTTCGAGATCTGCAACATGTACCGCCGCAACGGCCACCGCGCCAGCATCGAGACCTGCGTGCAGTACCTGATGCTGAACCACGAAGAACACACCCGCCGCTTCGGCGCCAAGACCAAGCACTACCCGCCCATCCGCCCCAAGGCCGAGGTCGACCTGCTCTGGACCCACATCGCCAACGACGAATGCACCTTCGTCTCGTCCGACCACGTCAGCTGGGGCCTGGAGCGCAAGCAGAATCCCAACGTCTTCAAGAACTCATCCGGCGGCCCCGGCCTGGAAACCTTGCTGCCGGCCTTCTGGACCGGCTGCGAAGAACACGGCATCTCGCCCACCATGGTGGTGCGCCAGCTGTGCAGCAACCCCGCCAAGCACTTCCTGCTCGACGACCGCAAGGGCACGCTGGATGTCGGCAAGGACGCCGACATCGTCATCCTCACCCCGGAACGCTACGCCTTCGATCCGTCCGGCAGCCTGGCCGCCGTGAACTGGAGCTCGTTCGAGGGCCGTGAATTCACCGTGCGGGTGGCCGGCACCTGGTGCCGCGGCCAGCAGGTCTACGACGGCCAGCGCATCGTCAACCAGCAAGGCGACGGCCGCTTCCTGCGCCCGCGCCAGGCATGAAGGCCGCGCCCATGTCCCAGCCTTTTCCGCCCCTGAACGCCGATCGCCTGTGGGCTCGCGTCCAGACCCTGTCGCGCTTCACGCTGCCCGACCAGCCCTGGACCCGCCGCGCGTTCTCGCCGCTGTTTCAAGAAGCGCGCCAGTGGCTGCGCGCCGAATTCGAAGCCGCGGGCCTGACGACGCGTGTGGATGCCGGCGGCAACCTGATCGGCACGCGCGCCGGCCGCAACCCTGGCCGCAAGCCGATTGCCACCGGCTCGCATTGCGACACCGTGCCCAGCGGCGGCCGCTTTGACGGCATCATCGGCGTGCTGGCCGGCATCGAAGTCGCCCACACCCTGCAAGAACACGGCATCGAACTGGAACACGACTTCGAAGTCATCGACTTCCTGTCCGAAGAACCCAGCGACTACGGCATTTCCTGTGTGGGCAGCCGCGCGCTCAGCGGCCAGCTCAGCGCCGACATGCTGGCCGCCCGCAACCCCG